>DASTSX010000066.1:0-12362 GCA_035760455.1 Gemmatimonadaceae bacterium | reverse complement strand
TCCGAAGAGCGCGGGTCGCTTCGGCCTCCTCGAGGAGCCGGACGCGCATCCCCGGCGCGCGGCCGAGTCGCGCCGCCAGCGAGTCGGCGCCGGCGGCGGCGCGCACCACCCCCACGGTGACCGCATCCGCCGGCTTGTTGCGGAAGGCGATCCCGAGCCCGATCGCCAGCACCACCGGAAAGAAGAAGGTCCAGAACACCGCTTCCGGCTCCCGGATGAACTCGCGGAACCGCACCAGCGTGAGCTGCGGCAGCGAGCGCGCCGACCACGGCAGGCGGCTCGAGACCGGTCGCAACGAATCAGACATCGCGCAGCTGCCTACCCGTGAGCGAGACGAACACGTCCTCCAGCGTCGCCGAGTGCGTGGCCAACTCGCCGAGCGGCAGCCCGCGGCGCGACAGCTCGGCGAGCAGCGCCGGCACGGTGCGCGCGAGCTCCATCACCTCGAGCGTCCACCGCCCGTCGTGCGAGCGCGCGGACTGCACGCCGTCGAGTGACTGGAGCGCGTGCGCGTCCAGCGCGCCGTCCGTCGCGCCCGGCGTCGTGAACTCGACCACGTGCTCCGCGCCGAGCCCCGCGATCAGCGCGCGCGGGGAGCCGAGGGCGATCACCTTGCCGTGGTCCACGATCGCGACGCGGTCGCACAGCCGCTCCGCCTCGTCCATGTAGTGCGTCGTGAGCACGATGCTGCGCCCGCTCGCGCGCAGCTCGACGATGAGGTCCCAAAGCTGCCGGCGCGACTGCGGATCGAGCCCGGTGGTGGGCTCGTCGAGGAAGAGCAGCTCGGGATCGCCGACCATCGCGCAGGCCAGGGCGAGCCGCTGCTTCTGTCCGCCGCTCAGCTTCCCGACGCGGGCGCCGCGCTTCTCGCCGAGCTGCACGAGGTCGATCACCTCGGCCACGTCGCGACCGCGCGCGTAAAAGCTGCGGAACAGCCGCACCGTCTCCTCCACGGTGAGCTTCTCCGCGAGCTGCGTCTCCTGGAGCTGGATCCCGAGCCGCTCCCGCAGCGCGCGCTCGTCGTGGTCCCACCGCTGCCCGAGCACCTCGACCACCCCCTCGTCGGGGGGCGTCAGGCCCTCGCAGATCTCGATCGTCGTCGTCTTGCCGGCGCCGTTGGGGCCGAGCAGCCCGAAGCACTCCCCCGTCGCGACCGTCAGATCGAGCCCGTCGACCGCCACGACGTCGCCGTAGCGCTTCCGAAGGCCCGTCACGCGCAGCGCCGGCCGCCCCGCGCCGGCGCTCATGTCGCCGCGCGGGGTGAAGTCGTTCCCGTCATCCGGGGAAAGCTAGGAGGCGGTATCGCGGGGCGTGAGCGCACGCGTGGGCTCGCCGTCGAACCAGTCGCGCGCGTCGGCGAAGCACTGCCGCACGCCGTCCTCGCCTGCGGCCAGCCGCTCGCGGAACAGCCGCAGCTGCTCCTCCATCGCCGCGAGCGCTTCCAGGATCGCCCGGGCGTTGTCGTCCATGATCCCGGTCCAGAGCGAGGGCTCCCCGCCCGCGAGCCGCGTCATGTCGCGGCCACCCGGGCCGAGCGCCGAGCGCGACACGTTCGCCTGCTGCAGCGTGAGCGCGAGCGCGGTCGAGACGGCCTGCGGGAGGTGACTGCGCCAGGCCATCTGCTCGTCGTGCTCCTCGGCGTCCAGCACCTCGACGCCGGCGCGCAGCGACCGCCAGAAGGCGTCGGCCCGCCGGAGCGCTTCGGCGGTGGTGCTCGGACTCGGGCACAGGAAGACGCGCGCCTCCTCGAACAGTCCGGCGCGCGACGCACCCCACCCCGAGCGGTGGCTGCCCGTGAGCGGATGCGCGCCCACGTAGCGCGGGCCCAGGCCGGCCGCTTCCGCGGCCGCGACGATTCGCCGCTTCGTGCTGGCGACGTCCATGATGAGCGACGGGCCGGTCAGCCGGTCGCCCAGCCGTTCGAGCAGCGCGACGGTGGCCGCCACCGGGGTGGCCAGCACCACGACGTCGGCGCGCTCCAGGCCAACCAGCGTGGCGTCGAGCGCCTCGTGCACGATCCCCTCCGCGACGGCCGCCTCGAGGTAGCTCGGCTCGCGGTCGTAGCCGATGACGTTCACCCCTCGCGCGGCGAGCGTGCGGGCGAGCGACCCTCCGATCAGTCCCAGCCCGACGACGCCGACGCGCTTGGCGCGCATCACTCCTTCTCTTCCTGCGCGCGCCGCGAGAGTCCGACGATGTGCCAGAAGATCTGGCGCACGGGCTCGATCGGCAGACCGCGCTCCCGCGCCGCGGCCACTGCGCGGCGGATGACCTGGGCCTCGCGTTGGGGGTCGAGGATCGGCAGCCCCGCCGCCTGCTTCAGCACCCGCGTGCGCTGGCCGAGCGCGACGCGCTCGGCCAGCAGGGAGATGAGTCGTAGATCGATCTCCTCGATCTGCGACCGGCAGTCCGCGAGCTCGCTCAGCGGCTCGTCGACGCGAGGCTCGATGCGGTCGGCCACGGCGATCACGCGCCCCGCCCGCCCGCGACGGCGGGAACCTCGAACGTCTTGCCCGCCGCGGCCGCGAAGGCGCCCAGACGGTCCATCAGCGTGTTGAACGCGCTCGGGTTGAGCGACTGGTCGCCGTCCGACAGTGCCGACTCGGGGTCCGGGTGCACCTCGATGATCAGCCCGTCCGCCCCGGCCGCGACCGCGGCGAAGGCGAGTGGCGCCACCAGCTCGGCATCCCCGCCGGCGTGGCTCGGGTCGACGATGATCGGCAGGTGCGTCTCGCGCTTGAGCACCGGGATCGCCGACACGTCGAGCGTGTTGCGCGTCGCGCGCTCGTAGGTGCGGATGCCGCGCTCGCAGAGCACCACCTGGTGGTTGCCGTGCGCCATGATGTACTCGGCCGACATCAGCAGCTCGGAGATCGTGGCCGAGAGTCCGCGCTTGAGCAGGACGGGGCGCTGCACGCGCCCAAGCTCGGAGAGCAGCGCGAAGTTCTGCATGTTGCGCGCACCCACCTGCATCATGTCGGCGTGCTCGGCGACGATGTCCACGTCACGCGTGTCGAGCACCTCCGTCACCACCGGCAGCCCCGTCTCGGCGCGCACCTCGGCGAGCAGCTCGAGGGCCTGCTTGCCCAGCCCCTGGAAGCTGTACGGGGAGGAGCGCGGCTTGAAGGCGCCGCCACGGAGGATCGTCGCGCCCGCGGCCTGCACTGCGTTGGCCGTCTCGTGGAGCATCGTGCGATTCTCGACCGAACAGGGCCCGGCGATGACCGTGAGCACGTCGCTCCCGATGCTCGCGTTCGAACCGACCCGGACGATCGTGCTCTGCGCCGAGAACTCCTTGGACGCCAGCTTGTACGGCTTCAGGACGGGGAGCACCTGCTCGACCCCGGGGAGCGTGCGGAGGGGCACCTCCTGCAGCTTCGCCTCGTCCCCGATGCACCCGATGATCGTGCGCCGCTCGCCACGCGAGAGGTGGGTGTGGAGACCGGCGGCTTCCACCCGCTCGCGGATGTGGTCGAGCTCTTCGTCGGTGATGTCGTAGCGCGTGATGATGATCATGGGGAGGGCAGGGTGGTGGGAAACGCCGTCCGGGTCGACGGCAACAAAAAAGGCCAGTGGAGTTTTCCACGGGCCGTCTGGTGTCGTTGCGGTGAGCGGTCAGCTCTCGTTACTCGCGCGTACGTCTCCAGTCACGGCCCGCCTCGGGGAAGCCGTAATAAAAGAAGCCGTAGAAGTAGAAGCTGCGCGCGGTGGTGGTCACGCGTGCAGGATAGGGCCGAAGGGCGTGATCCGTCAAGGGCGCGGGGGTGCGCGGGTGCGGCGCTGGACCTCGGATCCCCAAAAAAGAAGAAGACCTCAGGTCCACTGTCCCTGAGGCCTCCTCGTTCCCAGCCGAGCTTACGAGCGGTGGTACAGGTTCGTCGCGTCCCCACCCGAGATCGGGCCGCCGCCGAGCGTGAGCTCGCGGAGCGACCCGAAACGCTGAACAGCGGGCTTCTCGTACTTCATTTCCAACCTCCCCCGGTGCAAGAAAGTACTTGGGTGTACACCAAGCCTTACTACGGCGGCCTGCTGGGCCGCCAACGTTCAGACTGCCAATCCTGTGCCTGAAATCACAGTCCTTTACCCTGCCTTGAGCGCCTCCAGACGCGCTCAACCCATACTGGTGTGCGACGAATGAAACAAGACCCGTGCACCGACGCAACACCCGGATTCCCACCTGCTCACTGCACGAACCGCAGCACGTCGTACAGAAACCTGATGCCGGACACGAAGCTGGCGACGGCGATCCGCTCGTCGTTTCCATGGACCCCGCGAAGCTGTTCTACGTCATTCGTGCGGAATGGGTCCAGGCCGTAGACCTGGAACCCGAGCCGGCGGTACATCGGCCGATCGGTCGCGCCGGTGAACATCGAGCTGGTGACGAACGCGCCGGGATCGCGCTCGCGGGACACCCGTTCGACCGCCCGGAAGAAATCCGTGTCGGTCGAGCTCTCGAACGGCGCCTTCGGCGTGATCAGGCGGGTGAATTTGACCGCGGTATCGGCCACGACCGCCTCGAGCGTGGCGAGCATCGAGTCCGCGTCCTGGTCGGGCAGTAACCGGATGTCGACGTCGGCCGACGCTTCGGGCGGGATGACGTTCGTCTTGTTCGACCCCTGGAGTCCGGTCAGCGTGATCGTGTTCCGCAGGATGGCGTTCCAGTAGACATTGGACAAGATCCACTCGCGCGCCCGCGGATCCTCGATCGCCCTGCCGACGTTCCGGAGCCAGCGCCCGTGCTCGCCCGGGAACTCGCGGCTGATGTCGCGAAAGTAGCGGTCCACTCCGGGTGTGACGCGCAGCGGCGTCTCGTAGCGCGCCAGCCGATCGAGCGCGGCGACCAGGCGCGGCACGGGATTGTCCTTCGTCGGTCGCGATCCGTGCGACGGCGTGCCGCGCACGGTGAGCCGCTGCCAGAAGGTGCGCTTCTCCGACACGCCGATCCCGCGGAAGCGCAGCGTATCGTTCCGGACCGAGTTGCCCCCGCCTTCCGTCACCAGGAACTCCACGTCGCGCAGCAGGTTGGCGTGCTTGTCGGCGAAGACGACCGCGCCGGTGCTGCCGAGCTCCTCGTCGGCGTTCGCGATGATCACGAGGTCGCGGGCGAGCGGCACGCCGCCACGCTTCAGCGCGACCACGGCCATGAGGTGCGCGATCCCTTCGGACTTCATGTCGAGCGCGCCGCGGCCGTAGATGAACCCGTCGCGGATCTCGCCCGAGAACGGAGCCACCGACCACGTGCTCGGGGTGGCCGGCACGACGTCCAGATGATGGACGAGCGCGATCGCCCGCTTGCGGCCGTTCCCCTTCACGCGCGCGTACAGATTGGCGCGCCCCGCACCCAGCTCGGCGGTGTCGAGGATCTGCGCCTCGATCCCCTCCTTCGCCAGGAAGTCGCGGAGGAAGCGCGCCGCCTCGAGCTCGTTGCCCGGCGGATTGCTCGTGTTCACGCGCAGGTACGCCTGGAGCAGCGCGACCCCCTCGCGCTCGATCGCCGGCCAGTCGATCTGCTTCGTGGGCTCCGGCGCCCGCGCCTGCGCGGCGAGCGTGGCGGGAAGGACGAACGTGACGAGGACGAGGCGAAGGAGCAGACGCACGGCGCGCGGTGGGGTTGAGTGGACCGGCGGAAGCTACGCGCCGCGCGCCGCGACGGGAAACCTTCGGCGGAGGGTCGCGTACGAAGCAGTACCAACCCCTTCTCAAGGGTCGTCTCGCATGCTCGTGCATCTGGCTGCCGCGCTCCTGCAGGTCGCGACTCCCGCGACCGCCCGGTCTCCTTCGGCCGCTCCCGCTCCCCGGCCCGAGCGCGACTCGAGCACTGGCGTCCATCGCGACCGGAAGCCGCCGAAGCGGGTGTCCGTGACCGACGCCCACCGTGCCACGGCGTTCCGCGACGCCGGCGCCCGCTCGATCCTCGCGCTGGCGCGCGATGCGCGGATGCGCCAGGACTCGGCGCTCGTGGCGTACGATGCGACCACGTATCAGCGCGTGTCGGCGGGGCTCGGCTTCAGCCGACTCGGCCGCGACCGTCTCGCGTTCCGCAGCGAAGCGGCGACGCGGGTGCGCTGGCGTCGCGGCATCGGCGCCTACGTCGACGTCACCGGCGCCCGCGCCGTCGTGCCGATCGCCGGCAAGAACGCCCGGGTGGCCATCGAGGGCAGCCTCTCGCCGATCCCGTACTACCCGGGGAGCGAGACGCTGTGGATCGGCGCCAGTGCGGCGCGCCAGGCCGTGGACGAGAACGAAGGGATCGTGCATCCCCTCGCCGAGGGGTCCGAGGCGTACTACGTGTACGAGAGCGGCGACTCGGCGACCTTCCGGCTTCCCGACGGTCGTGCGATCCGGCTGCGGGAGCTGAGGATCCGCCCGCGCACGCCGCGCTGGAACCTGGCCGTCGGCTCGCTCTGGTTCGACATGAGCGGCGGGCAGCTCGTGCGTGCGGCGTACCGCATGAGCGTGCCGATGGACATGAAGGCCGTGGCGGAAGAGGAAGACTCGACCTCGTTCGACGAGGTGCCGCGCGTGCTGAAACCGATGCTCTTCCCGATGAAGGCGGAGATCAGCGCGGTCGGCGTGGAGTACGGGCTGTTCCAGGGGCGCTTCTGGCTGCCGCGCGCACAGATCGCGCAGGGCGGGGCCCAGGTGGGTTTCGCGCGCATCCCCTTCAAGCTCGAGCAGAAGTTCTCGTACGATCGCGTCAACGCGGGGGACCTGCTGCCACCGATCCCGGCGCGCTCCGACTCCACGCGCGACTCCACGAACGTGAACATCGCCATCGGCGCCGGCGACCGCGCGGCGCGCGACTCGGCCCGCGCGGCGCGGCGCGCCGCGCGCAACCGCTGCGACAGCACGGGAGTGCGCACCCGCGTGCGCAGTCGCAACGAGCGGCAGCTCTCGGTGCTGGTCACGATCCCGTGCGATTCGGCGAAGCTCGCGAACTCTCCCGATCTGCCGCCGTCGATCTACGACCGGGGGGAGGACGTCGTGGAGGCGACGGAGATCGACGCCCTCGTGAAGCAGGCGCTCGCGATGGGCTCGCAGGCCAGCTACGCGCCCGCGCCGCCCACGCTGACCTATGCGCCCGTGCGCTACAACAGGATCGAGGGGCTCTCCGCCGGCGCACTGCTCGAGCAGCAGCTCGGCGCGGGCTTCTCGCTGCGGACGGTGGCGCGCATCGGGGTGGCGGACCGTGAGCCGAACGTGGAGGTGACGGGCGCTCGCAGCGATCTCCAACGCACGCTCGCGGTCACGGCCTACAACCGGCTCGTCTCGGCGGGCGACTGGGGAAATCCACTCGGCCTCGGCAGCTCGATCTCGGCTTTCCTGTTCGGCCGCGACGAGGGCTTCTACTACCGCGCGAGCGGTCTCGAGCTCGCGCGCAGCCCGGACCAGCGCGGGCCGATCAACGTGACCTGGGCGCTGTTCGCCGAGCAGCAGCGGAACGGGCGCCAGCGTACGACGTTCTCACTCGCACGCGCGGTGCGCGGCTCGCAGTTCGAGCCCAACATCGCCACGTCGTCGTCGCTCTATGCCGGCGCACGGACGCGGATCACGCAGACGATCGGCGAGGATCCGCAGGCGTTGCGATTGTTCAACGACCTGCGGCTCGAGGCCGCGCATGGGGATACGGGGACCTACGGCCGAGCGGCGCTCGACGTGACCGCGTCGCGCGGGATCGGCAATGGCGCGGTCGCGCTGACCGTCGCGGGCGGGACCTCCGTCGGCGTGCTCCCGATCCAGCGCAACTGGTTCCTCGGCGGCACGCACACCGTGCGCGGCCTGCGACCGGGCACCGGCGTCGGCGACGCCTTCTGGCTCGCGCGCGCCGAAGCGGGCTACGGCTTCAGCGCGGTGCGCCCGGTGATCTTCGGCGACATCGGTTGGGCGGGCGACCGCACGAGCTGGAGCGACATCGGCACGCCGCTGAGCGGCGTCGGCGCGGGGTTCTCGATCCTCGACGGCCTGGTGAGGTTCGACGTCGCCCGAGGGCTGCAGCCGGCGGGGCAGCGGGGGTGGAGGGTGGATGCGTACCTGGAGGGGAGGTTCTAGTCGAAACGGCCACTGAAGTACCCGGTACGACCGACGCAGCAGGTACCCGGTGCCGGTGGGAAGCTCCCGGAAGGCCGCGCCGAGGTGCAGATCCCTCGACTCGCTGCGCTCGCTCGGGATGACTCTCCGGGTCCTCCCGGTCGACGAATCCGCACTCCGCTCCCGAGCGCAGGCGAGGGATCCGCTCTCCGGTCATCCCGAGCGCAGTCGAGGGATCTGCACCTTTACGAGCAGGGTGGCCGACCGGATTTCCGGGAGCGGCCCCCTGGTACCACGTACCTGCTACGGAAGTACCGCGTACACGCGGTTGCAGTTCTCAGGACACTTCCGCCATCACCGGCGCTGCGATCTCTCTCCGCTCGCCGACCTGCTGCCTCCACATCGCGTAGTACAACCCCTTCCGCTCGAGCAGCTCGTCGTGGTGTCCCTGCTCGACGATGCGGCCGCGCTCGAGGACGTAGATCGTGTCGGCGTGGAGCACGGTCGAAAGCCGGTGCGCGATGAGCACCGTGATCACGTCGGCGCTCTCGGCGACGTCGCGCATCGTGCGGCTGATCTCCTCCTCGGTGAGGGAGTCGAGCGACGACGTCGCCTCGTCGAACACGAGCAGGTGCGGCTCGCGCAGGAGCGCGCGGGCGATCGAGAGGCGCTGCTTCTCGCCGCCCGAGATCTTCATCCCGCCCTCGCCGATCACGGTGTCGAGCCCCTTGTCGGCGCGGTTGAGCAGCGACGTCGCCGCCGCGCGGCGCATCACGTCGAAGCACTGCTCGTCCGTCGCCTCGGGGCGCACGAACAGCAGGTTCTCGCGGATCGTGCCGCTGAAGAGCTGCGCGTCCTGCGTCACGAAGCCGATCCGCTCGCGGAAGCGGTCGAGGTCGATCCGGTCGCTCGAGATGTCGTTGTAGAGGATCCGGCCCGTGCCCGGGCGGTAGAGGCCGACGAGCAGCTTCACCAGCGTCGTCTTCCCGGCGCCCGACGGCCCAACGAAGGCGATGGTGTGACCGCGCTCCACGGCGAAGCTCACCCCCGCGAGCGCGGGCGCCGTCGCCGTCGCGTGGGTGAAGCTCACGTCCTCGAACGCGAGCGTGCGCAGATCCGCCAGCGCCACCGGGTTCGCCGGCTTGGGGTCGACCGGGATCTGGAAGATGGCGTCGAAGTTCGCGAGCGACGCCTCCGTCTCCCGGTAGATGTTGATGACGTTCCCCAGCTCCTGGAGCGGGCCGAAGATGAAGAACGAGTAGATGAGCAGCGAGAAGAACTGCCCGACCGTGATCTGCCGCTCGAAGATCAGGTAGAGCATGAGGAACAGGATGCACGTGCGCAGGAAATTCACCGCCGTGCCCTGGATGAAGCTGAGGCTCCGGAGATAGCGCACCTTCTTGAGCTCGAGCTTGAGGATCTTCTCCGTCGTCGCGTTGAGGCGCAGCTCCTCCTGCTTGGCGAGGCCGAGGCTCTTCACGAGCTCGATGTTGCGCAGCGATTCCGTCGTCGCCCCCGCGAGCGCCGTCGTCTCGGCGACGATGACCTTCTGGATCGTCTTGATCCGCCGGCTGAGCACGGAGCTCAGCACCGCGAGCAGCGGCACGGTGAGGAGAAACGCCGGCGCGATCGCCCAGTGCGCCTTGAACGCGTACACCATGACGAAGATCACGCCGACCAGCGTGGTGAACACCATGTTCACGAACGCCGCGATGAACCGCTCGGTGTCGGACCGCACCTTCTGAAGCTTCCCGAGCGTCTCGCCGCTGCGCTGGTCCTCGAACGTCTGGAAGGGGAGGGCAAGCGAGTGCCGGATCCCGTCCGAGTAGAGGTCCGCGCCGACCCGCTGGACGACGACGTTGACGAAGTAGTCCTGGAAGTTCTTCGCGACGCGCGACACGAACGCGACCCCGACCGCCATGGCGAGCAGCCCCGCGACGCCGCGGAAGAACTCCGCCCGCGTGTACTTGTCGTTCTGCGTCGCGTACTGATCGATCACGTGCCGGAAGATCAGCGGATCGAGCAGCGAGAAGATCTGATTGACCGCCGCCAGGAACAGGGCGAGGAGGACGAACCGCCAGTACGGGCGGAGGTAGCGGAGGAGGGTGGACATGGGGGAAGGGTAATCCCCTTGGGGCACTTTGGAGTTCCTGAACGGCCACTGAAGCACTGGTACGTCAGTGGCCGTTCAGGAGAGCCCCGATCGCCTCCCCGCACACCCCCAGGCAGTCCGCCAGCCGATCGGGAGAATGATCCCCCATGTGCCCGATCCGGAACGTCGTCTCGCGGTTCTTGCCGTAGCCGTTGCCGATCGTGAAGCCGCGCTCGGCGACGGCGCGCACGAGCGTGGAGCCCGTGAACGAGGCGGGGATCGTGATGCTCGTGACCGTCGGCGTGCGGCTCCCCCCGCGCGCGAGGATGCCGAATGCGTCGCCGTGCCTGGCCCGCAGGCCATCGACCCATGCCCACGTCATCTCGGCCATCCGGCGGTGGCGCGCCCAGCGAGCGTCCATGCCTTCGGCCACGACGGCCGCGAGCTGCAGCTCCGCGGCATAGAACAGGTTGATCGCCGGCGTGTTCGGCGTCTGGTTCTTCGCGCCGTAGGCGTCGAACTCGACGAGGTCGAAGTACAGCCCGCGCCGTGCCGTCGCGCGCGCCGACTCGATGAACGCCGGCGTCGCGGCGGCGAACGCCAGCCCGGGGGGGAGCGCGAGTGCCTTCTGCGAGCCCGTGAGGGCGAGGTCCAGCTCCCACTCGTCGAACCGGAGCTCGGCGCCGCCGATCCCCGTCACGGAGTCCACCAGACAGACGGCCCCCGCGTCGCGCGCGAGCCGCGTGATGCCGCGCACGTCCTGCAGCGCGCCGGTGGACGTCTCCGAGTGCACGACCGTGACCACGGCGTAGCGCTGCTTCCCGAGCGCGTCGGCCACCATGTCGAGCGTGGCGATCTCGCCGTACGGCACCTCGAGCACGTCGCTCTCGCGCCCGCACGCCTTGACGATCGCCGCGAAGCGCGCCGAGAACGCGCCGTTGACGATCGAGAGCACGCGACCCTCGGGGGCGCACCGCACCGCCGCCTCCATGAGCCCGGTCGCCGACGAGCTGCTCACGTACACCGGGCGCGTCGTGCCGAAGATCGGCTTGAGCGACGTCTGGATGTTGGCGAACAGCGCCTCGAACGCCTTGCCGCGGTGCGCGATGAGCGGCCGGGTCATCGCGGCCAGCACCTCGGCGCGCACCTCGGTCGGCCCGGGGAAGAAGAAGGTGCCCTGGATGAGCAGCGAAGCGGTCATGCGAGAACGAGCTCCACGAGCTGGTCGAAGGAATCCACCTCCGCGTCGGCGCCGGCCACGACGGGATCGCGGCGCACGAAGCCGGTGAAGGCGACGAACGCGTCGGCGACGGGGCGGATGGCGAGGTCGGTCGCGCCGTCGCCCACCGCGACGAGGCGGCGGGGCAGCGCGAGCGCCGCGACCACCGAGCGCTTCCCCTCGGCCGTCGTCATCGGCGAGTGCGCATCGTAGGTCTCGTACTCGCCGTCGTCCCGCACGAGCACGTTGACGGCGTGCACGTCGGTATCGTCGATGCCGAGCTGACGCGCCACGGGCAATATGGCGTTGCGGATGCCGCCGCTCACCAGCACGATGCGCCGTCCGGCCGCCCGCATCCGCGCGATCGCTGCGGCCGCGCCCGGAGCCAGCGCGCGCTCGTACTCCGCCGCGAGCGCGTCGAGATCGCCGCGCGTGGGCCGCACGACGCCGAGCCGCTCGCCGTACACCGCATCGAGCGCGAGCTCGCCGTTCATCGCGAGATCGGTGAGCTCGGCGATCCGTACGCCGGCCTCCGGCCCGAGCCGTGCCGCCAGCCAGTCGATCCCCTCGATCCCGCACAGCGTCGAGTCCACGTCGAGCACCACGCTCGCGAAGCCGGACTCGCTCACGGCTCGCCGTGGGGTACGCGTGACGCGCGCGCCGCGCGGACGGCGCGCTCGCGCGTCGCGGCCTCGGCGTCGACCTCGTCGGTGGCGAGTGTGCGGAAGGGCATTCGTCGGGCAAGCGGACTGGGGGAATTCGCAAGCTCGCCAGGCGCGACGGACGAGGCAACCCGTGGCGCTGTCGCGCGGCGTGTCGTCGCGTACCATATTCTCGGAAGAGATCGACGCTCCACTCCCTCGCGCAGTCCGGCCGACGCCGGTCGTCGCTGCATCGAGCCATGCGGTCCTTCCTCGTCACCATCGTCCTCGTCCTCGCACCGATCGCGTCCGCGGGCGCGCAGCAGGATTCGCTGGGCGCGATCGAGGGGACGATCCACGAGCGCTCCGCCTCGCGCTCGGT
>DASTSX010000065.1:0-3064 GCA_035760455.1 Gemmatimonadaceae bacterium | reverse complement strand
CACCCGCTGAACACGCCCCAATAGCGGACCGCGTCATGGCCATGGACGGTCCGGACGCCCCGCTGGCCACGAGCAGTGGCGTCGGCGTCAACGATCTGCATTCGCGGCTCAATCCCACGGTCGTCGATCGAGTCGTGGACGTGCGCTCCGCCGCCGACGCCCGGGCGGCGATCGTCGCCGCGGCGGCCGAAGCCAAGGTCGTGTGCGTGAGCGGTGGCCGACACGCGATGGGCGGGCAGCAGTTCGCGCAGGGAGGGGTGCTGCTCGACACGCGGCGCTACGGTGCGGTCCGCGCATTCGACCGGGAGCGCGGCCTGATCGAAGTCGAATCCGGGATGCAGTGGCCCGAGCTCATCGCGTGGCTCGTCGAGCACCAGCCGGGCGATCAGCATCAGTGGGGGATCCGACAGAAGCAGACGGGGGCGGATCGCCTGAGCATCGGCGGGGCGGTGTCCGCGAACGTGCACGGCCGCGGGCTCACGCTCCCTCCGTTCGTCGGCGACGTCGAATCGCTGACGCTCCTCGGGCCCGATGGCGAGCGCCGCACGTGCAGCCGCATCGAGAACACGGAGCTCTTCCGCCTCGTCTGCGGCGGGTATGGCCTGTTCGGGTTCATCGACACCGTGACCCTTCGGCTCTCGCCTCGGCACAAGGTGCGTCGCGCCGTCGAGATCGAGACCGCCGACAGACTTCTCGCGCGCTTCGAGGAACGGATTGCCGACGGCTACGAGTTCGGGGACTTCCAGTTCGCGCTCGACCCGCGCTCGCAGGACTTCCTGCGTCGGGGAATCTTCTCCTGCTACAAGCCGACGCCGATCGACACGCCGATTCCCGAGCGGCAGCGCGCGCTGTCGGCGGACGACTGGAAGAAGCTGCTCTGGCTCGCCCACTTCGATAAGCAGGGCGCGTGGGACGCGTACACCGCCCATTACCTCGGTACGAACGGGCAGATCTACTGGTCCGACACGCATCAGCTCAGCACGTACATCGACGACTACCACACGTGGGTCGATGCGGAATGCGGGGCCGCGCACCCGGCCACGGAGATCATCAGCGAGCTGTACGTGCCGCGCCCGGAGCTCGACGCGTTCCTCTCCGAGGCCGCCGACGATTTCCGCCGCAATGGCGTCGACTGCATCTACGGCACGATCCGGCTGATCGAACGTGACGACGAGAGCTTCCTGGCGTGGGCGAAGGCGCCCTACGCGTGCACGATCTTCAACCTGCACACGTCGCACACGCCCGAGGGCCGCGAGCACTCGGCCGCCGCGTTCCGCCGCCTCATCGACATCGCCGCGCGGCGAGGGGGCAGCTGGTTCCTGACGTATCACACGTTCGGAACGCGCGACCAGATCCTGCGCTGCTACCCGCAGTTCCGGGAGTTCCTGCGCCTCAAGCAACAGTACGACCCCGAGGAGCGGTTCCAGAGCGAATGGTACCGCCACCACGTCGCGCTGCTGGCATCGCCGCGGTGACCGATGGCTGAAGGCAGCGCCGAGCTTCCACGATGGGGCGGCGTCACCGAGCCCATGACGGTTGCCACGAACGTGGTGCTGGCGGGGCTCGCGTTCGTGTTGGCCGCGCGTCTCGCGTCCCGATCGGCGGCGGTGGGATCGGCTGCCGGCGCGTGGCTCGCCGCGGGCCTGTCGGCGACGGGGCTCGCGGCGCTCGTCGCCGCCGTTGCGCACGGGGCAGACCCCGTCGGTGCCGCGGCGCTGCGCGAGCGTTTCTGGCGCGGCGCGCTCTACACGACGGGGCTCATCGGCGCCGCCTCCGTCACCTCGGTCGCGTTCTTCGCCGCGCGGGGCTACGCGCGCGCAGCCATCCTCGCGTTCGCCGCGATCAAGCTCGTCGTCTTCGTATACCGGGTTGCGCGACGACCGGAGTTTCGTGTCGCCGCCGCCGACTACGGTGGCGCGCTGGCCGTCCTCCTCGCCGGCGCGGCGTACGAGGCCTATCGCAGTCGGGCCCCCGGAATGACGTGGTTGATCGCGGGTGTGCTCGTGTCGCTCGTCGCCGGGATCGTGCAGGCGCGACGGCTCGCGCTCCACCGGCATTTCAACCACAACGATCTCTATCACCTGATCCAGATGGCCGCGCTGTACGCCTTCTACCGCGGCGGAGCGCAGCTTGCCGACCGCTGACCGCCATCCCGTGGTGGTGGTGGGCGGAGGGCCCGCCGGCCTCGCGACGTCGGCCGAGCTGCGCCGCCGCGGCATCGAGCACGTGGTGCTGGAACGCGGCGACGCGGTGGGCCACTCGTGGGCGAACCTGTACGACAGTCTGACGCTGCACACGGGCAAGCATCTGTCCGCCCTCCCGCGCATGCCGTTCGACCGGAGCGTGCCGCTGTTCCCGTCGCGGGCCGACTTCGTGGCGTACCTGCATCGGTACGTCGAAGCGCTGAAGTTGCCGATCGAGACGGGCCGCACGGTGACCGCGCTGGAGCGGCGCGACGACGAGTGGCTGGTGCGAACGGACCGCGGCGACATTCTCGCCCGCGACGTCGTCGTGGCGACGGGCATCATCGCGTCGCCGAGACTGCCCGTCATTCCCGGCCGCGACCGATTCCGCGGCCGCGTGATGCACAGCGTCGAGTATCGTCGGCCGGCGGGATTCGCGGGCCGGCGCGTGCTGGTGGTGGGCGTCGGCAACTCGGGCGGCGAGATCGGAAGCGAGCTGGCGAGCGCGGGGGCGCGAGTGACGATCGCCGTGCGCTCGGGGGCGAACGTCGTTCCGCGACAGATCGCCGGCATCCCCGTGCAGTACCTGTCGTTCGCGATGCGCGCGCTGCCCAGGCGAGCACGCACGATGCTCGCGGGGCTCGTCGGCCGGCTCACCGAGCTGCGACGCGGGAAACCGGTGCTCCCGAAGCCGGCGCACGGCCCGCTCGACGCGATCCCGCTGATCGGCTTTCACCTCATCGACGCGATCCGTGAGGGCAAGGTGACCGTTCGCGGCGGCGTCGCGGCGCTCACGGAATCCGGCGCACGATTCACGGACGGCGTCGAGGAGCCGTTCGACGACGTGATCCTCGCGACGGGCTACACGCCGGCGCTCGCGC
>DASTSX010000064.1:0-2771 GCA_035760455.1 Gemmatimonadaceae bacterium | reverse complement strand
TGGTGGGAGCAGTGGAGTCCTTCCAGAGTGCCATGACGCAATCCTCTTGTGGGGGACACGGACCGTAGCAGTGAGTTGGACTTCCTGCTGTCACCCGCGTCACGAACTTTCACGAGGCCCGGCGTCGGGGCGGACAATCCTTCCCGAGACGCGTCCGGACGCAAGCGAACTCTGCCTTTTTCGATGACGACTTTCACCGACCGGGACCTGCCCTTTGGAGGGCGACGACCGCTGCTCCTCCTGCTCGCCGTCGTCGCCGTCGGGTGCTCGGGCCGACAGCCGAGCGGCGCTCCGCCCCGCCCGGCCTCGACGCGATCCGCAGCCGGCAGCGGGATGGAGATCTTCCTCCTCGCCGGGCAGTCGAACATGGCGGGCCGGGCGCGGGTCGAGGCGCAGGACAGCGTGGTGAATGCCCGCGTGCTGCGACTCGACAGGAACATGACGTGGGTGCCGGCGGTCGATCCCCTGCACTGGGACAAGCCGGCGATCATCGGCGTGGGGCCCGGCCGCGCGTTCGGGCTCGCCATCGCGGCGCGCGAACCGGCGGCCCGGATCGGCCTGGTGCCCGCCGCCGTCGGAGGCTCGCCGATCGCGTCGTGGGAACCCGGCGCGCTCGATACCGCGACCAACACGCATCCGTACGACGACGCGATGGCGCGGATGCGCGTCGCGCTGAAGGACGGAACGGTGCGCGCGATCCTCTGGCATCAGGGCGAGTCGGACGCGACGCCGGCGCGATCGGTGGTCTACGCCGAGAAGCTGCGCGCGCTGATCGCGCGATTCCGCTCCGAGCTCGGCGACCCGACGCTGCCGTTCGTCATCGGTCAGCTCGGCCAGTTCGACGCCCGACCGTGGACCGCCGACGTCCGGCGCGTCGACTCGGTGCACCGCGCGATCGCGGCGACGGTGCCGAACGTCGCGTACGTGTCGTCGGACGGCCTGCGCGACAAGGGCGACGGCGTGCACTTCGACGGGCCGGCGGCGCGCGCGCTCGGCGAGCGGTACGCGGCGGCGTATTTGAAGTTGCGCGGGTGCGCGGGTGCGCGGGTGCGCGGGTGCGAGTGAGTGAGCGACGGTGGGAGGCGGCGATGCGGGAGCATGGCGCCGTGGTGCACCAGTGCGTCCTGGCGCTTCAGGCGATCGACTCGCGCGACTGGTGGCGCGTGCCGTCGCCTGGCACCTGGAGCCCGGCGACCGTCGCACTCCATCTCTGCGTCTCGTACGAGCTCGGTCGCGACGTGGCCACCGGCGGTCAGGGGATGCGCCTGCGCAGCTCGCGACCGTTCGCGTGGCTGTTGCGATCGTTCCTCCTGCCGTACATGCTCGCGACGAAGCGTTTCCCGAGAGGCGTGCGGGCCCCGCGCGAGGTGAGGCCGGACGAGGCGGAGGCCTCGCGCTTGACGTGCGAAGCCGCGTGCGAGCGACTCACGCGCGCGGCCCACGCGGCCGCCGATGTGCTGCGCGACCTCGGGAGACACCGATCGGAGGTCCGGTTCACGCACGCGTATTTCGGCCCGCTGACGCCGCTCACGACGCTGCGGCTGCTGAGCGCGCACACGCGGCATCACGTGCGGCGGCTGGCGTGAGGGCGCGGGTGCGCGGGTGCGCGGGTGCGCGCGTGCGCGGGCGAACGCCTCATCGCGAGCGCCCCGCCCCTTCGATCACTGCCTCCACCTCCTCCGATGCGTCCCGATCCACCACCTCGCGATCGAGCGGTGCGCCGGCGTCGATCAGCAGCCGCGCGACCGCCGGGTAGTCTCCGCGCGGGTGGCGACGGTTCACCGAGCCGTGGCAGCACCATCCGAGCGGCGACGAACCGTACGTCGGATCCTTCACCGCGAGCAGCGGCCGCGCGCCCGGGTGGCGCAGGATCGCGGCCACGCAGTCGGCCGCGCCCTGCCACGCCGCCGCGTGCAGCACGCTGCCGCCGTCCGCCTGCCGGCTCTTCGCCGCGGGGTCGAACCCGAGATCGAGCATGAGCTCGACCGCCGGCGCGTTCGACGACCACGCCTCGTCGGTGAGCGCGCCCCGCGCCATCGGGTCGAGCCTCGCCATGAGCCCCGGGTTCGCGGCGAGCACCGCGCGCGCGGCGTCACCGTCGGCGCGGTGGCAGGCGATGAGCAGCCGCTCCACGGGCGTCGCGTAGCGCTCCATGACGGCGACCGTCTCGTCGCGACCGAACTTCGCCGCGGCGTGCAGCGGCGTGCGGTGACCGCCGATCGTCCACTGATAGATGTGCTGCGCGCTCGGCGGCTTCGCCGCGTACTCCCCGACGCTCGTGTGCGCGCGCAGCAGCGACGGGTCGGCATCGAGCATCGCACGCACCCGGTCGGTGAGCCCGAGCGCGGCGGCGAGGAAGATGTCCGTCGAGGCTCCGCGCTCGACGAGATACGCGGCGACCTCCACGCGCTCGGCGTCGCCGATCATCCACTGCGCCGGCGTCGAGCGGTGATCGACGTCGCGCGCGTCGGGGTCCGCCCCCGCGGCGTGGAGCAGGTCGACGGCCGCGCGCGACCGCGCGAAGTGCAGCGGCGTCTGGCCGTCGCCGCCGCGCTCGTGCACGCGCGCGGGATCCTCGGCCAGCATCGCCGCGAGCAGATCGGCGCGGTCGAGGCTGGCCGCGGCGCACGCGTCCGGCACGGCTCCGGAGGCGAGCAGTCGCTCCGCCGCTTCACCGCGATGCACGTGCAGCGGGTGGAACGCCCCCGCCCACCAGTCGCTGCGGCGGTTCGGATCCGCGCCGGCCTCGAGCAGCGCGTCGATCGCGTCGA
>DASTSX010000063.1:0-23168 GCA_035760455.1 Gemmatimonadaceae bacterium | reverse complement strand
TCCGACTCTACATGGACGACTCGCTCATGAACACGCAGGACCTGTCCAAGACGATCAACGCCCCGCGCAGCGGCTTCGGCGGCGCCGCTCCCGCGATGGAGAACCCGTTCCACGGTCCGGCGTACCTGCTGATCAATCAGGCGATCGGCGGCCAGCACGGCGGCGACCCGTCGAACACGCGCATGCCGCTGAAGTACGAGGTGGATTGGGTACGGGTGTATCAGACGCCGTCGCAGGTGGAGGCGACGAGGAAAGCCCCGAATCGGTGAGTTGGTGAGTCCGAACGGCGGTGAGTTGGTGCGTTGGATCGCGAGCCCCCTTATCCAACTCACCACCTCACCAAGCTCCAAGTACCGCGAGAAGCGCCACTGCTGCCGGCAGCGCCTGCACCCACAGGATCTTCTTCGACGCCGTCGCCGCGCCGAACACGCCGGCCACGATCACGCACGCGAGAAAGAAGATCGCGATCGGCCGGCCCTCCGCCCCGCGCGTGAGCGACCAGAGCAGCCCGGCGGCGAGGAAGCCGTTGTACAGCCCTTGGTTCGCCGCGAGCACCTTCGACTGCTCCGCCTGCTCCTGCGTCGTGCCGAACGCGCGACGGCCCGCCGGCTTCGTCCACAGGAACGTCTCGAGCACGAGGAAATACACGTGCAGGAGGGCGACGAGCGCGACCAAGACGATGCTCGGGAAGGACATGGTGTATCCGTGAGTTGGTGAGTTGGATAGGGGGCTCGTTGGTCGGTTTCTGAGTGAGTTGAACGGCATCTGCCACGAACCAGCCTGGAGAAGCCGCTGCGAGATCTCCACGCCGGTTCGTGGCCATTCGCGGTTCAACGCACCAATCAACCGACCAACCGACTCGCGATCCAACTCACCAACTCACCGCCCCTTAGGTACCAGCTTCCACACCGCTCCCGTCGCCTCGTCGGTCACGAGGTACAGCAGCCCGTCCGGACCCTG
Organism: Gemmatimonadaceae bacterium; assembly: GCA_035760455.1. Lineage (GTDB taxonomy): Bacteria > Gemmatimonadota > Gemmatimonadetes > Gemmatimonadales > Gemmatimonadaceae > AG11. Next base: position 22,208 of record DASTSX010000063.1, on the reverse strand, counting down.
CCGCACGTCGCGCACGCGCTGGTTGCGGTCCGCGAGCAGGTGCTCCTCGCCGACGACGCGCGTGCCGTCGAGCACGAGACGCACCAGCCGCCGCGAGCCCATGCCGCCGATGAACATGCTGCCGCGCCATGCGGGGAACGCGTTCCCCGTGTAGATCTGCAGTCCCGACGGCGCGATCACCGGATCCCAGAAGTAGACCGGCTCCTGCATCCCCGCCACGTGCGGCGACGCCGCGCCGAGCGGGCTCGTGATCGGCTGCCCCGAGTACTCCACGCCGTACGCCTGCAGCGGCCAGCCATAGTTCTTGGACTTCTCGATGAGGTTCAGCTCGTCGCCCCCGCGCGTGCCGTGCTCCACCTGCCACAGCCGTCCCTGCGCGTCGAAGGCCAGCGACTGCGGGTTGCGGTGGCCGCTGGTCCAGATCTCCGGCTTCGCGTCGGCGCGGCCGACGTACGGGTTGTCCGGCGGCACGCTGCCGTCCGGGCGGATGCGGATCACCTTGCCGAGATGCCCGTCGAGCTGCTGCGCGTGCGGGCGCATCGGCGCGTTCGACCGGTCGCCGAACGACGAGTACAGCATCCCGTCGGGCCCGAAGGCGATGCGCGAGCCGAAGTGCTGCCGGCCGGCGTACGTCGGCATCACGCGGAAGATGACCTGCACGTTCTCGACGCGCGTACCGTCCGTCGAGAGCACACCCCTGGCGATCGCCGTGCCGTTCCCGCCCTCGCGCGGCTCGGAGTAGCTCCAGAAGATCGTGCGGTCCTGGGCGAACGTCGGCGCGAGCGCCACGTCGAGCAGCCCGCCCTGTCCACCCGCCGCGACCTCGGGAATCCCGGCCAGCGGCTCGCCCACCTGGCCGGTCGCCGAGACGATGCGCATCCGCCCCGGCCGCTCGGTCACGAGCAGCCGCCCGTCCGGCAGCGGCTCCACCGCCCACGGATTCACGAGCGCCTTCGTCAGCTCCACGACCTCGAACTCGACGTTCGACTTCACGCCGCAGGTGCGCGTCTGACCGGCGAACGCGGGGGTCTGGCCGGTCGCGTTCGGGCTCCGCGTCTCGAGCGGCGTGCAGTTGGCGGGGGTCGCGGCCGCCGCCGTCGCGGGCGTGGCGGCGGCGGGCGTCGCGGCGGACGCCCCCATGGTGCCGTCGCCGGGGGACCGGGTACCCGGGCTCGCGCAGCCGACGGCGAGGGTGCAGGCGGCCAGCGCGGCCATGCCGAGCCGCGCGCCGAGGTGGGAAGTCGTAGGTGTCTTCACTGCGATGGTCGTCGGGTCAGGGGATGAGTTCGCCGGAGCGTGGAAAGCTGCGCAAGCGGCGGTCCAGCCCTAAAGCTAGTGTGCCGGGCTCGCGCGCCTCGACGGCATTACGCTCGCGCCAGCCCCGACGCTGTGCCTTCCGCCGCGGGGGGACGCGGTCGGAGCTGAGGGTAGGATCCATGACGCGGCTCGAGCGGATGCTTCGACCGTGCGGCGGGTGCAGATCCCTCGACTCGCTGCGCTCGCTCGGGATGACATCCCGCGTCCACCCGAGTAGAGCGCCTAGCGCCCAGCCTCCGCTGTCATCCCGAGCGCAGCGCGCAGCGCGGAGTCGAGGGATCCGCACCCCCGCACTCACGCCCCTATAGCACCCGTGCCAGCAGTGACGCGCCGTAGTCGAGCAGCTTCTCCTTCAGCGGCCGCGCCGCGTGCGCCTCCGCGGTGATCTCCTTCGAGTGCCGGAGATCCTCCTCGAACATCCGCTCCATCCGCCCGCCAAGCTCGTCGTCCACCGCGAGCAGCGTCGTCTCGTCGTTGAACGACATCGAGCGGTTGTCGAAGTTCACCGTGCCGGCCGAGACGAACCGGCTGTCGGCGACGATCGACTTGGCGTGCATCATCGCCGGCTGGTACTCGAAGATCCGCACCCCGCGCGCGAGCAGCGAGCCGTACGCCGCGCGCCCCGCGTGATAGGTCGACTTCACGTCGCCGTCCTCGTTGCAGGTCAGGATGCGCACGTCCACGCCGCGCTGCACCGCGCCGACGAGGAGCTCGCAGAAGTTCTCGCTCGGGACGAAGTACGAATTCGAGATCCAGAGCCGCCGCTTCGCGCTGCCGATCGCGAGGGCGTAGTAGCGCTCCGCGCTCGTGCTCCCCACCGAGGGCGACGCGTGCAGCAGGCCGGCGGACACGTTGCCGTCGTGGGTGTCCATCCCGTCGGGCGGGAAGAACAGGTCGCCGGCCAGCAGCGTCCCCGTGGCTTCGGCCCACCCCGCGGCGAACGTCGCCTGGAGCTGCAGCACCGAGGGACCCGTGAACCGCGTCGTCGTGTCGCGCCACTGGTCCTTGTGCTTGCCGTCGCCGTACCACTTGTCGTCGATGCCGTAGCCGCCCGTGTAGCCGACCATGCCGTCGATCACGGCGACCCGGATGTGCGAGCGGTGGTAGACCTTGAACAGCTGGTACCAGCGCGTCGGGCGGAACGTCGCCACCTCGATGCCGCCGCGCTTCATCTCCTCGACGTACTCCTCCTTCAGCTGCCCCGAGCCGAACGCGTCGCGCAGAAAGAGCACCTTCACCCCCGCCTTCGCGCGCTCGAGCAGGATGTCCTTGAACTCGTCGGCCATCCGTCCGGGCTGGCAGTAGTACATCTGCAGCGTGATGGATCGCTCGGCGCTGCGCAGATCCTCCCACAGCCGCGGATAGGTCTCGTCGCCACAGCCGAACAGCTCCACCCGATGCCCAGGGAGGATCGCCGTCTTCGTGAGCAGCGCGAGCGATTCGCAGAACAGCGGGTCGCGCGGACCGGGTGGACCGTCGCCGTCGCCCGGCGTCTTCAGCCGCGCGATGGTGGTGCCGCGCGTGAGCGACTGCAGCCCGATCACCGCCAGAATGAACGAGGCGAGGAGCAGCGCGGCGACGACGCCCTTGATGAGGATGTCCATCGATGTCCCGGCGGGTCGAGTAGTCCCAGTCGAACGGCGGATCGTCTCGGACCCGCATGCCTGCGACTAGTGCAGCTTCAGGGCCAGCGGTCTCAGGGGCTCAGGGCGTCGCGTCGCGCCGGTAGCGCACGGTGCCCGCCACGATGGTGTAGTCCACCCGCGCCGAAGGGATCTCGCCCTCGGGGATCCGCATGATGTCCTTCGACATCACGACCACGTCCGCGTACTTCCCTGGCGTGAGCGAGCCGAGCTCGCGCTCCTGGAACGAGGCGTAGGCGTTGTTGAGCGTGTACGCCCGCAGCGCCTCGGCGCGCGTCAGCCGCTGCGCCGGCACGAAGACGCGTCCATCCTTGTCGATGCGCGCGACCATCCCATAGAAGGAGGGGATCGGGTTCACGTCCTCCACCGGCGCGTCGGTGCCGTTCGTGATCACCGCGCCGGCGTCCCACAGCGACCGGAAGAGATACGACTCGCGCTCCGTGCGCTCGGGGCCGAGCTTCGCCGGGATCCACGGCGCGTCGGAGATGGTGTGGATCCCCTGCATCGAGGCGATCACGCCGAGCCGCGCGAAGCGGGCGACGTCGGACGGCTCGACGTGCTGTGCGTGCTCGATGCGCCAGCGCAGCGTGTCGAGTCTCGCGGTGCGCGCCGCCTTCTCATACACGTCGAGCACCTCGCGGTTGGCGCGGTCGCCGATGGCGTGCGTCGCGAGCTGATAGCCGTGCCGCACCGCCAGCTCCGCCACGCGCGCGAGGCTCGCGGGCTGCTCGAGCGCGAGCCCCGTGCTGCGCGACAGGTCGGCGTACGGCTCCAGCAGCCACGCGCCGTGCGAGCCGAGCGCGCCGTCGATCTGCCGCTTGATCGTGCGCACGGTGAGGAAGCCGGCGCCGTGACCGATCAGCCGATAGCGGCCAAGCAGGCTGTCCATCCGGGCGAGGGGCTCGCCCCGCACCATCGGGTACAGCCGCACCGGGAGCTTCCGCTCGTCCGCCATCTTCCGGAAGACGTCGATCGCCTCGAAGCTCGAGCCTGCGTCGTGAAACGACGTGACGCCCTTCGCGAGGGCGTCGGCCCCCGCGAGCTCGACGAGTTGGCGCATCTCGGCCTCGCGCTGCGCGCGCGTGCGGCCGGCGCGCGCGCGGGCGAGCGCGCGCTCGGCGGCGTCCTGCGCCGATTCGCGCAGCAGCCCCGTCGCCGCGCCCGTCGCGTCGCGCACGATCTCGCCGCCGGCCGGGTCCCGCGTCGCGTTCGTGATGCCGGACAGCCGCAGCGCGACGCCGTTCACGAACGACGCGTGGCCGCTCGCGTGCTCGAGGAGCACCGGATGGTTCGGCGACGCCGCGCTGAGCGACGCATGCACCGGATATCCCTCGACCGTCGGGGACGGAGCCCGATCCCACTTCTCCTGATGCCAGCCGTGGCCGATGATCCACGTGCCGCGCGGCATCGCCCGGGCCGCCGCGGCGACGCGCGCCACGATCTCGTCCCACGTGCGCGCCGTCGTGAGGTCGAGCTTGCGCCGCGTGTCGCCGAGGCCGAGCAGATGGCCGTGCCCCTCGATGAATCCGGGGATCACCAGCCGCCCGCCGACGTCGAGCACGTGCGTCCTCGCGTCCATGTGGCGGCGGATCTCGTCGTTCGTGCCGACCACGAGGATCCGGTCGCCGGCGATCGCCACCGCCTCGGCTTCGGGCTTCGCCGAATCCACCGTGACGACGTGCGCGTTGATGAGCGCGAGCGTGGCCGTCTGCGCGCCGGCCGTGGGCGCGACGAGGAGCGCCGCGGCGACGAGCGCGCCGCGGCGCAGTCGAGCGAGTATCGACGTCATCGACCGTCGTGCGGGAGAGTCACCGGCTCCAGGGCGGCTTGATGCCGTTCATGCGCGCGTAGGCGATGAGCTGGCCGAGGTGCTCGTGCAGGTCGCCGGACATCCCGAGCGCGATGTCCGCGGTGCTGGCGTCGCGCCCGAAGAACTTCCGGGTGGCCGCCAGCGTGGCGGGATCCACCCCCTCCACCGCCTGCTTGCCGTAGGCGAATCCCTCCTTGAGGTGCTTGAGCACGCTCTCCTTCGACGACTGCGCCTCGAACTGCGCGAAGCCTTCGCGCGTCATGGTCACCACCGGCGACGGCGCGGCGCCGAAGCTCCGGGGCGACCAGGCGTAGTACTCGCTCGCCACGTGCATGAATGCCTCGCCGATCGAGCGCACGCCCGGGGCCGGGCGCCAGGAGTATTTCTCCGCCGGGATGGCCTCGGCGAGCTGGACGAACTTGCCCTGCAGGCTCTCGAGCTCCGCGAGGTAGCTCTTGCGGATGGCGACGGCGGCGTCGTGCGTCGTCCCCTGCGCGGCGGCAACGGGTGGTGCGGCGAAGAGCGCGAGCGCGGCCAGCGCGCCAGCACGGACGATCCGGGAGACGGGTGAGAGGATGGCGGTGCGCATGGGAAGCTCCGGTCGGAGAGGTCGGACGGCCCGAACGGGGTGAAAGATGCGTTCGTCGCGGCCGCCGGGCGACGTCCAGCGTCGTTCGACGGAGGATGCGGCCGCGACCGGGCGCGTTAGCTTGGGGGCATGCCAACCTCCAACCCTCGCATCCAGGCCTTCCGCCGCCTCCACGAATCCGGCTGCTTCGTCGTCGCGAACGCGTGGGACGTCGGCAGTGCGACGCTCCTCGAGCAGATGGGCTTCAGCGCGCTGGCGACGACGAGCGCCGGCTTCGCCTGGACGCTCGGCTGCCACGACAACGGCGTCACCCTCGAGCAGGCGCTCGCGCACTACACCGCCCTCGTGAACGCGGTCCGGCTGCCGGTGAGTGCCGACTTCGAGCGCGCGTTCGCCACCGAGCCCGACGAGGTCGCGGCGAACGTCACGCGCGCCTGCGCCACCGGCCTCGCCGGACTCTCGGTGGAGGACTCGACGCACGACACCGCGCGTCCGCTGTTCGAGTTCGAGCTCGCCGTGGAGCGCGTGCGGGCCGCGCGTCGGGCGATCGACGCGAGCGGCACGGGGCTCGTGCTCACCGGCCGCTCCGAGGGCTTCATCGTCGGCCGGCCGGACCTGCGCGAGACGATCCGCCGCCTCGAGGCGTACTCCGACGCGGGCGCCGACTGCCTCTTCGCCCCGGGCATCACGAACCTCGACGACGTCGGCGCAATCGTGCGTGCCGTGGCGCCCAAGCCGGTGAATGTCGTGATGGGCGCCGGGTGGGCCACCGTCGATCAGCTCGCGTCGGCCGGCGTGCGTCGCATCAGCGTCGGCGGTGGACTGGCGCGCACGGCGTTCACGGCCGCCCTCGCCGCGGCGCGCGAGATCAAGGACCACGGCCGCTTCGACGCCCTCGGCCGCGCGCTGTCGTTCAAGGAGATGGACGCGTTGTTTCGCTAGTGCGCGATGCGAATGGCGCGATGCGCAGTGCGAAGCGGCCTCGGGACGCTTCTAGCTCCGCTTCACCAACCCAGTGAGCGCACAGCGCAAAGCGCACTGCGCATGGCGCTCAGCGCACCACCACCGGCATCGTCGCGAGCAACACGCCGGCTCCGGTCGTTACGGTGAGCCGCAGGTCCGTGGCCTCGGTCGGCGTGAACTCGAAGTCGTACGTCTCGCCGTTCCCCATCTGCTGGATCGCGCGGCGCACCGTGGCGCGGTCGGCAGGGAGATCCATCCCGTCCTTCGCCACCGCGCGCCAGGTCACGAGCGTCGAGTCGCGCTGCAGACGCGCGATCATGCTCGGCCGGAACGTGTGCAGGTCGATGACGCGCAGGCGATAACGCTCGCCGACGCGGAGTCGCAGCGTGTCGGGGGTCAGGCTCCCATTGATCAGGATCCTGGTGGCCGCGTCCTCGTCCGAGCGTGGCACCGTCAGCAGCGCCACCTTGTCGCGCTCGGCGTCGAAGCGGGGGAGGGAGTCCACCACCAGCAGTGCTCCCGCGAGCCCCGCCTGCTGCTGGCGCGTCTCGTCGGCATGCGGGTGGTACATGAACGTCCCCGACCTCGGCGGCGTGAACCGTGCGACGAACGAGTCCCCCGGTGCGATCGCCTTGGCGATGCGCGTGCCCACGCCGCTGAAGTCCGCCACGCCGTCGAAGTAGCTCTCCAGCTCGATGCCGTGCCAGTGCACCGCCGTCGGCTCGCGCAGATGGTTCACCACGGTGATGCTCACCGGCTTCCCGCGCTCGAGCATGATCGTCGGGGCCGGCAGCAGCGGTCCGTGCACGCGAGACGCGCTCGCCCCTTCGTGCAGCACGTAGCCGTACGCGGGATTGTCTTCCGTCCCGCCGGAATCCACCTGCGCGACGAGGCGCAGCCGCCGACGGGGGGCGTCGGAGCGCTCGACGTGAGCGTCGCGACCCCGCACCTCGATCGCCATCACGAGCCCGCCCATCATGTCGAGCGCGTGGTTCTTCACGTGCGCCTTGTGCTCGGCGACGAGCGGCGTGCCGTCGAGCGGACGTTGGCGGAGCGTGTGGAAGTTGTCGTGACAGTGGAACAGCCAGTTGCCGGAGCGCTCCGGCACCCACGTCATCGTGAACGTGCGCCCCGCCGCGGCGCGCTCGGTCACGACGCGCGGCACCGAGACCGTCGCGCCGAAGGCGCTGTCGGCCGTGCCGTCGCCACGGGAGTTGACGTCGAAGTAGAACCCGTGCAGGTGCATCGGATGCACGGCGGTGCTCGCGTTGATCACGCGAAAGCGCACCGTGTCGCCGACCGTATAGCGGAGCCGCTCCGTGCTCGGCCAGGTGCGCCCGTTGATCGTGAACCGCAGCAGGTCGTTGCGGGCGACGGTGTTCCCCGCACGGGTGCTGCGCGTCCACAGCCCGATCACCAGCACGCGCTCGTGCGCGGCGCGCGCACGGCGCGCATCCACGACGAACGCGCCGTGCAGCTCGGCGTCCGTCGTCGCGCCGCTGTCGAGCCCCACCCCGCCGACGACCTGCCCCGCGTAGTGGTACGTGCCCGCCGACCCGGCGGCGAAGCGCACCTCGCGCGTCGCGCCGGCGGCGACCTGGATCGTGTCGGCCGCGCTCGCCGACCCGCCACGCGCCGAGAAACCACGCACGACGAGCGTGCCCTTCGAGAGCGGGTTGGTGACGCGCGCGTGGATCATCGTGCCCTCGGGCACGCGCAGCAGCGGTCCGGGGATGCTCGCCCGCTTCCCGCGCTCCGCGAACGCGCGCACCACGAGCCCGGGCGCGCGATCCCCGTCCGGTCGCCAGTCCACCTCGCGCACCTCGAGCTCGAGCGCGAGCGTGCCGCCGCGCAGGATGCCCGCCGGCGTACGATTGTCGTTGATCGCCGCGCGCTCGACCTCGGCGCCGCGGAAGTCGGCGTGATGCGGCGCGCCCGACGAGAGCACTGCCGTCACGATCGCGATCGCTTGACGCATGCTTCCCCAGGGAAGCGGGTGAGACCGCGGCCGCCGCCGGCCGCGAGAGGACGAGTATAGCCCGAAGGGGCCTGGGCGGCGAGCCCCGCAGGTCGGCACTCGGGTGCGCATCGCTCATCGCTCGCCGCTCACAGCTCATCGCTCAGTTCGGCCATCCGCCTTGCCAGGAACCGCCGCTCGGGCTCCTGCGTCGCCAACGCGAGCGCCCGCTCATAGGCGTCGATCGCCTCCGCGCGCCGGCCGAGTCGCGCCAGCAGGTCCGCGCGCGCCGCGTGCGCCAGGTGGTACGACGCCAGCTCGCCGCGCGCGAGGATCTCGTCGGCCAGCGCCAGCCCCGCCGCCGCGCCATCGCGCATCGCCACCGCCACCGCGCGGTTCAGCTCGACGATCGGCGTCGGCTCGATCCGCAGCAGCACGTCGTACAGCCCCGCGATCTGCGCCCAGTCGGTCGCCTCCGCGCTCGGCGCCTCGGCGTGGAGCGCGGCGATCGCCGCCTGCACCGCGTAGGGACCGAACCGCCCGGTGCGCATGGCGCGCTCGACCAGCCCCGCGCCCTCGGCGATCGCGCCGCGGTCCCACAGTCTGCGGTCCTGCTCGCCGAGCAGCGCGATCTCGCCGCTCGCCGTCGTGCGCGTCATGCGGCGCGAGTCATGGAGCAGCATCAGCGCGAGCAGGCCGGACACCTCTCCCTCGTGCGGCAGCAGCTCGAGCAGCAGCCGGCCGAGCCGGATCGCCTCGCGGGTCAGCTCGGCGCGCACCACCGCATCGCCCGACGTCGCTGCATACCCCTCGTTGAACACGAGGTACACGACGTGCAGCACCTCGTCGAGCCGCTCCGGCATGTCCGCCCGCGTCGGGATCGCGTAGGGGATCCCCGCGTCGCGGATCTTCGCCTTCGCGCGCACGATGCGCTGCGCGATCGTCGGCGGCGTCGAGAGGAACGCGCGCGCCACCTGCTCGGTGGTGAGGTCGCACACCTCGCGCAGCGTGAGCGCGATGCGGGCGTCGGGGCTCAGCGCGGGGTGACAGCAGGTGAAGATCAGGCGCAGCCAGTCGTCGTCGAGCGACTCGTCGTCGAGCTCCGGCTGCGCGGCGTGCCGCAGCTCGAGGCCGTCGGCGATCGCGCCCTGGCTCGCGTCGAAGCGCGCGGCGCGCCGCGCCGCGTCGATCGCCTTGAACCGGCCCGCCGACACGAGCCACGTGCGCGGATTGGCCGGCACGCCCCGCTCCGGCCACTGCTGCATCGCCGCGGCGAACGCGTCGTGCAGCGCCTCCTCGGCGCGGTCGAAATCGCCGAGGAGGCGGATGAGCGAGGCGAGCACACGGCGGGACTCGGCACGGTAGACCTGCTCGACCTCCGCGCGGATCCGTTCCGGGCCCGCCTCGCTCACCGCGGCATCACGCCGGCGCGTCCGGGAACTCCATGATCGGACGCACTTCGACGCTCCCCGAGCGCGCGCCGGGAATCTTCGACGCGATCTGGATCGCCTCGTTCAGGTCCTTCGCCTCGAGCAGGTAGTAGCCGCCGAGCTGCTCGCGCGTCTCGGCGAACGGGCCGTCCGTCGTCGACAGCTTGCCGTTGCGTACGCGAACCGTCGTCGCCGTCGCGATCGGCTGGAGCGCCTCGCCGCCCAGCACGTTCCCGCTCTGTCGATACGTGTTGGTGAAGGCGAAGTATTCCGCCATCATCGCGTTGGTGTCGGCTTCGGACATCGTCTCGTACAGCTTCTCGTCCTCGTAGATGAGGCAGAGGTATTTCATGGTGGCGTTCTCCCGGTCGTTGGTCGATTGTACCGTCTGATCGCGAGATAGTCGATCGGGAGGCGCCGATTTCGACACGGGTCGCAAGGTGTTGCCGCAATGGAAGTTGGGCTCCGAGGATCGACCCGCATCGCGCAGTGCGCAATACGCATTGCGCGTTTTCCCGCTACCGCCCCACCAGCCGCTGGAACGCCGGCTCCCCGCGCAGCGAGTCGTATGTCGGGTCCAGCCGAAGCAGCGGCACCGTCACCGCGCTCGGCACGGCGAGGAGCGACTCCAGCGTCGCGATCGCGTCGGCGCGACGGCCGGCGAGCATGTAGGTCCAGGCGAGATACTGGCGCGGCGAGGCGCCGTCGATCGCGTCGCGGCTCATGCTGAACTGCCCCGCGGCTCCCTCAGCGAGCCGGATCCCCGCCTCGCGCTCCCCGCGGATCGTCATCGCCACCGCCATCTGCGCCTCGATCAGCGATCGACGACCGAACGGGTCCACCCCTCCTCGGAGCTTCCGCGCCTCCAGCTCGTCGGTACCGGATCGCAGCAGCGTGTCGGCGTGCACGCGCGCGAGCGCGCTGTCTCCGCGTGCCGCGGCCACCAGCGCGAGCTGGATGCTCCGGTGCGGATAGGTGTTTCTGAATTCCGGCGTCTGCATCGCGAGGTCGCTGCTCGCGAGCGGATAGTTCCGACCGAGCAGCGCGAGCTGCGCCGAGAATCCACGCTGGATTCGTTCCGGCAGGACCGCCGACGCCTGGCGGAGCGCCGAGCGTGCGCCCGCCGTGTCTCCCATCGCGATGTGCAGGACGATGGTCTGGAGGTGGGCCTGCTGCGACTCGGGCATCAGCTCGCGCGCTCGGGCCAGCATCCGCTGCGCCTCGTCGAATCGGCGCATCAGCGTGTAGGTCTCCCCGAGGGTGAACATGATCAGTCCGTTTCGCGGATCGAGCTCGAGGGCGCGCCGCGCATGCGCGACCGCATCGTTCCATCGTCCGAGCCGCCGCTCGAGCAGCGAGACGACGTAGATGATCTCGCTCGAGTTGGGCATGAGGCGTTGCGCGTTCGACAGATCCTCCAGCGCGCTGGCGATGTCGCCGCGCGCGTAGTAGCGATAGTTGCCCTGCGCGACGACCGCCTCGAGCGAGCCTGGCGCGAGCTGCTGCGTGTGCTGCACGGCGGCCCATGCCCACAGCGTGTCCGTCTCCAGACCGCGGCGGATCAACCAGCTGCGCGCCTGGGCGAGCAGGCTCCACGCGGCCACGAACGACGTGTCGAGCTCCACCGCGCGCTCGAGATGATGCACGGTCAGGGTGTCCGTCTCACCCGAGCTGCGATCGGTCCACGAGAGCAGGCCGCGGTAGTAGGCGTCGAGTGCGGAGAGGTTCGTCGTCGGCGCGCGCGCGATCTGCTGCTGCTGCTGGGGACTGAGCTGCACGCGCAGCGCGCTCGCCACCGCCCGCGCGATGTCGCCCTGCACCTCGAACAGGTTCGCGGCCGTGTACGCCCGATCGTAGCTCTCCGCCCAGAGCTCCTTGCCCTGCGGCACGTCCGCGAGCGCGACGGAGAATCGCACCTGGTCGCCGGAGCGCTGGATCGTGCCGCGCAGCAGCGTGACGACACCGAGCTCCGACGCGATGTCGCGGTCGCTCTTCGTGGTGTTCCGGTATTCGAGCGCCGACGTGCGCGACGCGACCTTCAGCCCGCCGATCTTCGTCAGCTGCGTCACCATCTCGGCGTGCACGCCGAGCAGCAGCGGCACGACCGAGGTGTCGCCGCTCAGGTTGTCGAACGGCAGCACGGCGACCGAGCGCGCCCCAGCGGCCCCGCCCGGCGGCCGATCCCGGGTCGCGATGGCCCACGCGATCCCCGCCGCGACGACAACCAGGCCGATGCCCGCCGCCACGAGCCGGCGCGCCGGCCGACGCGGATGGGTCGGCATCGTGCTCGCGACGGGCGACGCGTGCGTCGGCTGCGCGAGCGCGGCCGAGAACTGCCCGACGGGATTGAACCGGTCGGCCGGCGACTTGGCGAGTGCGCGCATGAGCGCGTCGCTCACGACGGCCGGCACGGCCGGCCGGAACTGGGTCACCGGAGGCGGCGGCGCCACCATGTGCTGGCGCACCAGGCTCTCCGTCGTCGCGCCGGTGAACGGTGGCGTTCCCGCCAGCATCTCGTACAGCACGCACGCGAGGCTGTACAGATCGCTGCGGCCATCGAGGTCCGCGTCGCCGGCCGCCTGCTCGGGGCTCATGTACGCGGGCGTGCCGATCGTCATCCCCGTCCGCGTGAGCGCCGCGCCGTGGCCGGCCGCCGCCACCGCCTTCGCGATCCCGAAATCGGCGATCACGGCGTGGTCGCCGTCGATGAGGATGTTCTCGGGCTTGATGTCCCGGTGCACCACGCCACGTGCGTGCGCGTACGAGAGGGCGTCCGCGACCTCGCGCGCGAAGCGCAGGGCGTCGTCGATCGGGAGCTGCCGCTCCCGGTCGATCCGTCCGCGCAGCGTCTCGCCCTCGACGAGGGGCATCACGTAGTACAGGAACCCCCCTGCTTCGCCCGAGTCGTACAGCGGGAGGATGTGCGGATGCCGCAGCCCCGCCACGATCTCGATCTCGCGCAGGAACCGCTCGTGACCGAGCGACTCGCAGAGCTCGGGGCGCAGCACCTTCACCGCGACCTTCCGGTGGTGCCGCACATCCTCGGCGACGTACACCAGCGCCATCCCCCCCTCGCCGAGCGGGCGCTCGAGGCGATAGCGGTCGGCGAGTGCGGCGGCCAGACGCGCGCCGATGTCGGACATGCGGGTGATGGGGCGGTGAGGAGGAGCGAAGCTATCGCAACGGCTCCCCCGCCGTCAGCGTGTTGCAACCCAGCTACACATCTGGCTGCCTGGCGTCCCGAACGCCGACCCGCGCGGGGCCGTCGCTCGCGACGTCGGATCGTTCAAGTGCACTGCCGGCAACGAGTTGACTCGAGTCGGGCCGGCACCGGGAGATTTCCGTTGGCGGGCACGGCCGTCGCATATACAGTTGTGTGCGCTGCGTCCCTCCCGCGGCGGCTCGACACCAGCCTCCCCACGGTCACTCCGCCGTCCCCTTTCGTCTCCCCACGATGAGAACACGCCTCCTGGCGGTCGCCGCCGTCGCCCTCGCGCTCGGCTGCAGCAGCGACGACGCCGACTACGTCACCGATCCGATCACCCCGATGGGGCTCGATCTGGCCATCAGCCCGAAGGTCGACACGCTGATCCTCGACGCGGCGAACGGCGTCGCTACCACCACGAAGCTCTCGGTCACCGCGACGAGCATGGGCCGCGTCGTGACGACACCGCCCGGTCGCGTCTTCGAGACGGCCGATACCTCGGTCGTCGTCGTCGATCCTCGCACCGGCGAGGTGTTCCCCGTCGGGCTGGGCACGGCGCGGGTCTCCGTGCGGGTGAACGACGTGAAGGATTTCGCGACGGTCGTCGTCCTCCCGATCGTGCAGTCGGTGAGGGTCACCTCCTCGGTGCCGCAGGCGCTCGCCGGCGACACGATCGTCGTCAGCGCCACGGTGATCGGCTGGGACGGACAGCCGCTCGCCAATCAGCCGATCACGTTCTCGTCGTCCAGCCCCGCGGCGACGGTCTCCTCGACGGGCCGCGTGGTCTTCTCGGCGCCGGGCACCGCGGTGATCACGGCGCGGAGCGGGACCGCCATGGCGACGGTGTCGCTGACGGCGCTGCGGCGCGAGTTCATCGGCGGCGCCGCGGGATCGATCGCCAGCGGCATGGACGCGACGTGCGGGCTGCTGCCACTGGGCAAGACGTTCTGCTTCGGTGCGGGCTCGCGGATCGGCATTGCCCGGGATACTTCCTGCTTCGCCGGAACGAAGAGCAGCGACGGCGACCCCTGCACACTCGTTCCGCTCCAGATCGCCGGGACGCTGCAACTCACCGCGGTGACGGTGGGCGACTCGGTGGCATGCGGCATCGACGCGCAGAGTCGCGCCCATTGCTGGGGTGACAACAGCTACGGCGAGGTCGGCAATGGCATCGCCGCCCCCGGAACCTCCGTATTGCCGCACCTCGTCACCGGACCGCTAGGCGGGGCCGCGACGTTCACGAAGATCGCTGCTGGCAGCGCACACGTATGCGCGCTCGATCCGACGGGGCTCGCGTACTGCTGGGGGAAGGATTCGACCTATCAGTTGGGTGGCGGAGACAGTCTCGCCATCAATTCGTCGACGCCGATTCCTGTCTTTGGCAAGATCGTCTTCAGCGCGATCGTCGCTGGACGAACGCACAGCTGCGGCATTCGCGCGGCCGACCGGGCGGCGCTGTGCTGGGGTGACAATCGCAAGTCCCAGTTGGGCACCGGTCGCCCTGATACACTGATCGACCGGCCCACGCCCGTCGCGGGGGCTATCGCGTTCACCCAGCTCGCCGCACTTGGCGATTTCACCTGTGGATTGGCGACCAACGGGTCGATCTACTGCTGGGGCGAGAATACCAGCGGGCAGACGGGGCAGACTCCGGACACTACCCGTAGAACTCCCATTCCCACAGCCATCCCCGGTTCGGGCTACTCGGCCGTCACGGCCGGGTGGTCTCACGCTTGTGCGCTCAGCGGCGGTGTGGCGAGTTGCTGGGGCGACAACTTCTACGGCCAGCTCGGGAACGGCACGTGGAACTCGAGTGCGAACCCGGCTCCGTCCGCGATCAACGGGTTCACCTTCTCAGCTATCTCCGCCGGCAGCCGCTCGACATGCGCGGTCGGGGTGGACGGCGCCTACTGCTGGGGCTCTTCGGTCTACGGCGCGACGGGAAACCAGATCCAGGCGTTGAAGGTGCTCTCGCCAAGCAAGACGGCGACACCGCGGTAGCTGGCTGCACGACGCACACGGGGCCCGCGAGCAGCGCTCGCGGGCCCCGCGTGCAACCGGCGCCTCCCCCTCAGCCTCCGCTCGCCAGCCTCGACGTCACCCGCGCATCCGCGCGGCGCCAGTTCTCCCGCAGCCGCGCCTCCGTCCGCGCCGCGCCCGCGACGTCCCCCGCCGCGCGCTGAGCGCGCGCGAGGCCGAGGAGGGTGAGCGAGCGGTTGGGCATCAGCTCCAGCCCCTTCTCGTACGCGGTGACCGCGTCCTTCGCCCGTCCTACCGAGACCAGCGCGTCGCCGAGCAGCTCGTGCGCCGGGTACACCGAGGGTGGGCCGAAGTGCGCCACCAGCTCGTCGGCCTTCGCCGCCGCCTCGAGCCCGGCGAGCCAGCCGGTCGTGTCGCCGCGGACCTTCGCCACGAGCGCACTCACCTGCGACCGGCCGAGTGCCGAGCGCTCCGGGAGCGAGTCCGCCGCCCGCCTGGCCCGCGCGGTGTCGCCAAGCCACGCGGCGACGAACGCCGCGCGGTACACCTCCTGGCTCGCGAAGCTGCGCGCGCGGTCGCTCTTCACCGCCGGGTTCTGGATGGCGCGCGCCGGCGCCTGGCCCCCGTAGACGGCCCAGTCGCCCGACTCGCGCGCGTACGTGAAGCGGAACTGCTCCACCGCGTAGCGCGCGTCGATCGCGTCCGAGGCCGCCCAATCGATCCCCCCCAGCACGGCCTGCACCGTGTCGATCAGCGCCTTCGCCGCGGCGTAGCGACCCTGCTGCGCGTAGCCGTACTGCAGCCACCACAGCGCGTGGAAGCTCAGCTCCGTGTTCGGCACGCCGCGCGCCTTCACCCAGGCACGCGAGGCCGCCCACGCGCGCTCGTTCGACGAGACGACGTCGTTCCACGCGCCGACCTGCACGAAGATGTGCGAGGGCATGTGCAGCGCGTGCTCGGCGTCCGGGGCGATCTTCGCGTACGCCCGCGCCGCCGCGAGTCCTCGCGACGCATACTTCGGGTTGTCCGTCGCGTGGATGAGATAGTGCGCGCCGCCGGGATGCTGCGGCGCGTTGGCGAAGATGCTCTGGGCCAGCGTGATCGCCTCCTCGGTGCGAGCGGCCTGTTCGGCCGGCGAGCCACCCCCCTGCATGAGCAGGGCGACCGAGAGCAGCGCGCGCGCCTCGAGGTCGCTCGGATGCGTGGAGGTCAGCGACCGGAGCCCGGCGACGTAGCGTCCGATCCGCGTCGTGGCGTCCGTGGTGTCGAACAGCGCCTCGATCGCGGCGCCGTAGCGGCGCTCGCGCTCCGTCTTCGCGCGCGCCAGTCGCGCGTCGCGCGTCGGTCCCAGCCGCGCCAGCGCGGCGCGCGCCGAGTCGGCGTAGTCCAGGCCCCACAGGAGCTGCGCGAAGGTCAGCGCCTCCCCCCAGTACGCCATCGCGAACCCTGAGTCGGCGTGCTGCGCCTGCCGGAACGCCGCGCGCGCGTCGTCGTACTCGAAGCTGTGCAGCAGGGCGAGCCCGCGCAGGAACGGCTGCTGCGCCGCGCGCGACCCCGAGTTGGAGAAGCTCACGGTGCCGAGTCGCTCGCCGGCGTGCGCGCCCGTCGCGTGGTCGTGATGCGCGGCGCCCTGCGCCGCGGCCGGACGAGTGACGAGCGGGCACGCTGCGAGGAGGAGCGCGGCGGCGAGATGAGCCGTGGTGTGGCGATTCATGTCAGGGCACCCGGATGCGAGAGCGACCGTCGGATTGCGTGACGAGGGAGCGGGATACACTCGCGGCCCGGGAGCGAAGTGCTCCCGGGCCGCGAGGACGACTCGAGCGTGTCGGCTAGTTTCCCGTGATCTGATACGTCGCCTGCGCTGTGCCACCGAGCGCCGACGTGGCGGTGATCGTATATCCGCCGGACTTGTCGATGACGAAGTTGGGGAACGTCGCGATGCCAAGGTTGTTCGTCACCGCGATGTTGCTTCCCGGTGGGTAGCTGTAGCTGCCGGAGTTGCCGACGACCGCCAGCGTGATCGTGACGCCGGCGAGCGCATTGCCGTTCGACGTCGCGTTGCGGACGGCGATGGGCGGACTGTGTGGCTGGGCGCTGAGCGCGATGTTCGTCGGTGGGTTGGAGAACGACACGGTGGAGGTGAACGACACCGGGCCGATCTCGCTCAGGCCGTCCACCAGACCGGCACCACCGCCGCCGTCGAACGTCGGCATCGCGGCATAGAGCGGCCGTGGCGCCAGCCAGCTCGCCGCTCGGCGCAGTCCAGAGGCGAACACGGCGGCGGGGCCCGACTGGGTCAACACGTCGTCGTTGCCGATGCAGAAGCTCATCTGCACCGGCGCGAGGATCGTGACGTCGGTTCCATGCTGGTGCAGCGCGCGGGCGAAGGAGTTGTTCACCTTGCAGGCGCCGGCCTTGAACGGCGAAGAGAAGCTCGAGTACACCGGCAGCGTCCTCAAATCGGCCACCGTGCCCTGAACGGTCTCACCCGAGAGGATGGACACGTCGAGCTTCCACCCGTAGAACAGCGTCGGGCCGGTCACCGGCCAGTTCTGACCGGTCTGCGGCTCGGCGCCGAAGGCGGGCGAGTTCCCAACGTTGTATCGAGCCGTCACCGGTGTGCTCACGGTTCCGTCGACCACGTCGAAGAGCCCGTTCACACCGAGGGACTTCGAGAAGTCGGTCGACGGCGCATACCCCGCGACGGCCATGCACTTGAAGACGTCGTTCACGAACTTGCTGCCCTGCTCCGAAGTGCCCTTGATCTTGGAGGCGTCCTTCACGTTCGCGGCCGTCTGCGCGAGCACCACGAAGCCTTCGTCGGTCGCGGCCTGCGCGCCGGCCTGACCGCCGCCGGCCGCCTTGTAGGCCTCCTGCATCAAGTCGATCTTGACGTACACGGGATCCTTCAGCAGGGCGAAGTAGTCCTTCGCCGAAGCACGCATGACGACGAAATCGCAGGTGTTGCTGGTCTTGCCGAACGACGCTTCCGTGGGGATGAGGGAAGGGGCCGACGTCTGATCCTGGGTACAACTCACGAGGATCACTGCGCCCGTGAGGGCGACGCCGACGATGGCGCGGGTATTCATGTAACGCTCCGTTCCTGAGTAGCCCGTCGTCGGGCTGGGGGATGAGGGTACCGTGCTGCGGGTCACAATGTGTCACCATCCGGCCAGAAACGCGAGAGCGGCCTGGCGACGGTGGCGAAACCCTTACCGCGTGAGCCCCACCAAGGCCCGATACCTGGGTTCGTCCTGCAGCGGCTTCCACCAGAACGATTCGTCTCGGCTGGCGTACTTCTGTTGCTGGGGGTGCGCGGCGAAGTACCTGGTGAGCAAGGAGATAGCTCTGTCCTTGTCGCCGAGCTGGGCGCGCGCCATGGCCTCCAGATACACGAGGTCGCCGCTGGGGTCGAGGTTCTCGTTCCCCGGCGCCTTGCTGATCACGGCGCGGGCGCTGTCGGGGAGACCCGCACGGATCAGCGCCACGCTGGCCAGCATCATCCCCTTCCGCTGCGCGATCTCCGGCTTGTTCGCCTTGTTGGCCCCGAGGAAGGCGTCGTAGGCCTTCCAGATGGCGTCGGCGGTGGGCGGCGGCTGTTGCACCGCCTGCGTGAGGAGCCACAGCCGACATTCGACGAACCGGTAGTCCGAGGGGAATCGGCGCGCGCCCTCGTCGCACCACTTCTTCGCTTCCTGCGCGAGCTCCAGGTCGTGGGACACCTGAAACAGCCGCCAGACCGTCCGGTTCGCGTCGCTGAGATAGGGATCGGCGCTGTACGACTTGCCGGCGGTCAGCTTGCCCTCTGCGGCGCGACCGGTGGCGATCAGCAGATGGCTCAGCGTGTTCATCGCCGATGCCTGCATCGGGTTCGCCTTGATCGACGCGGTCAGGTCAGCCTCCGCCTCGGCCACCGCCTTATCCGATTCTGCCTCGGGCACGAGGTTGAGCAGCCATCGCAGATAGCGCAGCGAGCCGCGCGCCTCGAGCGCATCCGCGTCGTTCGGGCTCGCCGCCACCGCCTTGGCGGCGCGATCGAGTCCTGCGTCGATCCGCTTCTGCACGGCCTCGACCCCGCCGCCGGTGGCGAGCGCCATCCGGGCCAGCCGGTAGTTGAGGATCGCCTGGAGCGCCGGCGGCGCGGACCACTTCTGGTCCTGTGCCGCGATTCCGCCCAGCGTGGAATCCGCGCTGGCGAGCACGATCGTCGCGGCCTTCGCGTCTCCCGCCGCGACGAGGGAGTCGCCCTGCGCGACGGTCTGCTTCGCGCGCTGGAACGACTCCCACGCGCCGGCGTTCTTCGTGCCCGCCCGGCTCGACAGCACCTCCACCTGCTCCCCGAGCTGCTTGCGCAGCCTGGCCGACACCTCGGTCACGAGGGTGTCCTGGAGGGCGAACGCATCCTGCTTCGTCTTCTCGATCGTCGTGCTGCCGATCGAGTTCCCGGTGCGAGCGTCCAGCATGTCGACCGTGACGCGCACCTTGTCGCCGCTCGCCGCGACCGTGCCGCTCACGATCGTCCCGACGCTCAACGCCTTCGCGATGCTGTCGGGCGCGATGGACTTGCCCTTGAACGGCATCACGCCGTTCCGGGAGGTCACGTGCAGCGCGCTCACGCGGCCGAGCTCCTGGATGAGCGCCTCGGTGAGTCCGTCGGAGAGGTAGCGCAGCGACTGGTCGGGGCTCCGATCGTCGAAGTAGAGCACCGCGATGTCGTTCGCCTTCATCGCCGCGAGCTGCGAGTCGGCTGAGCTGCCGCCGGAGCTGCGATTGAGCGCGAACCAGCCGGCGCCGACGAGGATCGGCAGCGCGACGAGCGCGGCGATCATCACCTTCTTCTTGCCGCCCCCGGCGACCCGCGTGTCGGTGACGGTGTTGGCCGGGATCGCCGAGTTCCGCAGGCTGTTCGCCCGCCGGAGCGCCGCGCCCTCGTTGTCCGTGAGGGCGTTCGCGAAGTCGACCGCGGAGCGGAACCGGTCGGCTGGCACCTTGGCCATCGCGCGGACGATCGCGTCCTCCACCGCGTCGGGCACGGTGCCGCGCACGATCTTCAGGCTCGGCACGTTGTCGAGCGAGTGGCGCGCGAGGAGCGCCATCGCCGTCGGGCCGGTGAAGGGGGGCTGGCCGGCGAGCATCTCGTACACCATGCACGCCAGGCTGTAGACGTCGCTCTCGGGGGTGACGTCCTTGCTCCCCATCGCCTGCTCGGGGCTCATGTACGTCGGGGTGCCCACCGCCATGCCGGTGCGCGTCAGGCGCTCGCCCCCGGCGACGCTCACGGCGCGCGCGATGCCGAAGTCGGCCACCAGCGCCCGGCCCTGCGACAGCAGGATGTTCTCCGGCTTGATGTCGCGGTGGATGACCCCCTTCGAGTGCGCGAAGGTGAGGGCTTCGGCGATCTGCTTGGTCAGGTCGATCGCTTCGTCGATCGAGAGCTGCTTCTCGCGATCGAGCTTGTCCCGCAGCGCGGCCCCTTCGACGAAGGGCATCGTGTAGAAGAGCTTTCCGTCCGCCGACCCCGAGTCCAGCACCCCCACGATGTTGGGATGCAGCAGCGTGCGCCCCACCTCGATCTCGCGCAGGAAGCGATCGGCGCCGAGCGTGGCGGCGAGCTCGGGGTTCAGCACCTTCAGCGCGACGTGGCGGTCGTTGGCCACGTCGTACGCGAGGTACACGGTCGCCATCCCACCCTGTCCGAGCTCCCGCTCGAGGCGGTACTTCTCCGCGAGCTCGCTACGAAACGCCGTCAGTGTCTCCGAGGAGATCGACGTGTGGGTCATGCCGAACCGCTGAAAAAAAGGTGAATTGCGCGGCGGGAAGTGTCCCCACCGCGCAACCCTGAGTCGTGAATCCTAGAATACATATGAATGCGGGCGGGCGCCAGACGAAGCGCTTGCGCCACAAGACGTTGACGCTTACGGCGCGCTCTACCGTTTTGTTGCGGGGAGTGACTTGGGTTCGCCACCTCGAAACCCTACCGCGCGCCCCTCGGTAGTGTTTGCTCCGAGCACCCGTTCGGGATACTTTCCCTCCCCCCATGGCAGCGCCCGCCGATCTCTCGAAGCTCCGCATCGACCGCGGCGCGCCTCCCGCCCCGGTGAAGCGCGCCCTCCGCCGCAACCTGATCATCTTCGGCGTCGCGGTGGTGGTCGTCGCCGTCACGCTGGTCGTGCTCCGCGCCCGTGCGGTGCCCACGGTGCAGGTGGCCACGGCGGCGGTGTCGGGGGCCGGCGGCGCCGGTGCCGTCGGCGGCGCGACGAGCGTCACCGCGAACGGGTACGTCGTCGCGCGGACGAAGGCCTCGGTGTCGGCCAAGACGGCCGGCCGGCTCGCGTACCTGGGCGTGAGCGAGGGGTCGTACGTGAACCGCGGCCAGGTGATCGCGCGGCTCGACAACGCCGACTTCGAGGCGGCCGTCGCACAGGCCCGGGCCAACGTCGCCTCGGCGGACGCCAGCGTCATCGAGGCCGTCGCCGAGCGCGATCAGAGCGCGCGCG
The DNA here is from genome assembly GCA_035760455.1 of Gemmatimonadaceae bacterium. Taxonomy (GTDB): domain Bacteria; phylum Gemmatimonadota; class Gemmatimonadetes; order Gemmatimonadales; family Gemmatimonadaceae; genus AG11. The sequence goes on along the minus strand of DASTSX010000063.1, from coordinate 817 downwards.
ACGCGGCGCGGATCCGCGAGATCCGCACGCGGAACCCGAACCTCATGTCCGAGCAGGATCTCGAGACGACCACCAGCCGGGCGGCCGGGGCGGAAGCCCGCTACAACGCCGCCCTGGCCCGGAAGCGGAGCGCCGAGGCGGCGCTGCGGCTCGCCCAGGCGAACAACGAGAACACCCTCGTCCGCGCCCCGTTCACCGGCACCGTGCTGCGGAAGGACGCCGAGGTCGGCGAGGTCGTCGCCCCGTCCGTCGGCGGCGGGCTGACGCGCGGCGCCGTCGTCACGATGGCCGACCTCTCCACCCTCGAGGTCGAGGTGGACGTCAACGAGGCGTACATCTCGCGGATCGCCAACGGCCGGCCGGCGCGCATCACGCTCGACGCGTACCCCGACACCACCTTCCGCGGCGAGGTCCGGCAGGTCGTCCCGACCGCCGACCGCCAGCGGGCGACGGTGCAGGTGAAGGTCTCGATCCTCGATCGGGACCCGCGCATCCTGCCCGAGATGGGGGCGAAGGTCGACTTCCTCGAGCCCGAGCAGCCGCGCGGCGCGGGCGCGGCGCCGGCGCGCACCTCCGTGCGCATTCCAGCCGCCGCGCTGAAGACGGACGGTGGCGCCACCTACGTCTGGCTCGTGCGCGAGGGCCGGGTCACGAAGCGCCCGGTCACGACGGGTCCCGTGTCCGGCGGCTTCCTCGAAGTCCGCTCGGGGCTGAGCGGCGGGGAGCAGTTGCTCGTCGGGGGCGTCGACGCTCCCGCGGAAGGGATGAAGGTGAAGACGCAGTAGGGCGGCCGCGTCGCGGCCGCCCGCAACGGTCA
>DASTSX010000062.1:0-5468 GCA_035760455.1 Gemmatimonadaceae bacterium | reverse complement strand
GGGCGTCGGCCACCGCGCCGGTGCGTCGCAACCGCGCGAGCGTCGCGAGCAGCAGCGGCGCGAGGGAGAGCGCGAACAGCCCCGGCGGCACGGCCAGGTTCTGCGCGGCGGCGTAGAGCCCGACGTCCGGGCTCGTGCCCTGCAGCGCTGACAGCGCGAAGAGATCGATCTTGGAGAAGAGCTGCAGCGCGGCGCCGTAGACGACGAGCGGCGCCGCGACGGCCCACATGCGCGACCACGGGATCGGGGACCGGCCGCGAACGGGCACGCGGCCGAACTGCCGCGCGACGAGCAGCTCGACGGCCGTCGCCCCGACGCTGCCGACGACGGCGCCCATGATGGAGCCGGTGAGCCGCACGAGCGCCACGATGAGGACGAGACGCGTCAGCCACCGCGCGAGGCTGACGGCCGCCACCTCGCGGAACCGTCCGCGTCCCGTGAGCACGTCGCGGTACGCCCGCGCGACGTTGAAGAGCAGCAGGTCGATGGCGAACACGCGCAGGTACGGCGCGAGCTCCGGTGCGCCGAGCAGTCGGGCGATCCCGTTCGCGCCGAGCAGCACCGTGAGGAACGCCACGCTTCCGACAGCGAGGCGCGACCGCAGCACGCTGGTCGCCACCGGGCGCCAGTCGTCGGCCTCGCTCACGAACTTCACGGCGGCGCGCGCGAGCACGGTGGTCGTCGTGAACGCCAGCCACGTGATGAACGTCGCGGCCACCGAGAAGAGCCCGTAGCCGCTGGGGCCCAGCGTGCGCGTGAGCACCGCGGCGGTGATCAACCCTGTCGGAAGGAGCACGAGCTCGGCGGCGAAGCCGAGCACGACACCGTCCGTCAGTCGGAAGGTCGGCGCGGGTCCGCGACCGGGCGTCACGCCGGCTCGGGCTGGGAGAGCTGCCCCGCGGCGACGAAGCCCTTCACCATCGCGCGCACGGCGTCGGGCACCGACCCGCGTGGGTCGTAGCCGAGCTCCGCCCGCGCCCGCGCGCTCGAGGCGCGCTTGTCGGCGACGAGCACCTCGCGGTCGTGCACGAACGACGACGCGAGTCCCGTGAATCGGAAGACGAGCGCGGCGGCGCGCTGCGCCAGACGAAAGGGCGCCGCAGGCAGGCCGGCGCGCGGGGCGGGAACGTCGAGGGCGTCGGCGATCGTCGCGGCGAACCCCGCCATCGTGGACGCCGTGCCGGCGCCGAGCACGTAGTGGCGTCCCTCGATCGACGGGACGATCGCGCAGCGCAGCAGGCCGTCCACGAGGTCGTCGAGCGGCACGAGGTCGATCGAGTTCGCGCCGTCGGCGATGAGACGCATGCGGCCCGCCGCGATCCCTCGCGCGAGCGGAAGCCATCCGCGCGCGCCGCACCCCACCACGGTGGAGATGCGCGCGATCACCACGGGAGCGCCGGTGCGGGTGTGCGCCGCGCGCACGACCTCCTCGGCGCGCCACTTGGACAGGCGGTACGGCGTGTTCGGGCGGACGGGAGAACGCTCGTCCAGCGGCTGCGTGGTGACGAAGCCGTGCACGCCGAGCGTGCTGCCGAACACGATGCGCTGGATCCCCGCCTCACGCGCGGCCTCGATCACGCTCGCGGTACCCCGCACGTTGACGTCGTGCAGACGCGAGTACGGGCCCGACTTCGCCGCCGCGAGATGGATCAGGTGCGAGCAGCCGCGCAGCGCGAGCCCGAGCGCGGCGGCGTCGCGGACGTCGCCACGCACGACGTCGATGCCGGCCGCCTCGAGCGGATGGACGTCCGACGACGACCGCGCGAGCGCACGGACGTCGTGGCCGTCGCGGGCCAACCGGCGCGCGACGGCACCGCCGACGAACCCGGTCGCACCGGTCACGAGGATTCGCATCGCCGACGCTCAGCCGATCGGAGTGGGCGCGGCCGCAGCCTCGCGCTCGCGTCGCGACAGATGACGCGTGCGGTGGAGCTCGTAGTCCTCCATGCGTGCCACCGCGTCACCTTCTCCAGCCAGAAGACCCCACGCTTCGGCGGCGGCGAGCACGCCGAGCGTGGCGACGAGACCGAGGTACACGCGCGGGCGCAACGCCGGCGGCAGCGGCATGCGGCGGATCGCGGGCAGCGTGTGTCGCAGCTGGAGCAGCGGAAAGAGCGGAAACGCCGCCGCCTGGACCACGCGGCGCCATGCCGGCCACCCCTCCCGCTCGGCGCGCTGCGCGCCGAGGATCCGCCCGCGCTGCAGGTTGAGCCCCACGGTGGACCACATGCCCGAGACGTTGCTGTGGTGCGTCCGCGCCGCGGGCTCGAGGTAGAGCGCGTGCCCCCGCGAGCGCAGGTCGGCCTGCAGCTTCCCCTCCCACTCGAGCAACGGCCCGAGTCGGTCGCGCAACGGCGTGAGCACTTCGCGCTTGTAGGCCGAGTTGTGCCAGGGCAGCAGCTCGCGCTCGCCCGCGTCCACGGGGGGCGCGAAGCCGCCGTACGAGAGGATGTAGTTCACCCAGCTCGCCGCGGACTCGGGGTTCGCGTTGCCCACCGCCGGACCGACGCCGGTCCACGCGCCGGCATGCGCGCGCAGCAGCGCTTCGGCCCACGCCGGCTCCGGATACGAGTGATCCTCGATCAGTCCGACGATCGGGCTCGTCGCGGCGAGCATTCCGCGCGCGGCGGCCGCGCCACGCTCGGTGATCGGTCCCGCCTCGACGATGCGGCACGCGGCGAACTCCCCGCCGCCCAACGCCGCGAGGTCGAAACCCGCCGACGACTCGGCGACGATGAGTACTTCCATCCGCCGGCGCGCCGTCTGCGCGCGGAGGTGCCGCATCGTGCGGGCGACGCCCGCGGGCCCGGAGCCCGCGACGAGCACGACGGAGAGGTCGGCGATCGATGAAGGTGGGTTGGCGCTCGAGGACATGGCGTCTCCGCGATCAGCCTTCGGTATCGATCAGCGCCGGCGACGGCGCGAGCCAGTCGCGCAGCGGCGACCCGGTCATCTCGGCCGGGGGCACGACGTCGAGCAGCGCGAGCAGCGTGGGGGCGAGGGCGAGCGGGCTCACGTCGGGCACGCGGCCCCCGGTACGCACCGCCGCGCCGGCGGCGACCAGCAGCCCCTCGGTGGTGTGATGGCTGCCGCGATTGAAGGGGTGCGGCGACTGCGTCAGCTCCGCGCGCGGATGATGCACGCGGAGCAGAGGACGGTCGTGCTCGCACCAGAACACGGCGAGGTCGGGCAGCACGGGGTGCAGGTCGTCGCCGAACGCCTCGCGCGTCCGCACCGTGCGCGCGACGACCGGCGCGCCCGTCTCCACGTCGCGCAGCGCGTGCAGGTCCTCTTCGAGCCTGGTGAGCAGCGCCTCGTACTCTGCGCCCGGCGACACGATGCCGTTCGGCTCGCGCCCGCGCAGGTTCACGCGCAGACAGCCCGTGTAATACCCGGGGGGCGCGTAGACCGTGGTGCGCGACCAGTCGGTGGATGCGATGAACTTCTCGCTCACCAGGCGTGCCTGCACGTCGAACGGGAGGAACCGACTGACCAGATTGCGCGCGCGTTCCGGCACGAGGCCGCGCAGCATCGAGGTGATCGAGCGCGGTGATGCGGGCCCCGCCGACGACACCGGCTGCGGCGCGGCCTGATAGCCGAGGCGGCGGCAGAACGACTCCAGCAGCTCCTCCGTCGGGTACTGCGAGAGCATCCCCACCGACGAGGTGACGAACACGGTCGCCGTCGGCGGCAGCGCGTCGACGATGCGGCCGATCTCGTGGTCCACGGCGCGATACAGGCGGAGCAGGGCGTCGCCCATCCCCTCGTCTGGGCGCACGCCGTCGCCCTTGGCGTCACGCCGGTACTCCCACGCCTGATGTCCGCCCGTGTGCGCCTCGGCGAACACGACGACGACGAGATCGTGGGTGGCTTCCGCGAGGAGCGCGCGCACGCAGGCACCCTTGCGCGCCGCTCGCGCGACGAGCCGCTCCACGATCGAGCGGTCCTCCGCCGTGGAGGCGCCGATGCGCTCGCCGATCAGCTCGCGCGGGCCGAACGCGCGGCGCACGCGCTCGATCGCCGCGGGCGGCTCGGCCTCGAGCCCCGAGGGCGGATAGTGCGAGTGTGTCGCCCACTCGCACACCTGCAGCCCCTCGAGGCCGCGCACCGGTGCGGTGTCCGGCGGGTCGAGCACGAACACCGATCGCCCGGTGTCTGCCAGATGCGCCCAGAATGGGACGACGCCGACGTCGCGGCCGCGCTTGAGCTCGACGGCGTACGAGCCCGGCACGGGCTGCCAGAAGAAGTGGAACCCGTGGCGCGCCGTGGACACGCCGGAGAACAGCGTCGCCCAGATCCCGTTCTCGAACAGCAGCTCCTCGCCGCCCGTGCGCGCCCACACGCCGCGCTCCATGAGCCGCGCCATCGCCGGGAGCTTCCCTTCGCGCGCCCACCGCTCGACGAGGTCCGGGTCGGCGGCGTCGAAGCCGAGCAGGACGACGGGACCCGCGGGGCGATCAGCTGGCATGAGGTGGCGGAAGCGTGGGTGAACGAAGGCTCGCGTACAATCGCTCGAATCGAGTGATGGTGCCATCCAGGGTGAAGTGCGCCCGCGCGCGCTCGCGGCCGGCGGCACCCAGCCGCTCGGCGAGGGTCCGGTCGGAGAGCAGGCGCGACAGCGCGTCGGCGAGGGCGAGCTCGTCGCCGGGAGGCACGCGGAGCCCGGTGGACTCGTGGGCGACGCTCTCGGCCAGCCCACCGATGTCGCTGGCGACGACGGCCGTGCCGCGCATCATCGCTTCGGTGGCGGTCACCCCGAACGGCTCGGGCCAGCGCGATGGAACGGCATGGACCCACCCGCGGCCGAGGGTCGTCTCGAGCGCGACGCCGCCGAGCTGACCGTGCAACGTGGCCGCGTCGCCGAGGCCCAACCGGTCGATCAGCGCGCGCAGCGCCGGCTCGGCGGGTCCGGCGCCGGCGATGGAGAGTCGCGCGGCCGGCACGCGCTCACGCGCGCGGGCGAAGGCGCGCACGAGGACGTCGGGTCCCTTCTCGGGGGTGAGCCGGCCGGCGTAGGTGACCGTGGGCGGGTCCTCGAGCGGTGGTCGCGCCGGCGCCTCGCGCACACCGGGCCAGATCACCTCGCGCGACGCGATCCCGTCGCGCTCGAGCTGGCGCTGCACGTCGTGGGAGCAGCTCACGATGGCGGCGAACGCGCCGCGCCGCCGACGCCAGAGCACTCGCTGGAGCATCAGCGGCGCGAAGCCGGTGGCCGTGATGCACCCGTTGCCGAGACAGGCCATGCCCGCGCGCACCGTGCAGGGCACGCCGCTGGGGAGCCACTTGAGCCCCGTCGGGCACACCGCCTTGAACGTCATGGCCCAGTACACCGATGGCACGCTGCGCAGCAGCGGCAGGATCGACGGCGAGAGCTGCCAGAGGAACATCTGGACCTGCACGACGTCGGGCGCGAAGGCGCGGAGCTCGCGGCGCAGCGCGCGCGCCGCCGACCAGTTCACCGTGGACGT
>DASTSX010000061.1:0-11746 GCA_035760455.1 Gemmatimonadaceae bacterium | reverse complement strand
GTCAGACGCTGGTGCAGCGGCTGCTTCATCAGCGCCGCCAGCGCCGGATCCTCCGCCTTCTGCTGCGGCGCATACTCGAGCGTCTTCCAGGCGAGGGTCGAGATCTCTTTCCCGACCTTCTTGTAGAAGCCAGCGCCGGTCTTGTCACCAAGCTGGCCGCGGGCGGCCAACGCCCCCACCCACTCGGGCATCGAGAAGTCCTCGCCCGTGCTCGCGCTCAGCCCCTTCGAGACGTGGAGCAGGACGTCGAGGCCGGTGATGTCGGCGGTGCGGAACGTCGCGCTCTTCGCGCGGCCGAGCAGTGGGCCGGTAAGCGCGTCGACCTCGTCGATCGTGAGGTCCGATTCCATCAGCCCCTTCATCGCCGCGACCATGCCGTAGACGCCCAGCCGGTTGGCGACGAAGCCCGGGACGTCCCTGGCGATCACGATCCCCTTGCCGAGCACCACCTCGCTGAACCGTCGAGCGGCGGCGAGGGCTTCGGGCGCGGTGTCGGGGGTCGGAATCAGCTCGAGCAGGTGCAGATACCTCGGCGGATTGAAGAAGTGCATGCCGAGGAAGCGGCGCTTGAACCGGTCGCCGCGTCCCTCGGTGAGGATGCGCATCGGGATGCCCGACGTGTTGCTCGCGACGATGGCCCCCTCCTTCAGCAGCGGCTCCAGTCGGGCGTAGAGCGCCTGCTTCGGGGCCGGTTGCTCGATGATCGCTTCGAGGATCAGATCGCAGTCGGCCAACCGCTCGAGCGAGTCCTCGAGGTTGCCGAGGGAGACGAGGCCGGCGCGAGCGACGTCCATGAAGGCCGCGGGGCGCGCCTTGCGGGCGCGCTCGAGCCCCAGGCGCGCGGGCGCGTCGCGGTCGTTCTCGGGACCGGGGACGTCGAGGAGGACGACGGGGATGCCGGCGGAGGCGGCGAGGGCGGCGATGCCACTGCCCATGGTACCGGCGCCGACGACGCCGAGCTTGGCGATGCGCATGAGCGAGGTGCGTGCGGGTGAGGCAGCGATCGGGCCAGGCCTATTAAGGTAGCGGCCGGGTAAAAGAGTGCAGAACTCGCACCTCTTTGCATAGCGCGTGGCAGGCCGCCAGATCCGGCGCGAAATGCAAGACGTGGCACCGCAACGAGTTGGCCGACGGGGAACAGATGGCCCGGCGAGTGCCCTACCGTGGCGCATGCGACACTCCCCCTCCCGTCGCCGGAGCGGCTTCACGTTCATCGAGATGCTGATCGTCTTCGTCGTCTTCGCGGCGGTGGCGACGATCTCGGTGCGGTCCGTCGGCGACACCCTCCGGCGCGATCGCGTCGCGAAGGTCGGCGCCATCCTGGGCTCGGACATCGAGCAGGCGTTCGCCATCGCGGCGCGCCAGCGGCAGCCGGTGCGGATGCTGGTCGACCGGACCAACAAGAAGTTCAGCATCGTCGACCGCAACACGCCGACCGTCGTTTACAAGACGCGGTCGTTCGCGATCAGCGGGGAGTACGGTCTGGATTCCCTGTGGTCGAACCGAGACACCATCGACATCATGCCCAGCGGCCTCTCGACCGACACGCTCAAGCTCTCGCTCATCATCCGGACGACGGGTGGGGCCACGTACCAGAAGTCGGTCCGCGCGTCGAAGGGCGGCCTCGTGCGGGTGGACAACCGATGAGCGCGCGCGCCAGAACGCGGACGCGGCTCCGCACCCGTTCGCGCCGGCGCAGCGGCATGACGCTGATCGAGGTCATCGTCGCCTGCTCGCTGCTCGCGCTCACCTTCACGTCGCTCACGGCGCTCAGCGTCAAGCTCGCGGCGCGCAACCGCTCGAACGCCTACGTCGAGCAGCGCACGGCGACCTTCTTCGAGCAGATCAACCGCGTCGAGTCGATGCCGTACGACTCGCTGACGAAGTACCTGGTCACCGACTCCACGAAGACGGGCGAGGGCTACTACGTCTGGAACTACACGATCGACGCCGAGTCGTTGAGCACGAGCGGCCGGCAGCGCTACCGGAAGATCACGCTGACGGTCACCCCGCGCCTCGAGCCGGCCTCGAAGCAGGTGCAGACCATCCGTCGGTTCAAGTCCCCGTTCTCGAACCCGCTCTTCAAGTAGCGATGCGCACTCCAACCCGTTCGCGCCGCGGCTTCTCGCTCGTCGAGATCATCACCGCGCTCACGATCCTCGCGGTCATCGGCGGTGCGATGACCAAGATGATGCTCTCGCAGACGCGCGGCTATCAGTACGACAGCGGCGGGCGCCGGTCGCGCACCGCGGCGCGCAGCGCGATGAACATCATGATCACCGACCTGCGCATGACGCAGGACAACGGCGGCGTGTTCTACCTCGACGCGACGAACCACCGGCAGGTGGGCGTGCGGGTGCCGCTGGCGTTCGGCGTGGTCTGCGAGGTCACGGCGAGCACGATGACGATGGCGATCACGCCAGTCGACTCGTTCCAGCTGGCGACGATCCGGTACGGCGGCTACGGCGTGCGCAACGCCACGACGGGCATCTACACGTACGTCGACGGCGGCACGCTCACGGCGGGGAACGTAGGCACGTGCCACGGGGGCGGCGTCGCGATCTTCGCCGATACGATCACGATGGGCGGACGCACGGGCTCGGTCGTCCAGGTGTCGGGCGCGCCCCCCGGCGGCACGACCGTGGGCTCGATGGCGATGATCTGGCAGCGGGTGAACTACGTGTTCGACTCGTCGAAGGTCTACCCCAACCGCGCGGGGCTGTACCGCATCGTCGGGGAAGCGACGGCGCCCGACACCAACGAGCTGATCGCGCCGTTCAGCTGGTCGGCGCGGTTCAGCTACTTTACCAACCCGGCGCAGCCGAAGGACACGGCGACGAAGACGGCCCCATCCGACTACAACTCGGTGCGCGGGCTCAAGATCCTGTTCGCCGCCGAGGCGGCGGACACGGTGCCCGGCTACACGGGCCCGAAGAAGTCGCCGCTCACGACCGCAGTCTTCTTCAAGAACACGAGGATCCAATGAGCTCCGTCGGCCACGGTCCGGCGCGCGAGCAGTCGCGCGCCCGTGAAGGCTTCGCGCTGCCCCTGGCGATCATGGTGCTGGCGCTGCTCTCGATCGGCCTCGTCGCGGGCTTCGCGATGAGCACGAGCGAGCAGGCGGCGACCGGGTCGCAGCGCGCGCAGGCGCGCGCCTACAGCTACGCGCAAGCGGGGCTCGAGGCGTTCCTCACGCAGCGGAAGGAGTTCAGGCCGGGGTGCATACCGACCTCCCCGTACACGGCCGCACAGGCCTCGGCGTGCGCGGTCTGCCCGCAGTGCTGGCTCGTGAACGCCGCGCCGATGGCGAACAGCGTCAACGCGAATCTCGACACGATCCCGACGGTCGCCGAATCCGTGACGGTGAACTTCGCCGGCGGCAAGGCGTTCATCCGCGCCGTCCCGGTATGGGTCAACGTCGCCACCGGACGAGGGACGTACTTCGTCACCTCGACCGGCACGGACAACCAGAACGGCATCGCGACCGGTGGCAACACCAGGCGCAGCGCTTCACGCACCGTCGGCGTCTACGTCACCTGGAGCAAGGCGACGATGAACGTGATGGGCGCGCTGGTGAGCTTCTCCGGCATCATCAAGAACGGAACGGGCAACATCAGCGGCGTCGATGAGTGCTCGGCGGACACCAACGTCGTCGGGATCAACGTGCCGTCCGAGGAATCGGTCGTTCTGAACGGGTCCGCGTCGACCTTCGTGCCGCAGGGAAATCCGCCGTACGACACGCTCAAGACGTTCTCGCAGGACTCGGCCCAGACGCGGCTCGACTGGGCGGGCATCACCGCGGGCACCACGATGCCCGCCGACATCAACATCACGACGACCTCCAGCGCCTTCCCGACGACGGGCACCTTCTCGTCGGACACGAACTACTGGCCGATCATCCACGTGTTCAACCGATCGGCGAGCTGGAACGGCATGTGGACGCTGCCCAACCAGGGGCGCGGCATCCTCATCGTGGACGGCGACCTGACGATCAACGGCAGCAACCAGTGGGACGGCGTGGTGCTCGTGGGCGGCCAGCTGGTCTCGAACGGAAACAACGTCACGTCGGGCACCGTCATGGCGGGGCTCAACCGGCTGATCGGCATCGCGGCGAACGCGGTATCCGACGCCGACCTGAACGGAACGAAGAGCTACATGTACAACTCCTGCTCCGTGAAGAAAGCGACGTCGTCCATGGCGAGGTACACCATGGTCCCGAACACCTGGATGGACAACGTCTCGCAATACTGAGCACGACCTTCCCCCCGGAAGCGCGAAGGGCCGCGAGCGATGCTCGCGGCCCTTCGCGTTCGTGGCGCGCGCGGGCGCTACTTGTCCGTCGTGCCGCGCAGGAGCCCGTTGCGCAGACGCACCGCACGCGGCGACGCCGCGGGATCCTCGTTGACGCGCGGCTCGGACAGCCCGAAGCGCAGCGGCACCTGGATGGTGACGGAGGCGCCGTCGCGCCGGATGACCACCGGGATCGGCGTGCCGGCCGGCCGGTTGCCGTACATGGCGCGGAACCCGCCGGCGAAGAACACGTCCATGGCCGGCCGCTCGTTCACCGTGACGATGACGTCGCCGACGCGAATGCCGGCGCCGAGCGCCGGGCTGCCCGGCACGAGCTCCAGGACGCGCGCGCCGTTGCCGTCCGGCTCGGGGCGCAGGCTCACGCCGATGCGCGGTACGCTATCCGGCTGCAACCGCAACCCGACGAGCTTGAGCGCGTCGTCCCACGGATAGGGATCGCGGCCGTCGACGTAGCGGCGGTTGAACTCGTCGTACGATTTGCCGTTCGACGCGCGCCGCACGGCGCCCCACCACTGCGCGGCCGTGAAGCCGCGGCCGCCCTGCCCGTAGGTGGTGCGATAGAGCTCGCGCATCACGTCGTCGAGCGATCGGCGGTTGTCGCTCGCGTCGCGGATCATGATGTCCAGCAGGAAGCCGGCGAGCGATCCCTTGGGGTAGTACAGCGCATCGGTGCCGTCGCGCACGCTGATCCAGGCGTTGAGCGACGCGTCCTCCAGCGCGAACGGCGGCGCATTCGCGATCTCCCCGATCTTCTCCGTCGTGAGGGCGTAGAAGCCGTTCGCGTCGACGACGCCGCCGCGCACGAGCGAGAGATCGGCGTAGTAGTCGGTGATCCCCTCGCTCACCCACAGCCACCCCGTCTGCTGCGGCCGATCGTAGCGGTACGGCACGAGGTCCGCCGGCCGCAGACGCTTGACGTTCCAGGCGTGGAAGATCTCGTGCGCGAGGAGCCGCGGCTGGAACTCGCTGCCGATTCCGCGCGGCACCGTGATGTCCACGTGCGAGTTCGCGTGCTCGAGACCGCTCATCCCCTGCGCCGTGGAGTCGGTGATGTGCATGACGGTGTAGGTGTCCCACGGCACGTCGCCGAACACGAGCACCTGCGGCGGGATCGACCGCTTGATCTGGTCCCACGCGGTCGTGCGCGCCTCGCCCGCGAAGACGCCGCGCGGGTAGGTCGCGAAGCGCACCGTCTTCCCCGACACGACGGCGCTGTCGAGATCGAACTGCCCGACGAAGAACGGCATGTCGACCAGCTCGTGATAGTTCGCGGCGCGATACGTCCGCGCCTCGGGCGCGCGCGGCATCCCCGTGGCGATCAGGAAGTCGGGCTCCGTCTTGATGACCACGGTCGACGCGAAGTCGGCCGGACGTCCCTCCGGATAGAGGAACACGTTCGTCCCGTTGAACAGCACGAAGTCGGGCCTCGACCACGACATCGCGTTGTCGAGCGTGTCGGCGACGACGTCGAACGACACGCTGACCTGCCCCGCCCGCCGCGGCCAGAGTCGCCACGTGTCGTAGTCCGCCTTGTCCCACCGCAGGGAGTCGGCGCCCTGGGTCGCGCCGAAGTCGCTGACGGAGCGCGCGAAGTTCGCGATGTCGTACGCGCCGGGTGTCCACGCCGGCAGGGAGAGGAGCACCGGGGCCGTGCCGGCGACGGTGAACGTGGTGACGACGTGCAGCTGGCGCTGCCCCAGGCCGGCACGATCGGCGGTGACCTCGTAGCGCACTCCCGTGAGTGGAGCGGACTGCGCGACGTCGGTCGGGGCGCGCTGCGCGCCGGCCGGGAGAGCGGCGCCGAGCGTCACGAGGAGCGCGGCACGGCCGGCGAACGAACGGAACATGGAAGGGGATGTGTGAGTGGAGCCTCGGCCGGCGTCTCCCGTCAGGTGGACGTCGAACGGCTGGCCAACTCACACAGTCTTACCCGGAGTCGCTCCCATGCGAAAGCCCAGTGTCCTTTCCACGAGCAGGATCGTACAAGCCGCGCTCGCGCTGCTCGTCGTCTCGGCGTGCAACTCCGAGAAGGCGGACGTGGCGGTCAGCGCGACCACGCCGATGAGCGTGGGCTCCGGCGGCGTCCGGGGCAGCATCGGCGGCGGCGCGGCCGCGTCGGACGGCTTCTCGGCGCGCGACGAGGCGCAGTCGCAGAAGCTCGTCGTCACCGAGCAGGCGTCGGCGGCACCGCCCGTCGCCCCCGAGCCGGCGAGGAACGCCGCGATGGCGCGGTCCGACCTGCCGTCGCTCGGCATGCCGATGCCCGCGATCGATCCCGCGGGCGCGATGCTCGTGCGCCACGGTCAGGCGTCGATCGAGGTGAAGACGCTGGACGAGGCAGTGACGCGGCTGCGGCAGACGGCCTCGCAGTTCGGCGGTTTCGTCGCCAACACGACGCTGCGCACTGGCAAGGACGAGCAGCGCTCCGGCATGCTGCAGCTGCGCGTCCCCTCGGCGCAGTTCGACGGCGCGGTCGCCGCGCTCGCGCAGCTCGGCAAGGTGGAGTCGGTGAACGTCAGCGCCGAGGACGTGGGTGAGGAGTACGTCGATCTCGGCGCCCGCCTGACCAACGCGCGGCGCGTCGAGGCCCGGCTGGTCGAGATGCTGGCCACGCGAACGGGGAAGCTCTCGGACGTGCTGACGGTGGAGCAGGAGCTGGCGCGCGTGCGGATGGAGGCGGAGCGCTACGAGGCGCGCATGCGGTGGCTGGAGCGCCGGGCGTCGCTCAGCTCGCTCGACGTCACGATCCACGAGAAGCTCCCCCTGCTCGACTCGCCGCGCGGACGCGGGCCGATCGTCGAGGCGTTCGCCGAGGCGTGGGAGCGGATGGTCGGCGTGGTGGCGTGGTTCATCGCCTCGCTCGGGATCCTCGTTCCGCTCGGGGTGATCGTGGGGCTGGGGGTGCTGGCGGCGCGGCGTCTGCTGCGCGGCGGGACGCCGCCGGGCGTCTCCCAGGCGTAGCGCGGCCGAGCCCGGGAGTCCGGCCGCTGACCGCTGAGCCGATCCCGGGGTCATCCTGTGAACGGGCCATTCGCGGGTGGCGCCTACGCCGGCGCCACCCGCGAATGGTGTTTCTCGTGATCCACCGCGCGCGTCTCACCGGCGGACGCCGTATATTGCCGGGGACCACCCGGCACCGAGGCCACCATGGTCGCCATCCCCATCCGAGTGTACGCGATCGCGGCCGGCGTGCTTGCCGGCGGCGCCGCCACGAGCGAAGCCCAGTCCCCGCGAGCGCTGGTCGGCCTCGTGAAGGATTCGCTCGGCCACGCGATCGCCGGAGCGGAGGTGCGTGCGCGCGGGAACGTCGTCGTCGCGTTCAGCGACGATTCGGGCCGCTTCCATGTGGCGCAGATGCCGGTCGGCGCGCGCGGCGTGTTCGTGCGACGGCTCGGCTTCGCACCGACGCGCGTGCCGATCACGGTTGGCGCCGGCGTGATCGACTCCGTGCGCGTCACCCTGCGCGCGATCGTGCACGCGCTGCCGGAGATCACCGTGCAGGAGCAGCACGATTCGCTCTCGAGAAAGGTTCTCGCCGAGTTCTGGGCGCGGCGCGCCCGCGGCTTCGGGAAGTTCGTGACGCGCGACGAGATCCAGCAGAAGGGCTCGCACCGCTTCGTCGACGTCGTGCGCTCGGTCTCGGGAGTCCAGATCATGAGCCGTCAGGGGCGGCAGGACATCCGGTTCCGCGGAGCGGGCGCCGGCTCGATGTTCCGCGACTGCCCGCCGCAGTACTGGCTCGACGGCATCCCGCTGCAGAGCGGCTCGGCCGACGAGTTCTCGCCGGACAACGTCGAGGCGATCGAGCTGTACGCGGGGCCGGCGACCACGCCGCCACAGTTCACGACGCGGAGCCAGACGTGCGGCACCGTGATCGTCTGGTCCCGGCTGCCGGGCTGACGCGTCGTGACCGCGCATCCTCCGTCGAGCACCGGGCTCGAGCCAGTCTCGGGCGAGCAGACGCGCTACGAGTGGCTCACTCCCGACCGGCAGGCGCAGGTGCGCAACGTCCTGCTCGGGCTCGCGCTGTTCGCCGGGCTGGTGGTGTGGGTCTGGCATTCGCTCGGACCGCAGACGCCGCCGGGCGCGCTGGCGGGAAAGCTCCGCGTCGTCGGGGTCATGACGTGGCTCTACGCGCTCGTGCAGATCGCCGACATGCGATTCTGGCACAGCAGCATCGCCGAGAAGCGGCGAGTCTCGTCCGGGATCCCGGAGAGCGTGATCGCCTGGCTGTTCGGGCAGATGCTCGCCTGCTTCGGCATCGTCTATTACGGCGTCACCGAGGATTGGCGCTGGTATGCCGCGGGGCTCGCGCTGCTGCTCGTCACCTTCGCGGCCTTTCCGATCCGGCGTGACGACTGACGCGCCCCGCCGGGCGCCTCGCGTCGTCTCGCTTCTCCCCGCCGCCACCGAGATCGTCGCCGCCCTCGGCGCGCTCGATCAGCTGGCCGGTGTGACGCACGAGTGTGATCACCCCGCAGAGGTCGCCGGCTTTCCCCGCGTGACGGCGAGCGTGGTGGATCGCGATGCGAGCTCGGGCGCGATCGACGCGGAGGTCCGCGCCCTGGCCTCGAGTGGCGCGGCGGTGTTCACGCTCGACGCCGCGCTCGTGGCGGCCCTGGCGCCGCAGGTGCTGCTGACGCAGTCGGTGTGCGACGTGTGCGCGCTCCCCGAGAGCGAGGTGGATCGCGCCGTCGCCGCGCTCGTCGCGGCGCCGACGGTGGTGACGCTCGGCGGGACCACGCTCGATGGCGTGTGGGACGACGTGCGCCGCGTCGGCGACGCGATCGAGCGGCGCGCCGAGGCGGACCGGCTGATCGACTCGTCGCTCGCGCGAATCCGGCGCGTGCACGCGACGCTCAAGGCGGCCCGCGCGCCCAGGCCGCGCGTGGCGGTGATCGAGTGGCTCGATCCGCTGTTCGCGGCCGGACACTGGTCGCCCGAGCTCGTCCGTCGCGCCGGCGGCGTCGACGTGCTCGCGCTACCCGGCGCGCACTCGGCGCAGGTGGACCTCGATGCCGTGCGCGCGGCCGATCCCGAGGTGCTGCTGTTCGCGCCCTGCGGCTTCGACCTGGGCCGCGCGGCGCGCGAGGCCGCGGCACTTCTCGAGGGGGACGAGTGGCGGTGGGCGCGCGGGCGCGAGGCCTGGGCGCTCGACGGAAACTCGCTGACGAGCCGGCCCGGGCCGAGGCTCGTTGATGCGATCGAGGTCATGGCGGCGATCTTCGCCCCGGGTCTGTTCGCTGCGCCGTCGCCGGGGTACGCGATAAAGGTTCGAGCCTGACGCCGTTCGAATTCTGTCGCCGATCGAACGACGCGGACCCGGAAACGACCGGATGAACGGAAAGGGCCGGATCTGCACCTCAGCCGAGTGCAGATTCCTCGACTCGCTCTGCTCGCTCAGAACGACAGCGCGCGGGTGCGCACTCTACCGCTCCCACCACGACCCCAAAGGCTCTGTCGTTGGCGGCGGCGCAGTGATCTCGCCGCCGGCACGGAGCAGATCCGGCCGTCTCCGTTCCCTCCGGATCATCCGTGTTCGCGCCGTTGGACCGCCACCCGAACCGTCCAAAGGCGGATGACTGATCAGCCCTGCGCCGTGACCCAGATCCGCACCGAGACCAGGACCAGGAAGATCGCGAACACCCGCTTCGCCATCACGGGGTTCAGCTGCTGCATGGCGATCGCGCCGAGGTAGGCGCCGAAGAAGATGCCGAGCGCGATCAGGAGGGAGGCGCGGACGTCGAGGTGGCCGTTTTTGTAGTACTGCCACGCCCCGAGCGCGCCGACGGGGAGCAGGAGCGCGCCCAGCGACGTGCCGGTGGCCAACGCCGGCTGCATGCGCCCGACGAGCATCAGCGCGGGGACGATGATGATGCCGCCGCCGATGCCGAACAGTCCCGAGAGGAGACCGGCAGCGAGGCCGATCGCGAGGAAGAGGAGTGCCATGCAGCATGCTGACGTCTATCGCGCCACGGCGCAACGGTAGGCCCCCGCGTGCGTGCGCGCGGGCTTCCTTCGTGCCGAGGGGCGGGCTAGGATTCGACCTCCGATCGCCGCCCCCACGCCCATACGCGCCGATGCTCAGCCAGTCCTCCATCGCGTTCCTCAAGCGCCTGCTCGACGCTCCCGCTCCGTCGGGGTTCGAGACGGTCGCCGCTCGGGTCTGGCGCACCGAGGCCGGCACCTTCGCGGACAAGGTCACGACGGACGTGGCCGGAAACAGCATGGCCGAGGTGAACGCGGGAGGCTCTCCGACGATCATGCTGGACGGCCACATCGACGAGATCGGCGTGATCATCCAGTACATCGACGACGACGGCTACCTCTACATCTCGCCGATCGGTGGCTGGGACCCGCAGGTGCTCGTCGGGCAGCGCATGCGCTTCCTCGGCGCGGACGGGGACGTCCTCGGCGTGGTCGGCAAGAAGCCGATCCATCTGATGAAGACCGAGGACCGCGAGCGCGCCTCGAAGTTCACCGATCTGTGGGTCGACATCGGCGCCGCGAACCGCGCCGAGGCCGAGGCACGGGTGAGCGTGGGCGACCCGGGGGTCCTCGATTCGCGGACGCTCGACTTCCCGAACGACCGGATCGTGTCGCGCTCGATCGACGATCGGATCGGCGCGTTCGTGGTGCTCGAGGCGCTGCGCCGCTACGCCGAGAAGCCCGGCGCCGCACGCGTGGTCGCCGCGGCCACTACGCAGGAAGAGATCGCCTGGCACGGTGGCGGGGCGGCGATCTGCGCGCATTGCATCAACCCGCAGATCGCGATCGTCGTGGACGTCACCTTCGCGACCGACCACCCGAACATCGAGAAGAAGGAGATCGGCGAGCACAAGATGGGCGGCGGTCCGATCCTGAGCCGCGGCGCCCTGATCTCGCCCGTGGTGCTGGGGCTGCTGCGCGAGACGGCGAAGAAGCACGCGATCACGCACGCGGTCCACGCGGTCGGCCGCGACACGTCGACGAACGCGGACGCGATCCACATCGCGCGCGAGGGGGTGGCGACGGGCCTGGTGTCGATCCCGAACCGCTACATGCACTCACCGAACGAGATGGTGTCGCTCGTGGACGTGGACAACGCGGCGACCCTGATCGCCGAGTTCTGCCGGGCGATCACGTCGGAGACGGACCTCACGGCGCGCTGAGCCTCGTCCGCCTCGGGGCAGGCTGCCGAGGTTGGGCCTTTGGGGGGTGAGTTGGTGAGTTCGATAGAGGGCTCGTTGGTCGGTTGTGAAGTGAGTTGACGTGCACATGCCACGAACCGGCGTGGAGAATCCTCAGTGAGGGCTCCACGCCGGTTCGTGGCCGTTCGCGGTTGAACACACGAATCAACCGACCAACCAACTCGCTATCCAACTCACCAACTCACCGCTGCCGACTGCCTCTACCGCGGGGTATGGCCATACAGCACCGCCGTTCCGCCCAGGGT
>DASTSX010000060.1:0-6363 GCA_035760455.1 Gemmatimonadaceae bacterium | reverse complement strand
TCCGCATCCTGAGCAGCTCGCACGAGGGGTTCACGCGCGAGGTGAAGCGCGTCCTCCCGCTGCTGCGCTTCCATCCGGCGGAGCTCGCGGGCCGGCCGGCGCCGCAGGTGGTGAGCCAGCGCTTCGACTTCACAGCCCATTGACGGGGGGCGGTCGGAGCACCGGCGCGGGGCTCGGCGGACTCCGTTGACAGGGGTTAACTGCTTGTCTAGCTTACGTGTCTGTCTAAAAACGCCTTCGCTGGCGGCCGAGACCCGGGTTGCGTGACGCACCGGTGAGGCGCGGGACCCATCGTAATTGGTAGCGCATTACATGAAGACCTACACAGCCACGCCGCAGGACATCGAGCATCGGTGGTACGTCGTGGACGCCGACGGGATGGTCCTCGGCCGGCTCGCCACCGAGGTGGCGAAGATCATTCGCGGCAAGCACAAGCCGATGTTCACGCCGCACATGGACACGGGCGACGGCGTCATCGTCATCAACGCGTCCAAGGTTCGCGTCACCGGTCGGAAGGCGGAGCAGAAGGAATACTTCCGCCACACCGGCTACATGGGGCACGAGCGCTTCACGCCCTTCGCCACGATGCTCGCGAAGCACCCCGAGCGCGTGATCGAGAAGGCCGTGTACGGCATGCTCCCCAAGTCGGCGCTCGGTCGCCAGGTGCTGCGTGGCAAGCTCCGCGTCTACGCGGGCGCCGAGCACCCGCACACCGGCCAGCAGCCGAAGACGTTGACCCTTCCGAAGAGCGAGGCGAAGTAAGCGATGCCCGATACGCAGATCACGCACACGATCGGCCGTCGCAAGGAGGCGGTCTGCCGCGTGTACCTCAAGCCCGGCAGCGGCAAGTGGGACATCAATGGTCGCACGCTCGGTGACTACTTCCCGCGTCCGGCGCTGGTGACGGCGATCCAGCAGCCGTTCACGGCGACGGATCGGCTCGGCCAGTACGACGTGAAGGCCAACGTGGCCGGTGGCGGACAGACGGGACAGGCGGGTGCGCTGCGCCTCGCCGTCGCCCGCGCGCTGGTGAAGATCGACGAGTCGCATCGGCGCAAGCTGCGCGACCTCGGACTCCTCACGCGCGACGCGCGTGCGGTCGAGCGCAAGAAGCCGGGTCGTCCGAAGGCGCGGAAGCGGTTCCAGTTCTCGAAGCGGTAAACGAAGGTCGTCGGTTCGTCGGTTCACGGTTTGTCGGCCGACCTCGAGACGCCGAAGCTGACCGAGGCAGGCCCCCAACCGACGAACCGCTCACCGACGAACCCAAAGTTGCCGTTCATCACTCACGCGAGCCGAGTCTGTCCCGGTGCCAGCCCCGCTGGTGGGTCCCAGACGCTGACGTTCGCCGACGAATCAACCAATCGAATCACCCATGTCTGACAACCAGCCCACGCTCGAAGCCCTCCTCGCCGCCGGTGTCCACTTCGGACATCAGACGCGCCGCTGGAACCCCAAGATGCGCCGCTTCATCTTCGCGGAGCGCAACGGGATCCACATCATCGACCTGCAGAAGACGCTCCGGCAGCTCGAGCTGGCGCAGAAGCTCGTGCGCGACGTCGTCCTGCGCGGCGACAGCGTCCTGTTCGTCTGCACCAAGGCGCAGGTCGCCGGGATCGTGAAGCAGGAAGCCGAGCGCTGCGGCGCGATGTACATCACCGAGCGGTGGCTCGGTGGCCTGCTCACGAACTTCCAGACGGTCAAGAAGCAGCTGCGCCGCATGAAGGAGCTCGAGGCCGGTTCGGTCGAGGGCGGCGAGTGGGAGAACTACACGAAGAAAGAGCGTCTCATGATGACGCGCGAGAAGGACAAGCTCTCGAAGTACCTGAGCGGCATCCGGTCCCTCACGCGCACGCCCGGTCTGATGTTCGTCGTCGACGCGAAGAAGGAGAAGATCGCCGTCGCCGAGGCCAACAAGCTCGGCATCCCGATCATCTCGATCGTGGACACGAACGCCGATCCGGACCTCATCACGGTGCCGATCGCCGGCAACGACGACGCAATCCGGTCCGTCGAGCTGATCACCAAGGCGATCGCGGAGACGATCGCCGAGGCGCGCCGCGAGGCGCCGGTCCGCGAGGAGTCGGACGACGTCAGCGAGGGCGCGATGACGTACAGCTCGGAGCGGGGCACCGAGGCCGCGGGCGACCGCGGCGACGAGCGTCGCCGCCGCCGTCCGCGCCGCCGCCGGGCCAAGCCGGAAGCGATCGCCGCGCACCTGAAGGGCGCGGACGCCGAAGGCGAGCCGGGCGAGGCCGCGCCGGACACGGCCGAAGAGTAGACCGCCGCATGACGGCCCTGGCTGCACAGCGAGCCCTGGCCCGACGCATTAGCATTCATACGCCGCCGGTGCCATCCGGCGGCGTTTCCACGCCACGCAAGGAATTGACGAGAATGGCCGCGTATACCGCCAAGGACGTGTCTGAGCTGCGCCAGCGCACTCAGGCAGGCATGATGGATTGCAAGAAGGCGCTCGAGGAGACCCAGGGCGACATGGAGCAGGCGGTCGAGTGGCTGCGCAAGAAGGGGATCTCGCGCGGCGAGTCGCGCGCCGGGCGCGCCGCGTCGGAGGGGAAGATCGTCGCGCGTGTGTCGACCGACGGCTCGACGGGCGCGCTCGTGGAGCTGAACAGCGAGACGGACTTCGTCGCGCGCAACGAGGCGTTCGGCCAGACGGTCGAGCGGATCGCCGACACGCTCCTCGCCGACGGCACGATCGACGGCGTCGCCGCCAGCGCGGAGAATGCGCCGCTGCTCCAGGCGAAGTTCGGCGAGGCGGGAACGCTCGCCGAGTCGCTCAAGCAGCTGACCGGCACGATCGGCGAGAACATCGTGCTCCGGCGGTACGCGCGCTTCGGCGGCGCCGGCGCGGTGGGTGCCTACGTCCATCACAACGGCAAGGTCGGCACGCTCGTCGAGGTCGCGGGTCTCACGGGCGAGGCGGGGCAGCAGCTCGCGCGCACGATCGCCGAGCACGTCACCGCCGGCGTGCCGGCCGTGCCGGTCGCCGTCACGCGCGACGACGTGCCCGCGGCGCTGGTCGACCGCGAGCGCCGCATCTTCGCCGAGCAGGCGGCCGCCAGCGGCAAGCCGGCGAACATCGTCGAGAAGATGGTGCAGGGCCGCGTGGACAAGTTCTACAAGGAGATCACGCTCCTCGACCAGGCCTGGGTGCGCGACGACAGCAAGGCGATCCGCGATCTGGTGAAGGCGGCCGGCGCGGGCGTCTCGATCCGCCGCTTCGCCCGCTTTCAGATCGGTCAGGAGTGAGCGCGCCGGTGGCGGAGGCCCGGTATCATCGTGTCCTGCTGAAGATCTCCGGCGAGGCGCTCGCCGGAGAGCGCAGTCTCGGGTTCGACTTCGACACGATGGACCGGATCGCCGAGGAGATCGCGGCGGTCGTTCGCCAGGGCACGTCGCTCGGGCTCGTGATCGGCGGGGGCAACATCGTCCGCGGCTCGCAGCTCTCGAAGATGGGGATGGACCGCGTGGGCGCCGACTACATGGGCATGCTCGGCACGGTGATCAACGCACTCGCCGTGCAGGACATCCTCGAGCGGAAAGGGCTCGAGACCCGCGTCATGACGGCGATCCGCATGGAGGAGCTGGCCGAGCCGTACATCAGACGGCGCGCGCTGGCGCATCTCGACAACGGACGCATCGTCATCTTCGCCGCCGGCACCGGCAACCCGTATTTCAGCACCGATACCGCCGCGGTGCTGCGCGCCATTCAGATCAAGGCGGACGTCATCATCAAGGCGACGAGCGTCGACGGCGTGTATTCCGCGGATCCCAAGCAGGATCCCACCGCGACGTTCTACGATGAGATCAGCTACCGCGACGTCATGCTCGAGGAGCTCAAGGTGATGGATCAGACCGCCGTCACCCTGTGCAAGGAGAACGCGCTGCCGCTGATCGTCCTGAACATCCACCGACCGGGCGTCATCGCCGCTGCCGTGCAGGGCGAGCGCATCGGCACCCTCGTCCGATGAGCACTATCCAACAGATCATGAAGGACTGCCGCGCCTCGATGGACAAAGGCATCGAGGCCGCGAAGCGCGAGTTCGGCTCCGTGCGCTCCGGGAAGGCGACGCCGAACATGCTCGACACGGTGCGCGTCGAGATGTACGGGCAGCAGATGCACCTGAACCAGGTGGCGAGCATCGCGGCGCCGGAGCCGCGCACGCTGCTCGTGACGCCGTTCGACAAGGGGCAGGTGAAGATCGTCGAGAAGGCGATCCGCGAGTCGGACCTCGGCCTCGAGCCGTCGGCGCAGGGCGGCGCCATCCGCGTGCCGCTGCCGCAGATGAACGAGCAGCGCCGGAAGGAGCTCGTGAAGGTCGTGCACAAGCTCGCCGAAGAAGGGAAGATCGCGATCCGTCACGCCCGCACCCACGCGCGCGATGCGCTCAAGAAGCTGTCCGGCGTCAGCGAGGACGACGTCAAGCACGCCGAGAAGGACCTCCAGAAGGTCCACGACGACTACATCGGGAAGATCGATCAGATGATCAAGGCCAAAGAGGCCGAGATCATGGAAGTCTGACGCGGGCGACCGCGCTCGCGCCGATGTCCGAGCTCGCGCTTCGCGTCCTCTTCTCCGTCGTCGCCGCCCCCCTCGCACTGTGGATCGTGCTCGCGGGGGGCGCTCCACTTGCGGCCTTGCTGGCCGTCGTGAGCGCGATCGGCGCGTGGGAGTTCTTCCGCATCGCGCGAGGCTCCGGCATGCGGCCGCTGGACGACGTCGGCATCGCGCTCGCGGGCATCGTCCCGCTGGCCGTGCACGCGCACTACCTCGGGCTGCTGGCCCTCCGGCCCGTGCTCGGCGCCGTGCTCGCGCTCGCCGTGCTCGCGGCCACGATCTGGCTGCGCGGCGTCGACGGACGCCCGCTCGGCGCGGCCGCCGCCACGCTGCTCGGCGTCGCCTACACGGCGGGGATGCTGTCCTTCGGATACGCCATCAGATATCACGACGTCGTGCGCGGCTACGACCTGGTCGGCGCTCGCGAGCTCGGGCTCGGCCCGTTCGACATCCGTGTGCCCCCTGGCGGCGCGCTGCTCGTCTTCCCGCTCGTCGTGACGTGGGCGTCCGACATTGGCGCATACTTCGTCGGTCGCGCCATCGGCGGGCGCAAGTTGATTCCCTCCGTCAGCCCGGGAAAGACCGTCGCCGGAGCGGTCGGCGGTCTCGTGGCGAGCATGCTGGTGGCTTGGCTCTACGCACGCACGGTGCTCGTCCCCGTGGCGAGCCTCGGCTTCACGCCCTGGGGGGCGCTCGGGTTCGGCGCGGCGATCAGCATCGCGGCGCAGATCGGCGACCTGTTCGAGTCGCTGCTCAAGCGTGAGGGAGGGGTGAAGGACAGCTCGCGCATCATCCCCGGGCACGGGGGCGTGCTCGACCGGTTCGACAGTCTCATCTTCGTCCTGCCGGTCGCGTATCTCCTGCTGGGCTGGCTGCCGATCCCCGTCGTCCGTTGAGCACGCGCGGCGTCGCCATCCTTGGTTCGACGGGCTCGATCGGCACCACCGCGCTGCGCGTCCTGGCGCGCCAGCGCGACCGGTTCCACGTCGCCGCGCTGACGGCGTTCAGCAACGCCGCGCTCCTCGCCGAGCAGGTCGCGCAGTTCGAGCCGGCGTACGTGGGCCTCGTGCGCAACGGCGACGACGACGCGCATCCGGACTGGGGACGCGGCGACGCCTGTCTCATCGAGGCCGCGAGCCACGAGCGGGCGGACATCGTCCTGAACGCCGTCGTCGGTGCCGCGGGGCTGGACGCGACGCTCGCCGCGCTCGAGCGCGGGAAACGTGTCGCCCTGGCGAACAAGGAATCGCTCGTCATGGGCGGATCGCTCGTGACGGCCGCCGCGGCGAGGGGCGGGGGCGAGCTCGTCCCCGTGGACAGCGAGCACAGCGCCATCCTGCAGTGCATCGCCGGCCGGCCGGCGAGCGAGGTGCGGCGCCTCGTGATCACCGCGTCCGGCGGGCCGTTCCGCCAGTGGAGCAGCCGACAGCTCGAGACCGCCACGCTCGCCGACGCGCTCCAGCACCCGACGTGGCGCATGGGTCGCAAGATCACGGTGGACAGCGCCACCCTGGCCAACAAGGCGCTGGAGGTGATCGAGGCCCACTTCCTCTTCGGGCTGGCCTACGACCGAATCGAGGTCGTCGTCCATCCGCAGAGCGTCGTGCACTCGTTCGTCGAGTTCGTGGACGGGAGCGTTCTGGCGCAGCTGGGCGTTCCGAGCATGGAGCTCCCGGTGCTGTACGCGCTGTCCTATCCGGATCGTGCCGCCGACACCGGGGTACCTCCGTTTGACCCGGTCGAGCTTTCGCCGCTTACATTCGAGAGAGTCCGAGCGCAGGACTTCC
>DASTSX010000059.1:0-2352 GCA_035760455.1 Gemmatimonadaceae bacterium | reverse complement strand
TCGATCGCCTCGATCACGCCTTCAAGCGTTGTTCCCTCGTCCGTCGTTTCGGGCGATACCTGCACATCACATTGTCCAAGCGCAGCCTGCGTCGTTGAACAGTTGCTCGGCGTGTGGGCGAGGGCGGGCTGCGCGCCGAGCAACGCGACCGCAAGGCTCGCCGTCAGCAGAAGTCGTCGCCTGACCACTTGTTTGATCCCGCTACTAGTAGCGTGTCCTTCTCGGTGCCTTCGAACTCGATCACGACTGGTACGCGCTCGGCCCGTTCCGGTGTTACATCGACGCCAGAGGCGTCGATCACCCGCACGTCGCTTACGTCAGAACACGCGTACATCGTCAAGTAGATGCCAGACTTGCCCGCGCCGAACTCGGCAATTCGTTCAGAATCAATCTGTCCACGGCCGCTAAGACGTAACGAAGACGATCGAAGTGACTCAAATTGGGCGATGAGCTCGTCTGCAAAGTCGGACGTTGTCGTTGCAGCAATGGACTCCACCTGGACGTCATCCGATTCGACGATGCGTTGTTCCGCATCGAGGTAGTGCTCGTACGCGGCGACCGCCGCCGCCAGCGCCTCCTCGTCGGAGGCGAAGATGGGCGTCTCCGTCGCCCTCGGCGAGGCGGAGGGCGCGTCCGTCACTGCGGGCGCCGCGGGCGCGCACGCGGCGAGCGACGCCAGGGCGGCGCCGGCGAGCAGCAGCGCCAGGATGCGGCGCGGGGTGCGGGGCATGCGCTCCACGGTAGGCGATCCGTGCAACCTCGTCCGCGTTCATCCACAGGGGGAGCGCGGAGCGTCTCGAGATGCCGATTCGGCCGGGCATCCGCGCACGGTTCCCGGCGAATGCGGCAACTCGATCGGCAGAATGGAGCGCGTGGACCACGCGTCGAACGTCAGCGAGCACGACCTCGCGCACCTCCGGCGATGCGTCGAGCTGGCGCGGCAGGCACGCGACCGGGGCGACCACCCGTTCGGCTCGATCGTCGTGACCGCCGACGGGCGCGTCGTCGAGGGCCTCAACACCGTCGTGACCCGCGGCGATCCGACCGGGCACGCCGAGACGAACGTGGTCCGCGAGGCGGCCGCACGCCTCGACGTGGACGAACTCGCCGCGAGCACGCTGTACACGAGCACCGAACCGTGCGCGATGTGCGCCGGCGCGATCTACTGGAGCGGCATCCCGCGCGTGGTGTTCGCCCTGTCGGAGGGGAGCCTCGCGGCGATCGTCGCCGAGCAGGAGGGCGTGCCCACGATGCGCCTGCCGTGCCGCGAGGTGTTCGCACGCGGCGGGCGCCCGGTCGTGGTCGCCGGTCCGGTCGATCTGCCCGAGGCGGTCGACGTCCACGCCGGGTTCTGGGGCTGAGGTTCGCCCGGGCGAGCCCGACGCCGCCATGACGCCGCCATCCCGCCGCCGTCCCACCGGCGCGCAGCTCAGGCCCGCGTGCGTCCGGCCACGGCCCAGGCTCGCGCCGTCAGCGCGATGGACCCGTCGGCCCCGGGCGACACCGACGCGCGCACGCGTTCGCGGATCGCCTCGCGCGTGTCATCCGGAACCGTCGCGAGGTACGCCGGCGCGGCGCCCTGCTCGCCGAGGAAGGGCTCCCACAGGTCGTCGAAGTCGACGAAGACGGTGTCGATCTCGATCGGCCACACCCGAACGGATGCCGCGGCGCTGCCGAGCGCGGACGTCCAGGACTCCCGGAGCGGCTCGGGCCGGCACAGCGGGAAGCGCCGCCCCTCGTCGAGGGCGGCCGATTCGGGGTCGACCTCGACCGCCGCGTCCCAGAACCGCCGCATGAACTGCATGCCGTCGGCGTAGTCCCACACGTACGCGGCGACCAGTCCGCCCGGCACGGCGACGCGGCGGAACTCCGCGAGCGCCACGGCGGGGTCGGGCACGAAGTTCAGCACGAGCCCGGACACCACGGCGTCCACCGAGCGGTCGCCCGCGGGCAGGCGCTGCGCGTCGCCCTCCACGAAACGCACCGACGGGAGACCCACCAGCCTGGGCCGGGTCCGCGCGGCCTCGAGGAAGCCCGGAGATGGGTCCACGCCGAGCACCGATGCGGGCTCGCATCGGGCCACGATCGCCTCGGTGAGCGCTCCGGTCCCGCAGCCGACATCCAGCCACCGGATGCCGCGTTCCGCGCCGAGCTCGTCGACGAACCGGTTCGCGACCATCCGGCTCCACCGCCCGACGTAGCGTTCGTAGGGGCCGCCGTCCTGCCATCGATCGGGGATCCGCATGCGCCGTTTCTACGCCTCCCCTCGCGCCACGGCAACGATCGGAGCCGATCCCGCGCGCGAACGCCCGCGTCGCCTGCGCACACCGCGCATCGGGGCGCGCCCTGACG
>DASTSX010000058.1:0-3668 GCA_035760455.1 Gemmatimonadaceae bacterium | reverse complement strand
ACGCTGTTCGGCAACTACGGCTACATGCAGGACAAGCGCGCGATCTCCGGGTACAGCAACCGCGCCGGCCTCGCGTCCGGCCTCCTGCCCTATCTCGAGAGCGACGTGAGCGGCCAGTTCACGCCAAAGTCGCACAGCCTGACCGCGACGGCGGACTATCAGTTCACGAAGCGGGACGTGCTCTCGTCGAATCTGATCGTGAGCAAGCGCGACCTGACGCGGAGCAACAGCAACCTGTACCGCGAGCTCGATGCGGAGCGCACGTTGACGGCACGCTCGCTCCGTTCGAGCGAGCAGACGAACGACGATCTCAACATCGACTACTCCGTCTCGTTCAGGAAGTCCACGGAGCGGCAGGGTGACGGTCTCGTGACCGAGGCGCGCGTCAACCGTGCGCGTGGCAACAGCGACGTGCTGCTCACGGATCGCGCGCTCGGGCTCACCGGTCCGACGTCGGCCGGCTTGGCGGCGCTCGAGACGAACTCCACGAACGATCTGACCTACAACTGGACGCTGCAGTCCGACTTCACGCGGACGCTCGGCGGTCGCACGAAGATCGAGACCGGCTACAAGGGCACGCTGCGGCAGCTGGAGAACGAGTACGACGTGGCGAACTTCTCCAATGCGACGGGCGCGTACGTCGCGAACCTGGGTCGCACCAACGCCTTCGACTTCGACGAGCAGGTGCACGCGGTGTACGGCGTCCTCAGCAAGGGTGCGGGCAAGTTCGACCTGCAGGCCGGCCTCCGCGCCGAGCAGGCGATCACGCGCTTCGACCTCGCGACCACCGGCGAGCGGTTCGACAACAGCTACCGCAGCCTGTACCCGAGCGCCCTCGCGGCCTTCAACATGGACGACACGCGGCAGCTCAAGGCCAGCTACTCCAAGCGGGTGACGCGTCCCGATACGCGGCAGCTCAACCCATTCGGGTTCCGCGAGGATGCGCTGAACCAGTTCCGCGGCAACCCCGGGCTGCTGCCCGAGTACACGCACTCGTTCGAGCTCGGCTTTCAGCAGTCGTTCACCAAGGGCACGCTGCAGATCACGCCGTTCGCCCGCCACACGGTGAACGCGGTGCGCTTCATCCGGACGATCGACGACGGCGGCGTCGCGCTGACGACCTTCCAGAACGTCGCGACGAGCGACTCGTACGGAGCGGACGTGAACGGGTCGGTGCGGTTCGGCCGGTTGAGCGGCTTCGGTGGGCTGAGCGCGTTCAAGCAGGTGACCGATGGCAGCAACCTGAGCACGGACGTCTCGAACGACGCGTTCGGGTGGTCGGCCCGCACCAACGCGACGCTCAAGGTGACCTCGACGCTCGACGTGCAGGGCTTCCTGATGTATCGCGCGCCGATGACGACCGAGCAGGGTCGCATGTCCGGGATGACGATGACCAATCTGGCGCTCCGGCAGAAGCTGCTCGGCGATCAGGCCAGCGTGGCGTTGCGCGTCATGGATCCGTTCAACGCGATGGGCTTCGGCTTCAAGGCCGACGACGGCCGGTTCGCGCAGTCCACGCGACGGAACTTCGGCGCGCGCGGGGCGTTCCTGACCTTCAGCTACAACTTCGGCCAGCAGCCGCGCGTGCGGGCGCGCCCGAACACGGACCAGCAGCCCGAGGCATCGCCTGGTGGCGACGGGCAGCTGCGTTGAGGCGCGAAGCGGGAGCCGCCGCCTCCGCGTGAGCGTGGTGGCGACCAGATGATGTTCCAGGCCGGGCCGAGATGCACGTTCTCTCGGCCCGGTCTCGCGTTCGGCCTACGCGTGGGAGCGGTCCACCCTGGTCACGCGTGCGTTCAACGACCGGCGAGCTCGACGCGGTAGCGGAGCCAGAGCACGTCGTCCGCGCGTCGCTCCACCGCCTCGAGGGCGAGCCGCCACGGCCGCACCCCGTCGCCACCGTCGCCGACAGCCACGTCGAACAGCGCCGGCGTGCCGACGCGTCCATCCGCCACCGGCGCGACGAGGAGACTCACCTCGTCCACGAGGCCGGCGCGCAGCATCGCACCGTTGATCCGGCCGCCGCCCTCGAGCATCAGCGTCCGCACGCCGAAGCGCACCCCGATCTTCTCCAGCGCGACGGCCAGGTCCACGTCGCGTGCGCCGGCGAGCAGGTACGACACGCCGCGCTCGCGCAGGAAGGCGAGATAGCCGTCGGACACGCGCTCGGAGAGGATGGCGACGACGTGGTCGCCGTCGATGTCGTTCGACTCCCAGGCGAGCCGGCCGCTCGGGTCGATGGCGAAAGCGAAGGACTCGTGCACTCCCGCCGCGACGAAGTCCTCGCGCGGCGCGCCCCCCGCACGTTCGCGCGCGACCTCCTCGTCCGACCGTGTCGCGCCGGCAAACGGTTCCATCGTGATGCGGCCGCAGATCCAGCCGTCGGCCTCGTAGCTCGCATGCACCTGCTCGTATTCGCGGCGCACGGCCGCCGCCGCCGAGTCGGGCCAGCCGTCGACGACGATGCGTCCGTCGATCGAGGCGGCCATGTGACAGATCACGCGTGGGCGCATGGAGTCTTCCGTCGGAGTAGGATCGTCACGTGGTTCGGTTTCATCACGGCGAGCCGGCGGAGAGCTCGCGCGTCATCTCGATCATCGTCGGGCGGAAGCCGGCGCTCGCGAACAGCCGTTGCGCCGCTTCGTTCCGCGCCGCAGTGGACAGCACGAGCCGTGGCGCTCCGCGTGCGCGCATGTCCTCGATCACGGCGTCGAGCAGGCGCCGCCCGACGCCGCGACCGCGCGCCTCCGGATCGACGATGATGTCGTGCAGCACGCCCGCCGGCCCGCGCAGCGCCATGTAGTCGTAGCCCTCGACGACCCCGTAGGCGTAGCCGACGACGTCGCCCACGTCGTCCGCGACGAGCACGGCGACGCTCGGCTTCTCCAGCTGTCGGAGGAGGAACGCCGCATAATCGGCCGGCATCCGGTCGCGTGCGGGCAGGAACCGCTGCGCATCGAAAGCATGATGCACCTCGACGAGCAGCGCCCCGAGCCGGCCAAGTCGCGGCAGATCGGCGCTCGTCGCCCTCCGGATGACGACCGGGCGCGCTTCGGGAGAACGACTGGCACTCTCGGTCATGCAGTGGAAGAAAGCGCCTCGTCGGCGGTCGATCTACTAGCCACCCTCCCGCACGGGAATCCCCACCCGAGCGACGAGCCGGTCGAACATCGGCTCGACGGCGAGCATCACCACCCAGAAGCCGCGCTGGTGATGCCGATCAGCTCGTCCTCGGGAGCGCCCCCGGTGTTCTCGAAGGGCAGGACGGCCACGGAGGCGATGGCGCGACGCGGCGCGCGGCGCTCACGCTCGAGGGACAGATCGCCTACGAGGCAGCAGCAAGCGCGCGGTAGCGCGAGCCCGTCACAGGGTCACCGCACCTCGGGTAGCGTGCGCTCGCGTCCACCCTGGCGCATCACGGCGGCGGTCGGGCATGTGACTCCTGATTGCTGCGGGATGCTGATCTCTACCGCCGCGACTTCGCGCGAAGCGCCGAGGGGGCGCCGAGACCGACTGCTCTCGCCGCGGCCCCCGGAGGCGCGGAGCGTGGCGCGAGAATCCTTCCGCCGGATCTTCAACAGCCTTTGGTGTTCTGGATGGAGAGGAGGCGCGGAGGGAAGGTGCAGATCCCTCGCCGTCGCGCTGCGCGCTCCGCTCGGGATGACGGC
>DASTSX010000057.1:0-7428 GCA_035760455.1 Gemmatimonadaceae bacterium | reverse complement strand
CGCCGCCCCGCGACCGCATCGCGCTGGCGTCGGCCGCGATCTCGCCGCCGTCCTTCGGGCGATAGACGATCACTCCGGCCTGGTCCGGATCGAGGAACCGTCGCGCCAGCGCCTGGATCTCGTCGGTCGTCACCGACAGCGCGCGGCGCAGGTAGTCGTCACCCAGAGCCCAGTCGCCGAGCGCCTCCCATTCGGCGAGGAAGTTCGCCTGTCCCTCCATGTCCTCGAGCCGGCGCACCCACCGCGACTCGTACACGCGCTTGGCTCGCGTGAGCTCGGCCTCGCTGACGCCGTGCTCGCGGATGTCGCGCACCTGCGCCCAGATCGCCCGCGCCGCCTCGGTCGCGCGCTCGGCCGGTGACTCCGCGTGGAT
The DNA here is from genome assembly GCA_035760455.1 of Gemmatimonadaceae bacterium. Lineage (GTDB taxonomy): Bacteria > Gemmatimonadota > Gemmatimonadetes > Gemmatimonadales > Gemmatimonadaceae > AG11. The sequence goes on along the minus strand of DASTSX010000057.1, from coordinate 7,055 downwards.
CACGAAGACGCCGAGCGACGTCGGCGTGTAGTCGTATGCCGAGACGGACGACGCCAGCTTCCGCTCGCGCACGGCGCGATAGAGCCGCGATGCGCGACCGGTGCCGAGGATCGTCGCGAGCACGTCGAGCCCGGGCGTGGCCTCGTCGAGCGTTGGCGGCGTGCGCCACCCCATCGCGACCTGCGTCTGCCCGACGTCGCCGGCCAGCTCGCGGTAGCGGAACCCCACCGCTCCCTCCTCCACCGGTCCGGGAATGCGTGCCGGGATCCCCGACGGCAGGGCACCGTAGCGCGCGACGATCTCACTCATCGCCTCGTCGGGATCGACGTCGCCCACGACGACGAGCACCGTGTTGCCCGGATGATAGAAGTTGCGGTAGAAGTCGAGCATCGACTCGCGCGTCAGCGCCCGCAGCCCGGGCTCGCGGCCGATGCGCCAGCGACGGATCCGATGCTGGTCGTGCAGGAGCTCGAACAGCGTCTCCGTCGCCACCGCCCCGGGGTTGTCCGCCTTGCGCTTCGCCTCCTGGATGATCACCTCGAGCTCGCGCGCGAGCTCCTCCTCGTCGATCAGCGAGTTGGCGTATGCGTCGAACTGCACGTCCAGTCCCGCCGCGAAGCTCGACGACGGGAGCACCGTGTAGTAGCTCGTGTGGTCGTAGATCGTCGCCGCGTTGAGGTAGCCCCCCACCGCTTTGGTCTGCCGCGCGATCTCGCCCACGCCTCGCGTCGGCGTCCCCTTGAAGTACATGTGCTCGAGGACGTGCGCGATGCCGATCACGTCGTCCGTCTCGTCGAAGTAGCCGGCGCTCACGTACGTGACGATCGCGACGACCGGCGCCGACGCGTCGCGCCGCACGAGCACGCGCAGTCCGTTGGGCAGCGTCGTGCGGCGCACGGTCGCGGGATCGAGGGCGACGGAGAGATCGGAGACGGTCATACGGTGGGTTAGACGATGGCGAGGCGACGATAGCGGAGGACGATCAGACCGGCGAGGTAGCACAGCGCGCCGTACCCGACGAGCCACGCGAGCAGTGGCCACGAGAGCTCGGAGGGCGCGGCGAACGGCATCGGCGCTCCCGCCGCCGCCGCGTAGAGATCGCGGGCGCGGTGCAGCGGCGGCAGCAGGTAGAGCAGCTTGGCGAGCGGATGGACGGAGGCGCCGAAGCGCGTCCACAGGACGTCGGCGGCGATCGACACCACCACGAGCGACAGCCAGTCCCACCGCGCCGCGGCCGAGAGCAGGAACGCGATCCCCGCGTACGCGACGAACATGAGCGCCACGACCAGCAGCAGCGTCCGGGTGAGCACCGGCTGCATGACGACGCCGTACAGCGCGCCGAGCACCGCGATCACCGCCATGAAGCCCGCCCAGTGCAGCACGAACGCTTGCCCGTAGTAGCGGGCCGGCGTCACGGGCTTGGCGAAGAGGAATCGGTAGAAGCCGAACTTGCGGTCGTTCGCGACGATGCCGTTCATCGCGAACAACGCGCCGAGGAACACCAGCGCGCCCAGGATGCCGGTCACGAAGGTGACGTCCACGTAGGTGCGCCACGCCGCATCGACCGCCTCGGGCGTGACGAACCGCGCTCGCAGCACCCCCATCACCTTCTCGCGTTCGTCCGACGCGAGGATGTCGCTCAGCGACAGATACGCCGCCAGCGTCCCCACGATGACCGTCGGCAGCCCGCGATCCTTGAAATAGTCGCGGAGCTGCCAGAGCGCGTACGCGCCCGCGCGGGCCCGGCTCATGCGCCGTCCTCGCCGATCCCGACCGCCTCGCGGAACTGCTGCTCGAGCATCGAGTGCACCGGGTACACCATCGACGCCAGCGCGCCGCGCGCGATCAACGCGGCGAGGCCCGCATTCACCGCGTCGAGCGTGAGTCCGTCGAGCTGATACTCTCCCTGCCCCACGGCGCGCGCGTCCGGGAAGACCGTGGCGACGAGCTCGGCGCCCCGGACGAGCGCGATGCGGTACGGCGTGCGGTCCGCGGCGTCGTGCTCGACGGCGCCTCGCACGTCGACGAGCCGCTGCAGCCGTCCGTGGTCGATGATCGCCACGCGGTCGGCGACCCGCGCGAGCTCGTCGAGGTTGTGCGAGGCGATGAGGATCACCCGGTCCTCGCGCCGGAGCGCCCCGACCACGTCGCGGAAGCGTTGCGTCCAGACGGGATCGAGCCCGTGGGTCGGCTCGTCGAGCACCATCACGCGCTCCTCGCACAGCAGCGCCTGCGCGAGTCCCAGTCGCTGCAGGTTGCCCTTCGAGAGCTGCTTCACCCGCTTCGCGCGGTGCTCGCCGAGCCCCATCCAGTCGATCACCTGCTCGATGCGCGCCGCACGCGCGTGCGCCGGCACGCCCGCCAGCAGCGCGTAGCGCTTCAGCGCCTCCTCGGTGCGCCACGCCGGCGGGATGGCCACGAGCTCCGAGAGGTACGAGATGCCGTGCGCCTCGACGTAGCGTCGCGGGTCCTGGCCCGCGATGCGGATCGCCCCTTCGCTCGGACCGAGGTAGCCGAGCAGCAGGTTGATCAGCGTGCTCTTGCCCGCGCCATTGGGGCCGGCGAGCCCGAACACCTCCCCCGCGCGCAGCTCGACGGTGAAGTCCTCGAGCGCGCGCACCTCGCGGCCGAAGAGGCCGCGGTAGCGCTTCCCGACATGGTCGAACGCGATCACGACGTCTGCGCGCGTGCTGGAGTGTGAACCGGCGTGAGCGCCGAGACTGCGAGCGGCGTGAGGCCGGTCAGCGAGGGTAGGGCGCGCCCGTCGAAGGTGGCAGCGAACCGGCGGGCGGCACGGTCTGCATCTGCGCGCCAGGCTGTGCGCCCGGCTGCATGCCAGGCTGCATCCCCGGCTGCATCCCCGGCTGCATCACGGAGCCCGGCGGCGGCGCGCAGCTGCTCCACGCTCCGGGGCCGGCGCGGTTGATCCAGCGCATGCCTTCGTCGATGCGGCCCAGCCGGACCAGCGAGCATCCGAGGAAGCCCTGCGAGAGCCGGTCGCTGCTGTCCGCCTGGACGGCGCGGATGTAGAAGCGGCGCGCGGCGTCGTAGTTCTGCTGCACGAAGCTCACGGAGGCGAGCTCGCGCAGGGCGACGCCGTTCGTCGGACCGAGACGGACCGCGGTCACGGCTTCCGTGTTCGCCGTGTTGATGTTCCCCGCCTCGCGCGCCATGCGCGCCAGATAGACGTGCGGCATCGGATCGTTCGGGTCCTCCTTCGCCGCCTTGAGGAACTCGCCCGCCGCTGCCTCGCGGCGACCCTCGCGATAGGCCGTCACGCCGTTCGCGAACGCGCTGCTCCCGCCCCGATTCAGCAGCGCGAACGCCGCGATCCCCGCCACGACGAGCAGCGCCACGGCCCCGAGCACGGGCGCGACCCAGCGCGGCCGGCTGCGCTGCGCGGGCACCGCGACGGGTGTCCCCTCGAAGCGCTCCCGCGCGTTGGGATCGAGCGGGCCGTCGGGGGTGTACGCGCCCGACCGCGCGCCCGGGCCCGCAGCGGTGGCGGCCGCCGTCGCCGCGGCCGCCGCGGCCGTGGCGGCCCCCGTGCTCGCCGGCGCGGCGGCGTGCGGCTCGCCCATCAGCCCCGCCTCGAGCTTCAAGAACGCGTCGCGCGAGGCGTTGACGTCGCCCTCCGTGGGCTTGTAGTCCACGCGCGCCGCGCGCTCGCGCGCCGCGTGGAACTCCGCCAGCGCGTTCGCCTGCTCGAGCGAGAGAAAGTGGCGCTGCCGAAGCTCGCGGATGAGCATCTGCCCCGTGAGCGCCGAGCCGCCGACCAGCGAGCGCAGGCCCGTCTCGGTCGCCGTCCATGCCTCGATCAGGTCGGCCGCGAGATCCTCGCTGTCGCGCGCCATGCTGAGCCGCGCGATGATCGGTCGCGCCGAGCTGATCGCATCCAGGGCGGCCCGCTGCGAGCCGGCGGTCATTGGACGATGCGCAGTATCCCTGCGTCCGCGCTCCCGCGAACGAACAGCTCCGCGTCGTGGCTGGGCACCCGCACGCCGGTCTCCCGGTAGGTGCGCTTCGCCATCCGCGACATGTACTCGCGGAGCGTCCCGGCACCGTCCTGTCCCCCGTCGGTCTCCGCGTCCCGCATCGAGCGCACGATCTCCTCCCACGAACCGGTCAGCCGGCGTCCCTCGCGCGTGAGGATCGAGTGCACGCCGAGATCGACCGGCTTGGATGCCACGCCGTCCTCCGTCTTCGAGTCGGCGAGAGAGGAAAGAAGCGTGCCGAACAGCTCGAGCTGGCCCCGCGCGACCTCGACCTCCCCATTCTCGCTCGCGACCGCGCCGTCCACTTCGATGAACAGCTCGTCGATGTCGTCCAGCTCGCCCCCGAGCTCCGTGAGACGCTCCTCCCATGGCTTCAGGTCGTCGTCGTGCTCGTCGAGCTTGTAGGCGGCACGCTTGAGCTCGATCAGCCGCCAGATCCCCAGCTCGTCCCAGTGATCCTCGGTGGACGTGCGCTCGAAGTGGTACAGCGAGGCCTCGTAGTCGCCGCGGTCGTAGAGGATGTTCGCGAGGTAGATGCGGGCTTCGGCGTGCTCGTTGTCCACCTGCAGCGACTTCCGCAGCGACGCGATGGCCGCGTCGTCCTCGCCCAGCCGGTGCTGCGCGTACCCGACGCAGGCGACTGCCTCGGCGCTGTCGGGCGCCTGCTGGACCGCGACCTCGAAGAACTCCTGGGAGACCGCGAACAGCTCGCGGCGGTCGCGCAGCGACGCCTCGCGGAACAGGGCCCGGCCGATCTGCAGCATCAGGTCGAGATCGTCGGCGTAGCCCAGCTCCAGCGTGCGCCGGAAGCAGCGAAGCGCCGCCTCCTCCAACCCGAACTTGAGCAGCGTCTCGCCCAGGCCGGCCAGGGCGTCCTCGTGCTCCGGCTCGAGCACGAGCGCCTCCTCGAAGCTCCGTCGCGCCCAGGCGAACTCCTCGCGGGCGAGTCGAGCGTACCCCACACCAATGTGCAGCTCCACCGAGGTCGGATAGAGCGCGAGCCCTTCCCGCAGGACGGAGAGCGCCTCGTCGTACTGGCCTTCGTTGTACAGCTGGTGGGCGCGCTCGTCGTACTCTTCGGAGCTCAGGAACGGGGTGGGCATAGGTACCGAAGCCTCCGGCTCGTGAGGGGTGACCTATAGTACCATTCGGTGAGCAGCAAGTTCAACGTCTTGACGACTCAGCGACGAACAAATTGCAGAGGGCGGGCCGCAGGTTCCTCACACCTGTGCGTCGAGCGCCAACTCGACGGCGATGGCGCCGGCCAGGAAGGCATTCGCTTCGAGTAACCCGAGGTTTGCCTCGAGCGAGCGGCCGGCGGTGGCTCGCTCGACGGCGCCGAGCAGGAAGGGTGTGACGGCGGCGCCCCGGACCCCACCGGCCCGCGCCTCGTCGAGCGCCTGGGCGACGGCCCGGTCGACGGTCTCCGCGTCGAGCGCCGACTCGGCGGGCGGCGGCTGGACGACGAGCGTCGCCTGCGTCCGTCCGAGCGATCGCGCCGCCCGGTGGATCGCGGCGACCTCCTTCGCGCTGTCGGCACGCGCAGGGAGCGCCAGGCCGGTCCGATCCGTGTAGAAGCCGGGAAGCTCCGACGTTCCGTACCCCACCACGGTGACGCCGAGCGTCTCGAGGCGCTCGAGCGTGGCGCCCAGGTCGAGGATGGACTTCGCGCCGGCGCACACGACCACGATGGGCGTTCGCGCCAGCTCGAGCAGATCGGCCGACTCGTCGAAGGGCGCGTCGCGATGGACGCCGCCGATGCCACCGGTGGAGAAGACGGTCGCGCCCGCGGCGTGGGCGATCGTGAGCGACGCGGCGACGGTGGTCGCGCCGTCGGCCTGCTGCGCCACGGCGGCGGGGAGGTCGCGAGCCGAGACCTTGCGGACGCCGTCGCGGCGGAGGAACCGCTCGAGCTCCTCCTGATCGAGGCCGAGGGTGCAGACCCCGTGGACCACGGCGGTGATCGCGGCGAGCGCGCCGGCGCGGGCGACGGCGCTCGTCATCCGATCGGCCGCCTCGCGGTTGGTGGGGATCGGAAGCCCCTGGGCGAGCACGGAGCTCTCCAGCGCGACGACGGGCCGTCCCCACGCGAGCGCGTCGGCGACGGGGGGCAAAACACGAAGCGCGGACATTGCTAGCTAAGCTAGCCGTCCGCGCTTCGAGGCGCTTCGAGGCGGTCCCCACCGCCGCGTGCGCTCACGGGCCCCTCCCTTCGTCCATCTCTTCCCGCGTGCGAAAGGAGAGTGCAGAACGCGTGCCGCCGAAACGCAGTGAGTTGGTGAGTTCGTGAGTTGGATAGCGGGTCGGTGAATTGGTGAGGTGACGGCCTCTGCCACAACCAGCCTGGAAGCCCCGCGGAGTGGTCTCCAAGCTGGTTCGTAGCCATTCGTGGTTCAACTCACCAATCGACCGACCAACCAGCTCCCGATCCAACTCGCCAACTCACGGCTTCTCCGTCTTTCTGGGCCATGCCGAAACAACGGCCCGCCCCATCTGCGCCATCGTCATCTGCGCCTCGTTGTCCAGCAGCCAGCGTTGATCGACGTTCTCCTTCGTCAGCACGCAGGCGACGACGCGCGACTGGAGCGGGAACAGCGCGCACTCGGTGCGCACCTGGTCGGTCGCGCCGGTCTTGTGCGGCACCGAGAGCCCTTCGACGTACCGTTGCAGCAGATGATAGTCCTCGTTGTGCGCGAGGATGTCGAGCATCGTGCTGTCGGACTTCGCGCTCACCGCCTTCCCCTCGGCGAGCAGCGCGAAGAGCCGGGCCATCTCGTTCGGCGTCGTCACGCCGAGCCCGTACTTCACCGAGCTGTCCATCGCCACGCTCGCGATCCGAAGGAAAACCTTCGAGTGCACCTTCGTGTGCGGGAGGCCGAGCTTCTCCATCTTCGCCCAGACGCGCCGGATCACGATGCGGTCGAGCAGCAGGTTCGTCGCGGTGTTGTCGCTGATGGTCGTCATCAGCCACGCGGCGTCGCGCACCGTGATGACGAGGCCCGGGTGCATGAACTGCAGCGTCCCAGAGCCCGGCACGTGGTCGATCTTGAGCACCGTGAG
>DASTSX010000056.1:0-2913 GCA_035760455.1 Gemmatimonadaceae bacterium | reverse complement strand
CGACGAGGCGGTCGACCTCGTCATGAGCCTCGGGCCCGCCGGCGAGCTCCTGCGGCTCGCCGGCGAGCGCGCGGTGCACCTGCACGGCGAGGTCGACGCTGCGCTGCGCGAGGGCCTGGCGGAGTTCGCACAGCCGGATGGCACCCTCGTCGCGCCCGCCTCGACCTGGATCGTCTCGGCGACCGCCTGAGCGCGCCGCGCGAGCGGTCGCAAGTCTGCTTGCGCGTATTCCCAGGGTTTTGGGGTACCACCGGGCCTAAGCGATCCTGGAGGGGAGACCATGGCGGATTCGACGCCACGTTCCCGCGCAAGCTCGAGAGCCCGCCCGCGCAGAAGAGCGAGCGCCAGAAGAAGCACCTCCCGTGCACGCTCCACAGCGGCAGGCAGCAGATCAGCCCGCAGCGCGTCCGCGGGGCGGCCGACCTCGAACGGGTCCGGCGGCAACGGTCATCTCGGTCCGCTTGAGTCGGCTGGCGACACGCTCGGCTCGGCCACGCGGAAGGTGAGCGGCCCGGTGCTCGCCGGCGGTGCGGCGGCTGCCGGCGCGATCGGCGGCATCGTGCTCGGGGCCCGCGTGCTGCGCCCGCGCCCCAAGCGCGTGCTCGGCATCCCGGTTCCGCGCGACGGGATCGGACTCAAGCCGCTCGCCAAGGAGGTCCGCAAAGCGGGCAAGCAGATCGCGCGGATGGCCGACGAGGTCGGCAAGGCGAGAGCGCAGGCGGAGAAGGTCGGCAAGGCGCTGTCCTGAGAGCGATGGCTTCCGATCCGAGAGCAGCACGCGGACGCGGCCGGGCACGAGCCGCGAAGGCCCCTGCCGCGCGTCATGCCGCGCGGGCAGGGCGCCGCCCCTACCAGCTGGAGAGCGACGTGCGCGCGCTGCGGGCGCAGGCCGACAACGCGCGGCGTCAGTCCCCGGTCGAGGTGCTGCTGTCGGCGCTCACGTCCCGCCGCCTCCCGCGCAAGACCTGATCCCGTCCTCGAAGGAGGCTGGTGTGCCCGAGATGAGCAAGCGCGACAGCACCGTCGTCCACTACCTCAACGAGGCGTACGCGAACGAGCGGCGGCTCGAGCTCGCCTTGGCGGCGCATGCCGAGGCGACGACACGGCCCGAGTACGCGCGGCGGCTGCGCGATCACCTGAGAGAGACGAGAGCGCATGCGGCCAGGGTCGAGCGCCGCATCAGGAGCCTCGGCGGCACCCCCGAGACGACCTCGATCCCGGCGCCGGACGCGATCGCGGAGCGGATCCAGTCGGCGCAGGGAATCGTGCAGCGCGCGACGGCGGCAGTGCAGAGCTCGCTCCACGCCGTGCGGCGGACGGGCGAGCAGCAGCGGATGCTGGAGAACGCCCGCACGGAGTTCCGCGAGGAGGCACAGGAGATCGCGACCTACCGGACGATCGACAGCCTCGCGAGCGCGGTGGGAGACGCCGAGACGGCCAGACTCGCGCGCGAGATCCTGCGCGAGGAGGAGCGGATGGCCTCCTATCTCGGCGACCTGATCCCGGCGCTCGCGCTTGACGTCGTGCACGACGAGGTGCCGGTGTCAGAGATCAAGGGGCCGTCCGCGCGGCCGACGAGCGCGGCGGCGGCAAGCCCGGCAAACAGGAGACCCAGCGCCAGGGCGAGGGCAAGAGCCAGCGCGAGAAGACCGAGGGCCAGAGTCAGAGCGAGAAGACCGAGGGCCAGAGCGGCGGCGAGTGCGGCGAGACGCAGAGCGTCCGGTTCCTCGCGAGCGAGAGCGAGCGCCAGATCCCGCGCGAGACGCTAGAGGCGACGACCGGAATCGAACCGGTGTACACGGCTTTGCAGGCCGCTGCGTAGCCACTCCGCCACGTCGCCTTGAGGGCGCATAGCGTAGTCGACCGGCACCGTTCGACGCCGGGGCACACCACGTCGCCGCCGTACTGCGCGCGTTGCTAGGCTTGCGTCTCCCAGGGCGATTAGCTCAGCTGGGAGAGCGCCGCCTCGACAAGGCGGAGGTCACTGGTTCGAGCCCAGTATCGCCCACTCATCGTGGAGCCCCGCGGATGCGGGGCTTTTCTCGTTTCAGGGGCGCGGAAGCTGCTGTGGCGGGAAATCCGGGCGCTCCCGTTGTTCCCCGTGGCTCCGGCGCGGCGTCGAGGCGGGGAGTGCGGGGGAGCGGAGGGGCACGCGGGGGTGTGCCCGATTTGTGCCCCACGCGACTCGAATCCGACCCCGGCGGCACGCGCGCTCCCGCATCCCGGTCGCGTGCGCTCGACCCGCCCCGCGCGTGCCTGACTTAAGGTCACGCCGGCCGAGGCCGGCACACGGGGGGTAGGCGGGGAATCGGAGCGTCGCTCCGATGGGTCCCATGCGCGGCCCGCACATTTTTCGGCTGGCGGGTCGTCTTTACGTGCGTGGGCGGTGTTGATCCTTCTTCCCAAGGGGAGACCGGGAGACGTTTTGGTGCGATCTAGCGACCGTGGGTCCTGCCCCAGATGAACGCAGGCGCGAGGGTCGCGAGTGCGATCACGATCAGAGCGAGGCCGGAGGCCGGGGCATCGATGAGGGCGAGCACGATCGCTCCAACGATCGCGACCGCAGCGAGCACGAACATCATCGCCTGGGCACGCGCATGCAACCTCGTCGCCTCGGCTAGTTGCTCCCGCTCCTGATCGTTCCAAGCGTTGTGCATCTGGTGGCGATGCGACTGCTCACGATCCACGTAGTCGAGGACGCGTTCGATCGTGCCGGGATGTGCGGCATCGAGCTTTGCGAGCTGATCGGCATCCGACAAATCCGCGCTGAAAGAGTGGATCTCCCGTTTGATGGCAACGCCCCTCGATCCGGTTGGCCGAATCTGCGCAAGCGAACGTAGACGTATGGCGGACGAGAGAGCGTCAGTAGGGCCGGGTTTGAACGCCATGCACCTACATGGCGTTCAAATTTTT
>DASTSX010000055.1:0-7560 GCA_035760455.1 Gemmatimonadaceae bacterium | reverse complement strand
GCTTGTCGAGGCTCGGGAACCCCGAGGGGACCGTGTCGGTCGGCGCGGCTCCATCGGCCACGGCGTCGACGCGGCCGAGGAGCAGCGACAGGGGGGAGATGTCAGCGCCGCGTGGCATCGTCCAAGATAGGGTTTGCGGCTCCGGGGGAGCAAGGAATCGACGGCGCGGGCGCGCCAGGGCGGGCTTCCGGACGCCCGGCCGCGCGATTGGGACGAGTCGTCCCATCGCGCGTTCCGGCGCTCAGCGCGAATTCCGCGCGAGCGTCGTCGCGAGCGCGTCGAGCTCCGCGCGCGCGGCGGGATCGAGAAAGGAGTCCGCCGCCTTGGCGAGGGCGGTGACCAGCGAGGCCATTCCTTCGGCGCGACCGTTCGCCGACGCGTCCGCGAGCTTCGCGACGGGCGTACGCACCGGGCTGGGGATCGCGATGGTGCCGAGCCATCCCTTGGCGCCCGCGCATCGCGCGGCGCGCGCCTCGCTGTCGAGGTCGAGCAGCGGATCGCAGCAATCGTTGACCAGGCGCGCCGCCACGAAGCAGGCGAGGGCGACCTCGCGCGCTCCTCCGATCGGCGCGCGGCCGGCGAGGGCCGCGAGGTTCCGGAACCGGAACGCCGGCGCGGGGAGCGCGTAAGGCGGGAGCGTGACGGGCACGGGACGAATCTGCGCGGGACGGCGCGTGGAGGGGAGAGGGGACGAGCATGGCGGCGGGACGTCGGACGTGCGACGTGACCGCGGACGGCCGTCATGGCGAACGTCCCACCTCGACCTTCCCATCGCCGTCATTCTCGTTGCTCGCCATTTCGTGCCCGGCTACGTTTGAACCATGCCGCACCAGGCCAAGGCCGTCCTCTGGGTCGACGACGAGGCGGAGCTGCTCGAGCCACACCGCATCTTCTTGCGTGACAAGGGCTTCGAGGTCGAGACCGCAACGAACGCCGACGACGCCGCCGAACTGGTGCGACGTCGGCCGTTCGACCTCGTGCTGCTCGACGAGCAGATGCCGGGCACGCGCGGGCTGGAGTCGCTGACCGCGCTGCGGGACATCGATCCGAACCTGCAGGTCGTCATGGTGACGAAGAGCGAGGAGGATTCCACGCTCACGGAGGCATTGGGCAGCGACATCGCCGGCTACCTGGTCAAGCCCGTGTCGCCCCGACAGGTCTATGCGCTGGTGGCCCGGATGCTGGAGGGGCCGCGCATCCGGCAGCAGGCGATCGCGCGCTCGTTCGTCGACCGCTTCCGCGCCATGCAGAACGAGTCGCTGCGCGATCTCGACTGGCGCGGCTGGGTGGATCGATACCTCGAGCTCGTGCAGTGGGACCTCGACCTCACGTCGGCCAACGAGATGGGGCTGCACGAATCGCTGCAGGGGCTCTTCCCCGATCTGCGCCGCGAGTTCGCGCTGTTCATGGGCAAGGCGTACCCCGCGTGGCTGAAGGACCTCGAGGGGGATCGCCCGCCGCTGTCGATCGACATCGTCGAGGAGTTCCTGCTGCCGGTGATCAAGCAGGACCGTGCCGCGGCGTTCATCGTCATCGACTGCCTGCGGCTCGATCAATGGAAGGCGCTCGAGCCGGTGATCGCGCCGCTGTTCGACATCGAGACGACGCACTACTTCGGCGTGCTGCCCACCGCCACGCCGTACGCGCGGAACGCGCTGTTCAGCGGTCTGTTCCCGAACGAGATCGCCGCGCGCTTCCCCGACTGGTGGGGCGAGCGGGAGGACGAGACGCTCAATGCGCACGAGCGCGAGCTGCTCGAGGCGCAGCTCACGGAGCTCAAGCACAAGGTGCCCGTCAAGTACGACAAGGTGTCGTCGTCGTACGAGGCGGACGAGCTGGAACGCCGGCTGGCGAACGCGATCGCGCCGGAGGGCATCTCGGCGTTCGTCTTCAACTTCGTCGACCTGCTCACCCACGGGCGCTCGGAGTCGGCGATCCTCTACGAGGTCGCGCGCGACGAGATCGCGCTCCGCCAGCTCACGCTCCAGTGGTTCAAGCGCTCGGCGCTGTTCAGCGTGCTGCAGGAAGCGGCGCGCCGGCGGGTGAAGGTGCTCGTGACGAGCGACCACGGTTCGATCCACTGCCACACGCCGGCGACCGTGTTCGCCAAGCGCGACGCGACGCAGAACCTGCGCTACAAGTTCGGGGAGGATCTCCGCGCCGAGAACTCGGAGCTGGCGTTGTTGTTCAAGAACGAGGACGCGCTCAAGCTGCCGCGCCGCGGCCTCGGCGCGAACACGCTGCTCGCCACGGGCGACAGCTTCTTCGTCTATCCCACGAAGCTCCGCGAGTATCAGAGCCGGTACCGCGGCTCCTTTCTGCACGGCGGCGTGACGCCGGAGGAGTGCATCCTCCCGGTGTCACTGCTCACGCCCAAGCGCTGACCGTGTACCGCCGGCTCCTGCGCTATCTGCGTCCCCATCTGTGGCGGATGATCGGCACGGTCGCGTCCAACGTCATCGCGGCCGCGCTCGACGTCTTCTCCTTCACCCTGCTGCCGCTCTTCCTGAACGCGCTGTTCGGCGCGTCGCAGCTCATCCCGAGCGCGGCTCCCGCCTGGATCACCAGCGCGCACCAGCGGATGGTCGGCGCGTTCCTCGATCCCGCCGACCGGCTCGGCTCGGTCGAGACGATGATGATCGCGATCATCGCGATCGTCACGCTGAAGAACGTCTTCGTCTGGCTCGCCGGGCAGTTCGGTGCGTCGCTTCAGGAGAACGTGACGCGCGACCTGCGCGATGGTGTGTTCCAGCACATCCAGCGGCTGCCGCTCGGCTGGTTCCAGCGCACGAAGACGGGACAGATCATCTCCCGCGTGCTCTCGGACACCGAGCAGACGAAGGCGCTCATCACCGAGCTCGTGACGCGCACGCTGCAGAACCTGGCGCAGATCGTCGGGACGATCGTGATCCTGCTCAGCTACTCCGTGCAGCTCACCTTCGTCGCGCTCGTGATCGCGCCGCTGCTCACCCTGGCGCTCCAGCCCGTGCTGCGGAAGCTGCGCAAGGGACACCGCCGGCTGCGCGGCGACTACGGCGAGATCACCAGCGTGCTGCAGGAGGCGGTGAGCGGCGTGCGGCTCGTGAAGTCGTTCCGCGGCGAGCCTTACGAGGACGCGCGGTTCACGGAGGCGAGCCATCGGTACTCGTCGGGGATGGTGCGGATCACGCGCATCGCCTCGCTGTCGCAGCCGATGACGGAGCTGATCGGCGTCTCGGTGGCGATGATGATCCTGTGGATCGGGGCGCGCGAGGTACTGCTCGGCGGGCCCGGCGCGATGGACAGCGCGACCCTGATCACCTTCATGATCATGGTGATGCGGCTCCTCCCGCCGCTGAAGCAGCTCTCGCAGGCGCCGACCACGGCCCAGCAGGCGCTCGCGTCGGCGGAGCGGCTGTTCGAGGTGCTCGACCAGCCGACGGAGCAGCAGCTCGACCACGGCACGCGCGCGGTGACGGAGCTCCGCGAGTCGATCGCGTTCGATCGGGTGAGCTTCGCGTACGGCGACGAGCCCGTCCTCCGCGACGTCAGCTTCGCGGCGCGGCGGGGCGAGGTGGTGGCGCTGGTCGGAGCGAGCGGGGCAGGGAAGAGCACCCTCGTGGACCTGATCCCGCGTTTCTACGAGCCGACGTCGGGCGTCATTCGTCTCGACGGGGTCGACACGCGCGAGATCACGCTCGCGTCGCTGCGCGGCCTCACGGGAATCGTGAGCCAGGACACGGTGCTGTTCAACGACACGGTGCGAAGCAACATCGCGTACGGCGCGGCGGGCCGGTACACCGACCAACAGGTCGAGGCGGCGGCGCGAGCGGCCAACGCGCACACGTTCATCGCCGAGCTTCCGGAAGGATACGACACGGTGCTCGGCGAGCGGGGGACGCGCCTGTCGGGCGGGCAGCGCCAGCGGCTGGCGATCGCCCGCGCGCTGCTCACCGATCCGCCGATCCTCGTCCTCGACGAAGCGACGTCGTCGCTCGACACCGAGTCGGAGCGGCTCGTCCAGGAGGCGATCGACCGGCTGCTGGCGGGGCGCACGGTGTTCGTGATCGCCCACCGGCTCTCGACGGTCGTGCACGCGGATCAGATCCTCGTGCTCGAGCGGGGCGAGATCGTGGAGCGTGGCACGCACGCCGAGCTGCTGGTGCGGCGCGGCGTCTATCACCGGCTGCACGCCGCCCAGCTCCGCCGCGACGAGGGCGACCCGGCGGACACGGGGTCGCTGATCGCCGGAGCGCACTGACGGGTGCGATCGCTCTTCTATTACACGGCACAGGGGTGGTCCGGCTCCGCGCGAGCCTTCGCCGTGGCGGCGCGCGGGCTCGCCGCGCGCGGCGAGCCCGTCACGGTCGTGTGCTGTGCCGACAGCCCCGCCGAGCAATCGTTCGCACGGGAGGGGATCGAGGTCGTGACGCTGCCTCCGGGCGGCTCCGTCGCCGGCGACGCCTGGCGCCTGCGTAACGTGCTCCGTGAGCGCTTCGTCGAGGTGGTGTTCCTGCACACCGAGCGGGAGCAGCTCGTCGCCAGCTCGGCGATGCGGATGGCCGAGCGCGGCGCGATCATCCGGCGCATCCCGGCGGGGCAGATCGCGACGAACGGCCGCGCGAGCCAGCTCTCCGCGCGCTTCGCCTCGTCGCGGCTGCTCTTCTCGATCGAGGGCGACCGTGCGCGGAGCCCGGGCGCTCAGGGCGAGTTCGTCGCGCCGCTCGGGGTGGACGTCACCAAGGTGGACGGCATCCGTGCGTCGGCGCGCACGAGCCTGGGGGTGGACATGGACACCCAGCTCATCGTCTGCGTGACGGCGGGCCTGGCGCGCGTCCGAGCCGGCACCGCGCTGCGCACGCTCGCGCTGCTCGCGTCGCGCCATCCGGACATGCGGCTCGCGCTCGTCGGGCCCGGCGCCGACCACGAGGACGTGCACATGCACGCCGCCGCATTGGGGGTCAGCCCGCTCGTCCACTTTCTCGGCGAGCGCGACGACCTGCCGATCGTGCTGGCCGCGGCCGACGTCGGCTGGGTCGCCGCCGACGGGGACGACGCGGCGTTCGCGTGTCTGGATTTCATGGCCGCCCGCGTCCCGATCATCTCCGAGCGCTCGTCGCTCGTCGCGCACTACGTGCCCGACGGGATCGCCGGCGTGCTCCTCCCCCCGGCAGATCCGAGCGACACCGCGGCGACCGTCGCGTCGTTCCTCGCGCACGGCGATCAACGCGACGCGATGGGCCGCGCCGGCCGCACGCGGGCGCAGCGCGATTTCGCCGAGGAGGCGATGATCGATGGGTTCGGCGCCGCGGCCAACGCGGCGGGCGACCGGGCCTCCTGGGCGGCCCGGTGAGCGCGGTCACCCTCTCGCACTACGCGCAGTACTACGGTATCCGCGGCTCGGTCGCCGCGCTCCGGAAGTTGAGCTTCGAGCGCGCCGGCGCGATCGGAGAGCACCTCGGGATGCTCGGCTACCGCCCGTTCGGCATCCGTCGCGCCGTCGTGGAGCGACAGGTGGCGGCGGCGTTCCCCGGACTGTCGCTGCCGGAGGTCGCACGCATCGCGCGCGCGTCGTACGCGCACCTCGGCCGCACGACGATCGAGACGGCGCTCATGCCCACCTACTCGCGCGAGCAGGTGCTCGCGCTCGTCGAGCGTGCGGAGGGGTGGGAGCACGTGGACCGCGCGTTCGCGCAGGGGCGCGGCGTGATGTTCGTCTCCGGCCACATCGGCAACTGGGAGCTCGGCGGGTCGTACATCGCCGCGCGCGGCGTGCCGCTCGAGGTCGTGGCGCGCCGGATGGAGAACCCGCTGTTCGACCGCTACCTCAACGACACGCGCCGCAGCATCGGGATGACGGTGATCCACGACGCCGAGGCGGTGCGGCGTGTGCCGCGCGCGATGCGCGAGGAGCACGGCGTCGCCTTCCTCGTCGACCAGGGAGCCGTCGGGCTGGCGTCCACGTGGGTGCCCTTCTTCGGCCGATACGCGAAGACACCGCGCGGCCCCGCCGTGTTCGCCCTGCGCCTCAAGACGCCGCTCGTCTTCGCCTGCGCGCTGCGACAGCCCAACGGCCGGTTCGTGATGCACTTCGAGCCCGTGCCGGTCGAGCCGGCCGGCACGCTCGATGCCGACGTGGACCAGATCGTCGCCTCGTACACGGCCACGCTCGAGCGCTGGGTGCGACGTGCGCCCGAGCAGTATTTCTGGCATCATCGCCGCTGGAAGCACCAGCGGCCGGGAACGCCGCCGGAGCTGGGAGACCCGTCATGAACGAACGCGTCAAGCGAGCGCTGCGCCGCGACTTCCGCGCCTGGTTCGGCATCGGCGTGGTCGCCGCGATCGTGCTGCTCGCCCTGTTCGCGCCGATCGTCTCCCATCGCGATCCGCTGGAGATCGATCTGGTGAATCAGCTCCAGGGTCCCTCGGCGGCGCACTGGCTGGGCACGGACATCCAGGGCCGCGACGTGTGGGCCCGCCTCGTGTACGGGTCGCGCGTGTCCCTCACGGCGGGCGTCGTGTCGCAGGCGATCGCGCTCGTGCTGGGTCTCACCCTGGGGCTGCTCGCGGGCTACAAGGGCGGGTGGATCGACGAGCTGGTGATGCGGCTCGCCGACGTGACGCTCGCGTTCCCGACACTGCTGCTGCTCATCGCGATGGCCGCCGCGCTGCAGCCGTCGCTCACGGTCGTGTTCTTCACGATCGGCGTCGTCGGCTGGGCGGGGATGGCGCGGCTCGTCCGCGGCCAGGTGCTGGTCGTGCGCCAGCTCGAGTTCGTGCAGGCCTCGAAGGCGCTCGGCGCGCGCGACGTGCGCGTCGTGCTGCAGCACGTGCTGCCGAGTGTCGTCGCCCCGGTGCTCATCGCCGCCACGCTCGGCGTCGCGGCGGCGATCATGGCCGAGTCGGCGCTGTCGTTCCTCGGGCTCGGCGTGCAGCCCCCCACACCGAGTTGGGGCTCGATGATCGCCGACGGCCGCGACCTGAACCAGCTGCGGAACGCGCCCTGGACGTCGGTGGCGCCGGGATTCGCGATCGGCGCGGCGGTGCTGGGCTTCAATCTGCTCGGCGACGCACTGCGCGACGCGCTCGATCCACGCCACGCGGCGAAGAGCGGAACGATCGACGCGCCACCGTCGGCGCGCACCTGACGGTGGCGTTCGACGTCGAACGGCTGCGGCGCGAGGAGTTCCCCTGGGCCGCGGCCGGCGAGGCGGTGTACCTCGACGCCGCCAGCACCGGTCCGCTCCCCGAGCGCACGCTTCGCGCGCAGGCGGAATTCTCGCGCAAGCGTGCGGCACCGCACCGGTTGTCGCACGAGGAGCAGTTCGGAGTGCTCGACCGCTGCCGCGCACTCGTCGCGGAGCTGGTGCGGGCGCCCGACCACGCCATCGCGCTCTCGGTGAACACGGGGGCGGGGATCAACCTCGCCGCCTGGGGGCTGCCGCTCGGTCCGGGCGACGTCGTGGTCATCCCGGACCTCGAGTTTCCGGCCAACGTCTATCCATGGCTGGCGGCGTCCCGCGCACGCGGCTACGCCGTGCGCACCGTGCCCGCGCGGGACGGCCTGCTCGACGAGGAGGC
>DASTSX010000054.1:0-7470 GCA_035760455.1 Gemmatimonadaceae bacterium | reverse complement strand
GTGCCGATGTTCACCGTCGTCTCGCCCAGCACGGGGTCCTTGGGCAGGGGCAGCGCCTTCACGCCGGGGAGCAGCGCCAGCATCGGCTCGATCGCGGAGACGCCGAGATGCGCGTACGCGGAATGCGCCGCGCGACCACGCGTGCGCACGACCACGCGCTGCGAGCCCTTCGCTCCCGACGCGAGCTTGCTCTCGGTCGGCTCGCCGTTCACCAGGTACCTGCTCGTGGCCTGGAGATGGTTCGCCGCACGTGCGCCGTCGGACCCCTTCTCTTCGCCGACGACGAGGAGGAGATCGACGCGGCGCTCCCCCGCCTCGGCCAGCCGGTCGGCGGCACAGAGCATGGCGGCCGCGATCCCCTTCGCGTCGCACGCGCCGCGACCGTAGAGCCGGGACTTCTCGAGCCGCGGCCCGATGTACGGCGGCACGGTGTCGAGATGGGTCGAGAGGGTGACGCCGCCGCCGGCGCGCGACGCCCAGACGTTGGCTCGCCCCTTCGCGACTTCCTGCAGCGTGACGTTCCAGCCGCGCGCGATCAGCCAGCGCGACACGAAGTCCACGGCGGGTCCTTCAGCGCCGGTGGACGATTGGAGGGCGAGCAGTTCGGCAGCGAGCGCGACAACGTCGGTCATAGCGAAAAAAGTAGCCGGGGGCGAAAGTGGATGCCACCGTCGCCCCCGGAAAAATTTCTCGCTGGCGCCGCAGCGCCGCGATCAGATCGACGTGCCGGAGCTCGTCGAGGTGCCCGTCGTGCCGAAACCCGACGTTCCCGCCGTCGCCGACGGCGAGAGGTTCAGGCCCGTCGTGTCGCCCTGACGCACAAGCTCGACGAACATCTGCTGGGCGAGACGGTTGGCCTCACGGTGATACTCGTCGTGATCGCGCTCGCCCATGTCGCCGATCTGCTGGAGACGCGCGATGCCGAGCGTCTTGCCCGCCTCGCGGAAGGTCTTGAACGTGTCTTCCGACTGCCGCGCGGTGACGATGTCGCCGACGAGGCGGAGGAAATCGCTCTCGCGTGCCGCATCGGCGAGATCGCGCGCCATGCCGAGGGCCTTGCCGAGCGCCTTCTTGGCCGCGCCCGTCTCCGCGCCGAGCTCCGTCTGGTACTCCTCGAGCATGCGCTGATGCGAGCGCGCCTTCGGGATGAAGCGCGAGCACAGATCGCGGAAGCGCGCGTCCTCTGCCTGCTTTTCGTGATCGACCAGGTTCTCGACGAACGTCTGGTGCTGCATCACGGCGTTGTTGATCTGGCTCTTGAGAAAATCGATGCCGCGTTCCATTGGGCCTCCGGTGATACGGTTCTTTCCGAGTCCCGGAGAGGGTGCACAACACGCGCCACGGATGCGTGCATTGCGGCGGGGTCGTCGACGTCGCGGAGCTAGAGCTCGCCGGCGAGCACGCGCCGCCGGATTTCTGAAAAGTCGGATGGGAGCGGCTGCGCGGCCTCGACCGCGAGGTCCTCGAGCGCGTTGAGCAGCGCGCGCTTGAGACGGCGTCCGGAGTCGCCCGCGGGCAGCGTGCGGAGCGTCGCCGCGAGATGCGCGCAGTCGCTCAGATAGTCGGCGACGCCAGGGACGCGCTGCTCACCCGTCGGCGTCGAGAATGGCGAGCTCACGCTCGCGACGAGACCGAACGTGTGCGAGCGGGACGTCCCGGCCGCTCCCGTCAGCACCGATGGATCCACGGACAACGCGCCGGCGAGCCGCTCCTTGAGCGAGCTGGTCAACTCGGACTTCCCGGTCATCACGCGCCAGAGCTGCTGGCGCGAAGTGCCGGCATGCCGCGCGAGCCGCTGCTTCGAGATGCCGCGCTCGATGCGCAGGATCTCGAGCCGCTTGCCCAGCGAGGTCAGCTCTGGCGCTCCCTCGGGAAGGGCCGAATCACGCGCGAAATCCGTTGACATACGTTGCAGGTCGTCCTAGATTGCGACACCGAAAGAAACCCGAACTCATGCGACGTTCGTTGCACAGTTTAGGAGCGCAAGTGGCGAAAGTCAAGAAAGGGACGGGAGTTACGGGCGAACGTAACGCGAAAGGCAAGTCCGCACGTCGAAAGGCGAAGGGCACCACGAAGACGGTCGAGCCGAGGAGGGGAAAGGAAGCCTCGGCACGAAAGGGGACGGCGAAGCGAGGGGGGAAGGCCGTGAAGACGGCTCGCACGGGGAATGGCAGGGCCGCGGCAGGCGCGAAGGGCGCCGGCAAGCGCGCGCTCGCCGTGGTGCGCGGACGGGGTGCGCAGGCGCCGGTCGTTCGCGTCGCGGTCAAGCCGTTGGACCCGCTCCGCAAGTGCGGGCCGAACACCAGCGTGCAGTTCCTCTACCGCGTCGACGAGCACGTCGACGGACGCAGTACGCCGCACCTCGTCTTCTTCGATCGGCACGGATGGTACTGCGAACATGGCCGCACCTGCCCTGCGGTCGGACACGCTCGGAAGTTCAACGGGCAGATCGCGCGAGTCTCGTAGCGAGCTCGCACTGGACGGACAACGAAACGGTAGGATGAGAGAATGATCGCGAGACACGAGACGCATGTGGACAAGATCGACATCTGGTCGGCGCTCGCCGCCCCGCTTCCCCCCGGCGTGATCTCCTGGCGACAGGACGGCCGCCCCCTCGCGCGCGACGGGCGCTTCCTCGCCCGCTTCGTGGCGTACATCGAGGCGAACACCGTTCGCGAACGGCTCGACTCGGTGGTGCCGGGCGAGTGGGATCTCACGCTCGAGCTGCTGCCTCCGGTGACGGGGCTGGACGAGGACGCGAACCAGGGTGCGTGCTCGTTCAAGGCGCGACTGCAGATCCTCGGTGTCATCCGGGAGGACGTCGGGACGGGCAAGGACTACAAGCAGGCCGCGACGGACGCCTTCAAGCGCGCGGCCGTGCGCTTCGGCATCGCGCACGAGCTCTACGCGTACGAGCAGAACTGGGTGCAGATGGACGGCGACGGCAGGTATGCCAAGCCGATGGAGGACCCCGCGGTGACGTATGCGCGGCGGTACGGACGCTCGCGCGTAGCGAGCGTGTCGGCGACCGAGAACGCCACCGGCGTCGCCACGCCGCCGGAGCGCGAGGTCGAGGTGCCCGTTTCCGACGATCCGATCGAGAAGGTCGGCGCGACCGGACCCATCGCGTCGCACGAGCCGAGCTGCCCGAAGTGCGGCGGACGCGTGTGGGACAACCGGTTGACCAAGCGGAACCCCAAGGCGCCGGACTACAAGTGCCGCGACCGCTCGTGCGACGGCGTGCTCTGGCCGCCGAAGGGGGGAAAGACGGAGCCGGCGAAGGTGGGGAGCGAGGAGACGGAGGCGATTCCGTTCTGAGTGGCGCGGTATGAGGTGGGATGTCGACGGTGGGCAGTGAACGCGACGGCCCCGCGACGCGATGTCGCGGGGCCGTCGTTGCTTCCCACTCCCCATTTCCCACCGCCGCTCATGCCGGGACCGGGGCTCGAACCCGGACGTCCTTGCGGACACAAGATTTTAAGTCTCGCGCGTCTGCCAGTTTCGCCATCCCGGCGCGCCATTCGAGCCGAACGCGAAACGGGGGAGCCAGCGCTCCCCCGCCTTCGCTTCCAGAGCGGGAAACGGGACTCGAACCCGCGACCCCAACCTTGGCAAGGTTGTGCTCTACCAACTGAGCTATTCCCGCGTGCCGATCGAATATAGAACGAGCGGGGCGAGCCAGGTAGATGGTGCGGCGTCAGCCCGCGGACAGGCCGAGCGCGTGGACGGCGAACCACGCGGTAGAGGCGAGCAGGCCCGAGAGCGCAGCGTCGCCGCCGTTCGCCGTCGCGAGTCCCGCGTCGTCGACGAGCTCCGCGGCCACGCCACCGTGGAGCGGCGCGTGTCGAAGCCACTGCAGCACCTGCTCTCCGTCGGGACCGAGTAGCCGTCCGATCTCGCGCACGAGCGCCGAGCGCTCACGCGGGATCGCCTTGACGGTTCGGCGGTACACCGAGTCGGTCCGGTCCAGCGCTTCGTACAGCGGCAGCCAGACCGCGCTGGCGCTCGGCTCGTCCGCGGTCGACGCTTCGCCCAGCAGATCGATCGCGGCACGCAGCGTCGCCTTCTGGTCGCGCTCGGGCGCGAAGTGCCGCTTGATCGCGGCGCGCACGGCGGCGGGATCCTCGACCGAGCGTGAGGTCTCCTCGTCGAGCGTGCGGCGCAGGATCTCGAGCGCCTGCGCCGCGGTGGCGTTCGCGTGCAGCGTGAACGGCATCGCGACCGGGGTGTTGCCCGGCGTGACCTCGGTCGAGTAGAGCGGAAAGCGGCGATCCCGGCGGTCGTGGAGGTCGTCGTGCGCCAGATACAACGCGTCCCCGATGGCCGGCTCGTCGACGATGGCCGCGTCTCCCGTGTCGCGGGCGTACCGGTCGATCGCGATCGGATAGGCGGCGACGCCTTCGAGCGCGAAGCCCGGCTCGAACAGCGTGCCGTCGAGATAGTGCACGCCGCGACCGGGTGCATAGCCGTGCAGCTCGCACATGCGCAGGAGCAGCTCGCGCGCGAGCGCGCCGTCGGCGAGCTGCACCGCCGGGAGCGTCCACATCAACGCCTCCCAGTCGCGGATGGTGACCCCCGCGCCGTGCCACGGCGCGCGCGTGCGCACGAGGTAGTAGTGCGCGTCGTCCAGGGCGCGAGCGACACCGAAGAAGTACGCGAAGAGCAGATTGCGGTTGATGAGCCGATCGACCCCTTCGGATCCAGTGCTCTGCTCGAGCTGCTGCAGCGCGTCGCGCGTGCCCGCGAGCAGCGAGCGCCAGCCACGCCGCCGCAGCACGGCGACGGTCGCTTCGGCGCCGTCCCGCTCGGGGCCGGCGGCGAGATAGAAGGCGGTGTCGGCGTGGCCCCGCGCCGGAAGCTCGAGGGTGCGCGCGATCGAGAAGCGCACGCCATGCTGCGACACCTCCGCCTCGTCGTCGGCGCTCACGGCGAGCGCCGCCAGTCCGGGCTGCGCGCTTCCCTCGAGCAGCAGATGACCGCTCGCGCCGCGGGAGACGAGCGACTGATCGTCCGTGGGCCGCGCCGAACGCACACGAAGCTGGCGATGACCGAGCACTCCCTCGAGCCGCACGCGTACGGTATGCGCCGCGCCGCGGCTCTCGAGGGCGATGGCGTAGACGGCCCCCGCGAGATCCGCGTCGCGCCCGTACGGCGCGAAGATGGTGCCGCGCACGACGACGTCGCCGATGGTGCACGTGAAGGTGGGCAGCCACTCCAGGGCGCGCTCCCACGCCATCTGCCCGCCGGACAACTCGTGGGCCTGCCCGTCGATCTCGACGATCGGCTTGAGCAGCGCGGGCGCCGCGCCCTCGACGAATCCGGGACCGCCCGCGAACTCGACCGCCGCGCGCGCCCCGCGGTGCACCACGCCGATCGCGTGGATCGACCCGTCCGCCGGATGGATGCACGGGATGGCGAGCCAGTGATTGCCCGTGAGCTGCCAGGGCACGTTCGGAAGCGCGATGTGTGTCACGGTGCGGCGCGTGAAGTTGTTGGTCGACCGCCCCAATGATAACCTTCGGCCCAATGCCGCCGCTCGTCGTCCTTCGTCCCGCGTCCGCCGACGCACCGCCGTCGCGCCCGCGTGCGCGGCTCCTCGCGGCGATCGCCGTGCTCTGCTCGCTCCTCGCGGCGCCCGACGTCGCACTGCGGGCGCAGACGGCGCCGAGCCTGGCCGAGGACGCGATCCCGATCCCCGGCGGATGGCTGCGATTCTCGGTGGGCAACGCGTGGACGCGCTACGATAGTCGCTTCGGTGACGACGGATCGATCCGCGCACTCGGCGAGGAGCTGTCCACCGATTCGCTCGGCGCGCGGCAGCTTCCGAGGCTCGCCGCGATCGAGGGTGCGCTGCGGACGCTGACCCGGACGCCGGGCCAGCGTCTCACCTTCGGCCGGCTCGACGTGCGCAGCGACGCCCGCATCGTGACGACGCCGTTCGCCTTCGAGTACGGGATCACGCGCCGGCTGAGCCTCGGCGTCGTCGTGCCCCTGGTCCAGACGCGGCGCTCCGCCCAGGTTCGCGTGAATCAGCGCGCGGCCGGGGATACGACGAGGACGAGCAACGTCGGCATCCTGCCGCTGTCCGCCCGTCTCGCGACGTCGGCGGCCAACGCCGCGATCGTCACCGCACTGGCCAGGGCCGCGACCACGCTCACCGGGCTCCTGGCGCGCTGCGCGCAGAACGCGGCCGCGACGGAGTGCGATCCGGTGCGCGGGCGCGAGGCCGACGCGGCGGACGCGGCACGGCGGGCGAGCGAGTTCGCCGGCGCGGTCACGGCGGCCTACGGCATCACGGACAGCACGACCGTGATCGCGCCCCTCACCGGCAGTGCGCTGGCGAAGTCGATCGAGAGCGAACGGGCGGCGCTCGCGGCGAAGCTCCTCGCGTACGTACCCGGCACCGTGATCGGCACCCTGCCGACCGTCACCACCGAGTTCTCCTACATCGATCTCCAGGGGCGCTTCGGCGAGCGCGGCCTGCTCCAGAACACGCTCGGCGGCGGGCTGGACTCGATCGCCACGACGGAGCGCATCGGAATCGGCGACGTCGAGCTGCGCGCGCGACTGATCCTGCTCGACCGCTCGCAGCGCGACACCCTGCCGATGCGGGGTGTGCAGTATCGGCTCGCGGTCGGAGGCATCGTCCGCTTCGCCACGAGCAAACCCGACTCGGTGCGCGATCTTCTCGACATCGGCACCGGTGAGGGAGCCGGCGCGGAGATGCGGTCGGCCCTCGACGTGTCGGCCGGCCGCGTCGGCGCCACCGTCGCGGCGCGCTACGCGAAGTCGTTCGCTCGCACGGTGCAGGTGCCGCTCGTGGGATTTCCCATCGGAGGGTTTCCCAACCCGGAGTTCGGCGAGGTCTCGCGCACGGCGGGCGATGTGTTCGGCCTCGACGTCACGCCGCGGCTGTTCGTCGGCGACTGGCTCGCGTTCGAGGGACAGTTCGGACTGGAGCGGAGCGGAGCGCCGACGTTCGACGCGCCGGAGTCGCCCTGCTCGGCGTGCGTCGTCCTCGCGAACTCCGTGCTTCCGGCGGAGCGAACCGTGCAGCACATCGGCGGCGGCGTGCGCTACTCGACGGTGGATGCGTATCTGCGGGGACGCGCGCGCTATCCCATCGAGGTGTCGTACCGGCATCTGGAGGCGATCAGCGGCGATGCCGGCGCGCCGAAGTACTTCCGCGATCAGATCCAGCTGCGGATCTACTACCGGGTCAGGCGCTAGCGGCCTTCACTTACGCGCGCGACGCGCGCCGCGCGCCGAGGTCGCTGTGGCCGCACTCGCATCCGCGGTGACGGTGGCCGCCACGTCGAGCAGCTCGCGTGCGTGCGCCCGACTGACCTCGCTCTCGGGATCACCACCGAGCATCCGGGCGATCTCCGCCACGCGCGAAGCTCCGTCGAGCACGACGACGTCGGCCGTCGTGACGCCGCCGCGCGCGCCCTTGCTCACGAGGATGTGGTG
>DASTSX010000053.1:0-23377 GCA_035760455.1 Gemmatimonadaceae bacterium | reverse complement strand
GGTTCGTGCGCATCTCGCAGAAGGTGCATCCCGGCTGGAGCCGCGTGTACGTGCGCATCCTTCGCGAAGGCCGCATCGGTGTCGGCGACCCGGTGCGGCTGCACGCGTCCGACGCGCGCTGATCGCGGCGGCCGCCGACGGCCCGCGAGCAACATATCAATATATATTTGTATGTGACGGAGCCCACTTTTTGCATGTCTGAGCCCGCCCGTCAGCGGCCCCGGGCACGTGCGCGCGGGACGACTCGTTCCGCTCGAGCTCGGCATGCTTGTTGAACGGACCCTCTTCGTGTGCGTCCCTCATCCCCTCGGGATGCGGCCGTGCCGTACCGCCACCGCGATCCAACGACGGTGGTCTTTCCGCATCCTTCTCTCTTCTCATAGGTGCTGACCGTGGGCGTCGGCGAGAAACCCGAAGTTCCCGAGCAGGACGAACGCCCGTCGGAAGGGCGTGGCAACGGCAATGGACGAAAGACCGGCGCGACGCGCGGAAAGCGCGGCCGCCCGCGGCGCACGGCCGCGGCGCTGGGCGTCGACGCGGGTGACAGCGCCCCGGAGCGCGTCGTGCGCGCCGCGCCGGGCGACGGTGGCGGCGGCACGAGCGGGTCGCGCGAGCGTGCGCTGCGACGGCTGCTGGCCGGGCTCCGCGCCCTGGACGCCGGCGACTTCACGATCCGCATCGACGCCGTGGACGACCGGCTGATGGGCGAGCTGGCCGACGTGTTCAACAGCGTCGCCACGAAGCAGCAGCGGCTGGCTGAGGAGCTCGACCGCGTCGCGCTCTCGGTCGGGCGCGAGGGGAAGATGCGCGACCGCGCGACGATCGGTCCGGCGAGTGGGCTGTGGGCGGGGAGCGTGGACGCGCTCAACTCGCTGATCACCGACCTCGTGCAACCGACCAGCGAGGTCGCCAGGGTCATCAAGGCGGTCGCCGAGGGCGATCTGAGCCAGAAAGTCGAGCTCGAGATCGAAGGGAAGACGGTGCAGGGCGAGTTCTTCCGAATCGGCTCGACGGTCAACCGGATGGTGGACCAGCTCAACGCGTTCGCGAGCGAGGTGACGCGCGTCGCCCGAGAGGTGGGTACCGAGGGGCGGCTGGGCGGCCAGGCCAACGTGCAGGGGGTGAGCGGCACCTGGCGCGACCTGACCGACAGCGTGAACGGCATGGCGACCAACCTGACCAACCAGGTGCGCAACATCGCCGACGTCACGACGGCGGTCGCGAAGGGCGACCTGTCGCGGAAGATCACCGCCGAAGCGAAGGGGGAGATCCTCGAGCTCAAGAACACGATCAACACGATGGTGGACCAGCTCTCGTCGTTCGCCGACGAGGTGACGCGCGTGGCGCGCGAGGTGGGCACCGAAGGCGTGCTGGGCGGTCAGGCGAACGTGCCCGGCGTCGCCGGCACGTGGAAGGACCTGACCGACTCGGTGAACTCGATGGCGTCGAACCTGACGAGTCAGGTGCGCAACATCGCCGACGTCACGACCGCGGTGGCGAAGGGCGACCTGTCGCGAAAGATCACGGCCGAGGCGAAGGGCGAGATCCTCGAGCTCAAGAACACGGTCAACACGATGGTCGACCAGCTCTCGAGCTTCGCGTCGGAAGTGACGCGCGTGGCGCGCGAGGTGGGCACCGAAGGCAAGCTGGGTGGTCAGGCGGCGGTGCCGGGGGTCGCCGGCACGTGGAAGGACCTGACGGACAACGTGAACCAGCTCGCCGGCAACCTGACGGTGCAGCTGCGCGACGTCTCGGCGGTCGCCACGGCGATCGCGAAGGGCGATCTGACGCGCAAGATCACGGTGGACGTGCGCGGCGAGATCCTGCAGATCAAGGACGTCATCAACACGATGGTCGATCAGCTCTCGAGCTTCGCGTCTGAGGTGACACGCGTCGCCCGAGAGGTGGGTACGGACGGGAAGCTGGGGGGCCAGGCCGAGGTGCGCGGCGTCGCCGGCACGTGGAAGGACCTCACCGACTCGGTGAACTCGATGGCCGGCAACCTCACGAGCCAGGTGCGAAACATCGCGCTCGTGACGACCGCGGTCGCCAACGGCGATCTCTCGCAGAAGATCACGGTCGAGGCGCGTGGCGAGATCCAGGAGCTCAAGAACACGATCAACACGATGGTCGATCAGCTCTCGGGGTTCGCGGCGGAAGTGACGCGCGTGGCCCGAGAGGTGGGTACCGAGGGCATCCTCGGCGGCCAGGCGAACGTGCCGGGGGTCGCGGGCACGTGGAAGGACCTCACGGACTCCGTGAACTTCATGGCCGGCAACCTGACGAGTCAGGTGCGAAACATCGCCCTCGTGACGACGGCGGTGGCCAATGGCGACCTGTCGCAGAAGATCACCGTCGAGGCGCGCGGCGAGGTGCTCGAGCTGAAGGACACCGTGAACACCATGGTGGACCAGCTCAATGCCTTCGCGGCCGAAGTGACGCGCGTGGCGCGCGAGGTAGGCTCGGAGGGACGGCTGGGCGGGCAGGCCAACGTGCCGGGCGTGGCCGGCACGTGGAAGGACCTCACCGACTCGGTGAACTTCATGGCCGGCAACCTGACGAGTCAGGTGCGAAACATCGCCGACGTGACGACGGCGGTGGCCAAGGGCGACCTCTCGAAGAAGATCACGGCCGAGGCCAAGGGCGAGATCCTGGAGCTGAAGAACACCGTCAACACGATGGTGGACCAGCTCAACGCGTTCGCCGCCGAGGTGACGCGCGTGGCGCGAGAGGTCGGTACCGAGGGGCGGCTGGGCGGCCAGGCGAACGTCGAGGGGGTCAGCGGCACCTGGCGCGATCTCACCGACTCGGTGAACTCGATGGCGTCGAACCTGACGAGTCAGGTGCGCAACATCGCCGACGTCACGACGGCGGTGGCGAAGGGCGACCTGTCGCGGAAGATCACGGCCGAGGCGAAGGGGGAGATCCTCGAGCTCAAGAACACCGTGAACACCATGGTGGACCAGCTCAACGCCTTCGCGAGCGAGGTGACGCGCGTGGCGCGCGAGGTCGGCTCCGAGGGCATCCTCGGCGGACAGGCGAGCGTACCGGGCGCCGGCGGCGTGTGGAAGGACCTGACGGACAACGTGAACCAGCTCGCCGGCAACCTGACGGTGCAGCTGCGCGACGTCTCGGCGGTGTCGGCGGCGATCGCGAAGGGGGATCTGACGCGCAAGATCACGGTGGACGTGCGCGGGGAGATCCTGCAGATCAAGGACGTCATCAACACGATGGTCGATCAGCTCTCGAGCTTCGCCTCGGAGGTAACGCGCGTGGCGCGAGAGGTGGGCACCGAGGGCCGGCTGGGCGGGCAGGCGAACGTGCCGGGAGTCGCGGGCACGTGGAAGGATCTGACCGACAGCGTGAACTACATGGCGTCGAACCTGACGTCGCAGGTGCGCAACATCGCCGACGTGACGACGGCCGTCGCGCTCGGCGACCTGTCGCGCAAGATCACCGTCGATGCGCGCGGCGAGATCCTCGAACTGAAGAACACCGTCAACACGATGGTGGAGCAGCTCAACGCGTTCGCGAGCGAGGTGACCCGCGTGGCGCGCGAGGTCGGCTCCGAGGGCATCCTCGGCGGCCAGGCGCGCGTGCCGGGCGCGGGCGGCGTGTGGAGGGACCTCACGGACAACGTGAACTTCATGGCGTCGAACCTGACGAGTCAGGTGCGAAACATCGCGCTCGTCACGACGGCGGTGGCCAACGGCGACCTGTCGCAGAAGATCACCGTCGAGGCGCGCGGCGAGATCCTCGAGCTCAAGAACACCGTCAACACGATGGTGGAGAAGCTGCGCGTGTTCGCCGACGAGGTGACGCGCGTCGCCAAGGAAGTGGGCACGGAAGGGAAGCTGGGTGGCCAGGCCGAGGTGCCCGGCGTCGCCGGCACGTGGAAGGGGCTCACCGACTCGGTGAACGCGATGGCGAACTCGCTCACCGCGCAGGTGCGGAACATCGCCGACGTGGCCACCGCCGTGACGAAGGGCGACCTGACGCGACAGATCACCGTCGAGGCCCAGGGCGAGCTGGACGAGCTCAAGGCGAACATCAACCAGATGATCGCCAACCTGAAGGAGACGACCGAGCGGAACCAGGAGCAGGACTGGCTCAAGACCAACCTGGCGAAGTTCAGCCGGATGATGCAGGGGCAGAAGGACCTCGAGTCCGTCTCGCGCCTCATCATGAGCGAGCTGACGCCGCTGGTGTCGGCCCATCACGGCGCGTTCTTCATCATGGACAACGACGCGGGCGCGCCGATGCTGCGGCTCATCGCGTCGTACGCGTACCGGGCGCGCAAGCACGTCGGCAACCGGTTCGCCATCGGCGAGGGGCTCGTCGGGCAGGCGGCACTCGAGAAGCAGCCGATCCTGCTGACGAACGTGCCCGACGACTACATCCAGATCACGTCAGGGCTCGGAGAAGCACCGCCGCGCAACATCATCGTCCTGCCGATCCTGTTCGAGGGCGAGGTGAAGGCGGTGATCGAGCTGGCGAGCTTCCTCCCGTTCAGCCAGATCCACCAGACCTTCCTCGACCAGCTCAGCGAGTCGATCGGCGTCGTGCTGAACATGATCAGCGCGAACATGCGCACGGAGGAGCTGCTCGAGCAGTCGCAGAAGCTGACGCAGGAGCTGCAGAGCCAGTCGAAGGAGCTCCAGCTGCAGCAGGAGGAGCTCAAGCGGTCGAACTCGGAGCTCGAGGCGCAGGCGAAGACGCTGCGGCAGTCCGAGGAGCTGCTCAAGGAGCAGCAGGAGGAGCTGCAGCAGGTGAACGAGGAACTGGAGGAGAAGGCCTCGCTGCTCGCGGAGCAGAACCAGAAGGTCGAGCAGAAGAACCGCGAGGTGGAGGGCGCGCGGCTGGCGCTCGAGGAGAAAGCGGAGCAGCTCGCGCTCAGCTCGAAGTACAAGAGCGAGTTCGTGGCCAACATGAGCCACGAGCTGCGCACGCCGCTCAACTCGCTGCTCATCCTGGCGAAGCTCCTCTCCGACAACAAGGACAACAACCTGACCGCGAAGCAGGTGGAGTTCGCGCAGACGATCCACTCGTCGGGCACGGACCTGCTCAACCTGATCAACGACATCCTCGATCTGTCCAAGGTCGAAGCCGGGAAGATGGAGGTGAACCCGACGGACGTGCCGATCGTGGACGTCGAGTCGTTCACGCGGCGCACCTTCGAGCAGGTGGCGCAGCAGAAGGGGATCACGTTCACGGTGGACGTGAAGCCGGACGTGCCGTCGACGATCCACACCGATGGGCAGCGGCTGCAGCAGGTGCTCAAGAACCTGCTCTCGAACGCCTTCAAGTTCACCGAGCAGGGCGGGGTGACCCTCACCGTGCGGAAGGCGGACAAGGGGAAGCGCTTCGCGAGCCGCGTCCTCGATCAGGCCGAGACGGTGATCGCCTTCTCGGTGACGGACACCGGCATCGGGATCCCGAAGGAGAAGCAGCAGCTGATCTTCGAGGCGTTCCAGCAGGCCGACGGGACGACGACGCGGAAGTTCGGCGGCACGGGGCTGGGGCTGACGATCAGCCGGCAGATCGCCTTCCTGCTGGGCGGCGAGATCCGCGTGGACAGCACGACCGGCGGCGGCAGCACCTTCACGCTCTTCCTGCCGGCGCGCTACATCGATCCGGAGCCGCCGCGGGACGCGTCCGCCTCGCGCCGGCGCGACTCGTGGAGTGGTGACGCTGGCGGGAGCGGCGGTGCCGACGCCCGGTCGCGGGCGAGCGGCGCGATGCGCTCGCTCGCCGCGAGCGCGGCGATGGCCGCGTCACCCGGCGGCGCTTCCTCGGGCGGGTGGACGCCGTCGGGCGGCGGGACGGCGGTGGCGCCGATCCGGCAGGACGACGAGCACGACGTGGTGATGTCGCGCGACTCGCTGCCGCGGCCCGAGGGGTTCGACGACGACCGCGACGGCATCGACCCGGGCGACCGCACGCTGCTCATCATCGAGAACGACGCCAACTTCTCGAAGGTGCTGCTCGAGATGGCGCGCGAGAAGGGATTCAAGGGGCTGTGCGCGCTCGACGGCGAGGCGGGGCTGAAGCTCGCGCACGCGTTCGAGCCCGACGCGATCACGCTCGACATCGACATGCCGGGGATGGACGGGTGGGCGGTGCTGGACCGGCTCAAGCACCATCCGCAGACGCGGCACATCCCGGTGCACATCATCACCGGGATCCGCGAGCGACAGCAGGGGCTCAAGTCGGGCGCGCTGGCCTATCTCGAGAAGCCGGTCACGAAGGAGGCGCTCGACGACTCGTTCGCCAGGATCGCCAGCTTCATCGAGAGCTCGGTCAAGCGGCTGCTCGTGGTGGAGGACGACGCGACGCAGCGGCAGAGCATGATCGAGCTGATCCAGCACGAGGACGTGGAGATCACCGCCGTGGAGAGCGCCGAGGACGCACTGCGCGAGCTCACGTCGGGCCACTTCGACTGCATGGTGCTCGACCTCGGCCTGAAGGACATGAACGGGTTCGAGCTGTTGGAGACGGTGAAGGCGAACCCGCAGATGCGCGACCTGCCGATCATCATCTACACGGGCAAGGACCTGTCGCAGGCGGAGGAGACGAAGCTGCGCAAGTTCGCCGAGACGATCATCGTGAAGGACGTGAAGTCGCCCGAGCGGCTGCTCGACGAGACGGCGCTCTTCCTCCATCGGGTGGAGGCGAAGCTGCCCGAGCAGAAGCGGCGCATGCTCGAGCGGCTGCACAACGCCGACGCGGTGTTCGCGGGCAAGCGGGTGCTCGTGGTGGACGACGACGTGCGGAACATCTTCTCGCTCACGAGCATGCTCGAGGACCACGGCATGCAGGTGTCGTTCGCCGAGAACGGGAAGGACGCCGTCGCGCTGCTGCGCGAGCGGCAGGACTTCGATCTGGTGCTGATGGACGTGATGATGCCGGAGATGGACGGCTACGAGACGACGCGGGCGATCCGGGAGATGCCGACGCTCAAGTCGCTGCCGATCATCGCCCTGACGGCGAAGGCGATGAAGGGTGACCGCGAGAAGTGCATCGCAGCGGGCGCGTCCGACTACATCACCAAGCCGGTGGACACCGAGCAGCTGCTCAGCCTGATGCGGGTATGGTTGTACCGGTGAGCGACGGGCAGTCCCTCCCGGGACCGCCACTCGCCTACAACTCCGACCTGGAGCGGCTCGAGATCGAGCTGCTCCTGGAAGGGGTGTACCGGCACTATGGATTCGACTTCCGGTCGTACGCCTACGCCTCGATTCGCCGCCGCCTGTGGAAGCGCGTCGAAGGGGAGGGCCTGATGACGATCTCGGAGCTGCAAGCGCGCATCCTTCACGATCCGGACGCGATGGAGCGGCTCCTGCTCGACCTGTCGGTGAACGTGACGGCGATGTTCCGCGACCCGACTTTCTACAAGGAGTTCCGGGAGCGGGTCATCCCGCTGCTGCGCACCTACCCCTTCATCCGGATCTGGCACGCCGGATGTTCGACCGGAGAAGAGGTGTTCTCGATGGCGATCCTCCTCGAGGAGGAGGGGCTGTACGACCGGGCGCGGCTGTACGCGACGGACATCAACGACGTGGTGCTGCAGCGGGCCCGGCAGGGGATCTTCCCGCTCGACCGGATGCAGGAGTACACGGAGAACTACCTCCGGGCCGGCGGGACGCGGTCGTTCTCCGAGTACTACACGGCGAAGTACGACGGCGCGCTGTTCACCCCGTCGCTGACGCGAAACATCGTGTTCTCGCAGCACAACCTGGTGACGGACCGATCGTTCAGCGAGTTCCACGTGATCTTCTGCCGCAACGTGCTGATCTATTTCGACAAGACGCTGCAGAACCGCGTGCACTCCCTGTTCTACGATTCGCTCGTGATGCTGGGGATCCTGGCGCTGGGGAGCAAGGAATCGCTCAAGTTCTCGCAGTACGAGCCGTGCTACGAGAAGCTGAGCGTGACCGAGAAGCTGTACCGGAAGGTGCGATGATGGCCGTCGAGCCCGGAGTGGGGTACGACTTGGTGGTCGTCGGCACCTCGTGGGGCGGCCTCGCCGCGCTCCGGACGCTGGTCGGCGGCTTGCCCGCCTCCTTTCAGATGGCCGTGACGCTCGTCCAGCATCGCCACAAGGACTCCGACCAGCTGCTGCGCACGCTGCTCCAGGAGCGCTCGTCGTTGCGCGTCTTCGAGGTGGAGGACAAGATGCCGGTGGAGCACGGGCACATCTATGTGGCGCCACCGGACTACCACACGCTGGTGGAGCGGGGCCACTTCTCGCTGAGCACGGAGGCGCCAGTGCGGTTCAGCCGGCCGTCGATCGACGTGACCTTCTCTTCGGCGGCGGACAGCTACGGGCACCGCACGGTGGGCGTCGTGCTCACCGGCGCGAACTCCGACGGCGCGGACGGGCTGCGGCGCATCTCCGACCGTGGCGGGCTCGCGCTGGTGCAGGACCCCGACACCGCCGAGAGCCGCACCATGCCGGCGGCGGCGCGGAAGGCCGTGCCGCGGGCGCGGGTGATGCCGCTCGAAGCGCTGACGACGTTCCTGGCCACGCTGCCGGCCGGGCTTCCCGAACGGGAGCACGCGTGAGCACGGGAGCGACGCCGCTGCCCCGTCGGGAGCAGGCGACACCGGTGAGCGCCCCCGGGCAGAACGGGGAGTTCCGGGCGGGACCGGTCGAGATCCTGCTCGTGGACGACCGGCCCGAGAACCTGCTCGCGCTCGAAGCGATTTTGGAGCCGCTCAATCAGACGCTCATCCGGGCGCACTCGGGGGACGAGGCGCTGCGCAAGCTCCTGCTGCACGACTTCGCGGTGATCCTGCTCGACGTGCAGATGCCGGGCATCAACGGCTTCGAGACGGCTCGGCTCATCAAGTCGCGCGAACGCACGAAGTACATCCCGATCATCTTCCTGACGGCGATCAGCAAGGACGAGGAGTACGTGTTCCAGGGGTACTCCGTCGGCGCGGTGGACTACCTGGCGAAGCCGTTCCAGCCCGACATCCTGCGCTCCAAGGTCAGCGTCTTCGTCGACCTGTACCTCAAGCAGAAGCAGGTCTCGGAGCAGCAGGTGCTGCTGCGCGCGAGCGAGGTCCGCGAGCTGGAGCTCAAGCACAAGCTCGAGATCACCGAGTCGGAGGCGCGCTTCTCCGAGATCGTCGGCTCGGCGATGGACGCGATCTTGGTGTTCGACACGGACGGCCAGATCTCGCTGTTCAACCGCGCGGCCGAGCGGATGTTCGGCCGCGCGGTGGAGGAGGCGCTGGGACACGACGTGCGCATGCTGTTCCCCGAGCCGCTGCGGCAGGACGCGCTCGACCGGATCTGCAAGGTCTCGGACGAGCCGGGGAGCGAGAGCCAGACGTCGCCGGCGGAGCACATCCTCTCTCTCACGGGGGTGCGCCGGAACGGCGAGGAGTTCCCCATCGAGGCGACGGCGAGCTGCCTCGACGTTCGCGGCCGGCGCACCTACACGCTGATCGTGCGCGACATCTCAGAGCGGACGCGCGCCGAGGCGGCGCTCAAGGCGCAGGCCGAATCGCTCGAGAAAGCGATGGGGGAATTGAAGGCGCTCAACGACGAGCTGGCCGACCGTCAGGCGGAGCTCGAGCGCGCCATGGCGGCGCGCAGCCGCTTCTACGCGTCGATGAGCCACGAGCTGCGCACGCCGATCAACGCCGTGCTCGGCTACAGCACGCTCCTCCTGGAGAACATCTACGGTCCGCTGAACGAGAAGCAGGCCGAGGGGATCACGCGCACGCACAAGGCGGCGAAGCACCTGCTCGAGCTCGTGAACGACGTGCTCGACCTCTCCAAGATCGAGGCGGGGAAGATCGACCTCCGGCTGCAGCCGGTGTACTTCCCGTCGCTGATCGAGGACCTGTTCGTCACGGTACGCCCGCTGGCCGACCAGTATGGATCGCAGCTGACGCTCGAGCACGAGGGCGAGCCGGTGAAGGTGATCAGCGACCCGCGCCGGCTTCGACAGATCCTGCTCAACCTCCTCTCGAACGCGATCAAGTTCGGCAAGGGGAAGCCGATCCACGTCGGCGCGCATCCGACGGAGGACGGCGGCATCGTCATCTCGGTGCGCGATCAGGGCGAGGGGATCGCGCCGGCCGATCAGGAGAAGATCTTCGACGAGTTCGTGCAGCTCGGGAAGACGCAGCTCACCGAAGGCACGGGGCTCGGGCTGCCGATCTCGCGCCGGCTCGCCGAGATGCTGCAGGGCGAGCTCGAGGTGGAATCCGAGGTCGGGAAGGGGAGCACGTTCCGGCTGAGCCTTCCGGCGTCGGCGGACGGACCCGTCGTGCGCGCGCCGAAGCACGCCGAACCGAGCACCGTGGCGCACGTCGTGGGGTGATTCGCGCTTGACGATGGCGCACGTCGCACGCACACTGTTCTCCGCTCGTGCACGGCGCCGCCGAGGACAATCGCTCTGGTGATCGCCGTCACATCGTCGTGGCACGATACGAACGAGACGACCGTGCGCTCTGAACTTCCCTGGCCGGACGCGGTATATTCCGGAATGCGTTTGCTCTGCGTGGGGCGCCACGCGTATCTCAGCGAGCACCTGTGCCGCTACTTTCGCGAGCTGGGAGCCGACTGTGCGCCGGTGGTGGGCGCGACGGACGCGGTCAGCTTCGCTTCGCACTACGAGCCACACGTCATCGTCTGCGACTGTGACCTCATCTCTCCTGCCCTGCTCGACGAGTGGGCGGTGGAGCCGAGCGTCGCGGACGTGCCGTTGCTCGCCGTGAGCCTGACACGCCGACCCGAGGAGCTGCCGCCGGTGGAGCTCCTGGGCGTCGCCGGCGTGCTGTACCTTCCGGCCCTCGAGCGCTCGACCGTGCTCGCGCTGCTCGCCGGTGCGCACCGCCGACGCGGCGTCGTACCGCCGATCGGCTGGAAGCCACCGGTGGCGCCGCCGTCCATCACCGCTCGTTGAACGGCGCGACGATCCGGTGCGGGCTCGTCGGAACGGCGGACTGGGCGCTCTGAGCGCCAGCGCGACCCAGCGCGATCACGCCCCCAGGGAAGAGATGGCATCGCCAACGTCGCTCGACGGCGCGCTCGACTCGATCGAGACCGGCGTGATGGTGCTGAGCCACGATCTCCGCGTGACGTACGCGAACGCGCGGTGGACGGCGTGGCGTGGCGCCCCGATCCCGGTGGGGGCACCGCTCGCGACGCTCGTCGATCTCGCGGTAGGGGAGTCGCTCGTGGAGCTGAAGGCGACGCTCGCCGACGGCGAGACGCGCACCACGCACGTCACGCTGAAGCCGACGCGCGCCGACACGGCGCCCCGGTCCATCGCGTGCACGGCGCGGCGCGTGGGTCCGGCGCTGGTGCTCGAGGCGCGAACGGAGGGAGACGACGATCGCTTCGCGCTGCACGACGTCGCCCGCCGACTGGCCGAAGTGGTGGACATGGCCGAGGTACTGCGCACGCTGTGCGACATCGCGTCGCGGCAGTGCCATGGTAGTGGCGCGGCGGTGCTGCGCATGACGGGCAAGCTCGGCGAGGTCGTGGCCGCGGTGGGGAACGTCGTGCCGGCGCGCGGGCGCTGCTTCGAGCTCGAGGGCTCGATGATGGCGGAGGCGCTCGACCAGGGCGTGCTCGTGCAGGAGGAGAACTTCAGCGACTCGGGACGGCCGCTCATGCGCGCCGTCCCCGAGCTCACCCTCGGCCCCATCCTCGTCGCGCCGCTCCGGGCACACGGCGAGACGCTCGGCGTGCTGGCCGTGACGCGAGAGCCGGGTGGCAGGCCGTTCGTCGTGCGCGAGCGGGATCGACTGCGCGTGCTGGCCGACCACGCCGCGCTCGCCGTGCACAAGTCGCTGTTGCTGCAGCAGGCGCAGAGCGCCGACCGCGCCAAGGGGCGGTTCCTCGCCACGATGAGCCACGAACTGCGCACACCGCTCACCGCGCTGGCCGGCTATGGGGAACTGCTCGCCGACCAGGTGATCGGCCCGATGAGCGAGCCGCAGCTCGACATCCTCGAGCGCATGCGCTCCGTGACGACGCACCTCTCGGCGATGATCGAGGAGATCCTGGCCTTCACGAGCCTCGAGGAGGGGCGCGAGACGGTGCGGGCGAGCGAGTTCCTCGCGGAGGACCTCATCCGTTCGGCGATCGCCGTGGTGGAGCCGATGGCCGAGCAGCGCGGGATCGCCCTCACGCTCGAGCTCCGGTCGCCGACGGTGCGCATGACGAGCGACATCGACAAGGCGCGGCAGATCCTCGTCAACCTGCTGGGCAACGCCGTGAAGTTCACGGACCGCGGGACCGTGTCGCTCCGGCTCTCCCGGTCCAGCACCGCGGTGCGGATCGACGTGGAAGACACCGGGATCGGCATCCCGGCCGACGAGCTGCCGCGACTCTTCCGCCCGTTCGCCCAGGTGGACACCGGGCTGACGCGACGGCACGGGGGCACCGGCCTCGGGCTCTACATCTCGCGGCGTCTCTCGACCATGCTCGGCGGGCACATCGAGGTGGCGAGCGAGCCCGGTGTGGGGTCGACGTTCAGCGTCGTGCTTCCGCTGGAGTGGAGCGGACCCGAGAGCCGGTGAGTTGGTGAGTTGGATAGGGAGTTGGTTGGTCGGTTGATTGGTGAGTTGAACCGCGAACGGCCACGAACCGGCCTGGAGACGCCTCGGTGGGGGCTCCACGCTGGTTCGTGGCCGTTGCCGTTCAAATCACTCAGACACCGACCAACGAGCGCGCGATCCAACTCACCAACTCACCGGCCAAGCTCCTGTTCTTCCCCCGGCGCCGACCGCTAAGTTTTAACGAATGAGCACCTTCCCC
The DNA here is from genome assembly GCA_035760455.1 of Gemmatimonadaceae bacterium. Taxonomy (GTDB): domain Bacteria; phylum Gemmatimonadota; class Gemmatimonadetes; order Gemmatimonadales; family Gemmatimonadaceae; genus AG11. The sequence goes on along the minus strand of DASTSX010000053.1, from coordinate 10,590 downwards.
CCCACGACCACCGTCTTCAACGACGGCTACATCGCCGAGACCTACGAAGCCTACCGTCGTGATCCATCGTCGGTGGACGAGTCCTGGCGGCAGTTCTTCCGCACCGCGGAATCGCTCGCGGGGATCACCGGGGGCGTCGGCGCGGGGAGCGATCCGGCGCTGCTGCGGAAGACCGCCGGTGCGGCGGCGCTGATCGACGCGATCCGCCACTACGGCCACTTCGCCGTGCAGCTCGACCCGCTCGGCAGCAAGCCGCCGGGCGCGGCGGAGCTGACCCCCGAATTCCACGGCATCACCGAGCAGGAGCTGGCCGACGTGCCGGCGAGCGCGCTCGGGTACGCGCAGGGCACGGCCGCCGACGTCGTGCAGGCGCTGCGCGGCGTGTACTGCGGCAAGATCGGGCTCGAGTTCGTGCACCTTGGCGATGAGCAGGAACGACTCTGGTTCCGGCGCACGATGGAGGAGGGTGTGCTCACCCAGCCGCTCAGCGGCGACGAGAGGCGCGCCGTCCTGCGCCGGCTCACCGAGGTGGATGGCCTCGAGCGGTTCCTCCAGCGGGCGTATCTCGGGTACAAGCGCTTCTCGATCGAGGGAACCGACGTGCTCGTCCCGATGCTCGACGAGGCGATCGCGCGCGCCGCGCAGGGGGGGGCGCGCCGAGTGGTGATGGGGATGGCGCACCGCGGCCGGCTCAACGTGCTGACGCACGTGATGGGGATGAGCTACGTCGAGATGTTCGGCGAGTTCGAGGGACGGCAGGGGGAGACGAGCGCCGACAGCAGCACGGGGGACGTGAAGTACCACCTCGGCTACGAAGGGGAGCGCACGGTCGGCGACGCGACGGTCAAGCTGGAGCTCGCGCCGAATCCGAGCCATCTCGAGGTCGTGAACCCGGTGATGTCGGGGATGGCGCGCGCGTACCAGCGTGTGGCCGGTGCCCCCGAAGGGCGGAACGAGCGGCTCGTGCTGCCGATCTGCATCCACGGCGACGCGGCGTTCCCCGGCGAGGGGGTGGTGCCGGAGACGTTCAACCTGTCGCGGCTGCGCGGATATCGGGTGGGCGGCACGCTCCACATCATCGTGAACAACCAGGTCGGGTTCACGACGGACCCGATCGACGCGCGCTCGACGCACTACGCGAGCGATCCGGCGAAGGGGTTCGAGGTGCCGGTGCTCCACGTCAACGCCGACGACGCGGAGGCCTGCATCACCGCCGTGCGGCTGGCCGTGGCGTACCGCGACGAATTCGCGAAGGACGTGCTGATCGACCTGGTGGGTTACCGCCGCTGGGGGCACAACGAGACGGACGAGCCGGCGTTCACGCAGCCGAAGCTGTACGACCTGGTGCGGAAGCATCCCACGCCGCGGCAGGTGTGGGGGTCGCGGCTCGTGCGCGAAGGGGTCGCGAGCGAGGCGCAGGTCGACGCGATCGACAAGGAGTTCGCCGACCGGGTCGCGGCCGTCTACCATGAGATGAAGTCGTCGCCGCAGCAAGACGGGAACGGCGCGAAGCCTGCGCCTCCGGCACCGGCGCCCGATCCGGCGACCTCGGTGCGCGGCGACACGCTGGAAGCGATCAACACGCGCCTGCTCGCGTGGCCGCAGGGGTTCAAGGTGCACCCGCGGCTGGCGAAGACGCTCGAGCGCCGGCGCGAGGCGCTGCACAACGGCGGCATCGATTGGGGGCACGCGGAGGCGCTCGCCTTCGGCTCGCTGCTGCTCGACGGGATCGGCGTGCGCCTCAGCGGGCAGGACGCGGAGCGCGGCACCTTCGCGCACCGGCACGCCGTGGTGCACGACGTCGACACGGGATCGACGTACACGCCGCTGGCCGACCTGCCGCAGGCGCGCGGGACGTTCGAGATCTACAACAGCCCGCTCTCCGAGACGGCGGTGATGGGGTTCGAGTACGGCTTCTCCACCGCCGCGCCGCGGGACCTGGCGCTGTGGGAGGCGCAGTACGGCGATTTCGTGAACGTGGCGCAGCCGATCATCGACCAGTTCATCGCGGCGGACCGGGCGAAGTGGGGGCAGCGGAGCGGGCTGGTGCTGCTGCTCCCGCACGGCTACGAGGGGGGCGGACCGGAGCACTCGAGCGCGCGGCTCGAGCGGTTCCTGCAGCTCTGCGCCGAGCGGAACATGGTGGTGGCGTATCCGTCGACGCCGGCGCAGTACTTCCACATCCTGCGCCGCCAGGCGCTGCGCGCCGACCGGCAGCCGCTCGTGCTGATGCAGCCGAAGAGCCTCCTGCGTCTGCCGGCGGCGGCGGCACGGCTGGACGATTTGTCCGAGGGGCGGTTCCAGTCGGTGATCGACGATCTCGTGGTCGCCGACCAGCGCGCCGAGGTCCGGCGGCTGGTGCTGTGCACGGCGAAGATGTACTACGATCTGGCCGCGGCGCGGCAGCCGGGCGCGGACGTCGCGCTCGTGCGCGTGGACGAGCTGTATCCGTGGCCGGGCGACGCCGTGGCGGAGATCGTCGACCGCTATCCGAACCTCGAGGACGTGGTGTGGGCGCAGGAGGAGCCGAAGAACATGGGCGCCTGGAGCTACGTGGCGCCGCAGTTGCGCGTGGCGACGGGGAACATGCTGACGATCCGGTACATCGGCCGGCCGGAACGCGCGAGCCCGGCCGAGGGTTACTCGAAGGCGCACGAGGAAGAACAGAAGCGCATCGCGACCGAGGTGCTCAACCCGGCGGCGACGAGCGCGAAACGAAAGACCTCGAAGGTATGACGCGAATGCTGCGGCTTCTGGCCGCGACCATCTTCGTCCTCACCGCGCCGCGACTCCTCTCAGCCCAGGAGCGCGGCGCAGTCGCGTTGGGTGAAGCGGTGGCGGGGCTCGACGTGACCGCCCGGGTGCTGATGATCGGCGCGCATCCCGACGACGAGGACACGCACCTGCTGACGTACCTGGCGCGGGGCCGCCAGGTGGAGACGGCGTATCTCTCGCTGACGCGCGGCGACGGCGGGCAGAACCTGATCGGCAACGAGCTCGGGCCGCTGCTCGGGATGATCCGCACCGAGGAGCTGCTGGCGGCGCGGCGCGTGGACGGCGCGCGGCAGTTCTTCACGCGCGCGTACGACTTCGGGTTCTCGAAGACGGCGGAGGAGACGTACACCCACTGGGTGAAGGACTCGATCCTGCGCGACGTCGTGACGGTGGTGCGCGCGTTCCGGCCGCAGGTGATCGTCGCCGTCTTCAGCGGAACGCCGCGGGACGGTCACGGGCACCATCAGGTGTCGGGGCTCCTGGCGCGGGAGGCGTTCGACGCGGCGGCCGACACGGTGCGGTTCCCGCGCGGCGCGACGCTCGGGCTGGGCGCGTGGGTGCCGGCGAAGTTTTACCGCGCGCAGCGGTTCAACCCCGGCGAGGCGACGCTGGCGTTCAACGTCGGGGAGCTGAGCCGGTTCCGCGGGATGACGTACGCCGAGATCGCGTCGGTCAGCCGGTCGCAGCATCTGTCGCAGGGATTCGGTGCGCTGCAGCGGCGCGGCACCTGGCTGGACCACGTCCGACTGGAGGCGTCGCACGTGTCGCCACCGATCGTGCGCGAGACGTCGATGCTCGAGACGCTGGGCGAAGGGTGGGGGCGGTTCCGGCGTGACGATTTGCCCGAGGCGGCGCGCGCGCCGCTCGATTCGTTGGAGGCGGCCATCGCCGCGGTCCGAAAAGTGGAGGAGCTGACGCGCCCCGAGCGCATGGTCGCGCCGCTCGCGCGCGTGGCGTCGCTGCTGGCGCGGGCGCGCGAGGCGCTGCGGTGCCCGCAGAGCGGCTACGCGGCGGGATGCGTCGGCACCGCCGGCGATCTCGCGATGTCGCTCGAGACGGCGCAGCGGCGCACCCAGACTGCGTTGCTCGCCGCGTCGGGGGTGCTCGTGGAGCCGACGGCTCCGCGCGAGCTGCTCGCGGTCCGTGACACGCTGCCGGTCACCATCACCGTGTACAACCAGGGCCGCGGCGCAGTGACGCTCGAGGGCGCATCGGTGTGGATGATGAATCCCTTCGGGCCGGATCCGGCCGGCCGGCCGGTGACGATCGCCCCCGACAGCGCGGGGCAGATCACGCTGCCGCTCGTCGCGGAGCGGGCGAGCGTACCGTGGTGGATGGAAGCGGGGTTGCAGCGTGGCGCCGATCAGTTCCTGGTGCCGCGTCTGGGGCCCACGTCGTCGAACATCGCCGTCGGGGAGGACCGGCTCGCCGAGACGCACACGCGTGTCGCGCTGCGCATCGCCGGCGTGCCGGTGGTCGTGGACGCGGGCCCGGTGGTGTACCGGTACGCCGATCCCGCGCGCGGAGAACAGCGCCGGCCGGTGGCATCGGTTCCGGCGATCGGCATCGTGTTCGAGGACGAGGTGCAGTTCGCGCGCGTGGGAACGGCGCTCGATCGCGAGTACACGCTGCGCGTGAGCTCCGCGTCGGCGCGCCCGCGCGCGGTGACCGTCGAGCTCTCGCTGCCGAAGGGACTGACCACCGATTCAAGCCTACGCCGCGTCGCGCTCGACTCGTTCGCGAGCGCGACGCTAACGTTCCGGGTACGCGGCACCCTGCCCCAGGGTCGCCATCACGTGAGCGCGACGGCGACGAGCGACGGCGCGCGGTTCATGGCGGGGTGGGTGCCGCTCGTCTACGAGCACATCCGCCCGCTGCGTTACTACAGGATGCCGACCGTGCAGGTCGAGGCGGTGAACGTCGAGCTGCCGCGCAATCTGCAGATCGCCTACATCAAGGGCGTCGGCGACAACGTCGCGCCGATGCTGCACCAGCTCGGCATCCGGGTGACGATGCTGTCGCCGGAGCTGCTGGCGACGGCGGATCTCTCGCGCTACGGCGCGGTGGTGGTCGGCCCGCGCGCGTTCGCGGCGACCCCCGAGCTGGTTCGGGGCGCGTCGCGCCTCCAGGACTACGCGCGGAACGGCGGCAGCGTCGTGGTGCAATACGGCCAGCAGGAGATGCAGTCGCCGGGCCTTCTCCCGTTTCCGATCACGCTCGAGCAGCGGCCGCAACGGGTGACGGACGAGAAGGCGCCGGTCACGGTGCTGGACCCGACGTCGCGGCTGCTGGCGTACCCGAACCGGATCACCGCCACCGACTTCGAGCGGTGGGTGCAGGAGCGATCGCTGTACATGCCGGCGACGGCCGACCCCCGCTGGCGGCGCCTGCTCGAGATGCACGATCCCGGCGAGCCGCCGAACCAGCACGCGGTGCTCGTTGCGCCGCTGGGCAAGGGAGCGTACGTCTACACGTCGCTCGCGCTGTTCCGGCAGCTTCCCGCGGGAGTGCCGGGCGGTGCGCGGCTGTTCCTCAACCTGCTCGCGGCGAACGGCCAGCCGTCCGTGAGCGTCGCGCCTCGTCCATGACGGCCTCGCTGCTCGCGTTCATCCCGGTCGCTCTGCTGCTGACGGTGATCCCCGGCGCGGACATGGCGCTGGTGGCGCGCAACGCGCTCGCGCTCGGCCTGCGCGGCGCACGGTGGACGATCCTGGGGATCCTCACGGGCTGCCTGCTCCACGCGACGGCGTCGGCGCTCGGACTGTCGGCGATCCTGGCGACATCGGCGCGCGCGTACGACGTGGTGAAGCTCGCGGGCGCGGCGTACCTGGTGTGGATCGGGGTGCAGGCGATCCGTCAGGCAGGGGGCGACCGGGAGGTGCAGATCCCTCGACTCGCTCCGCTCGCTCGGGATGACATCACCGGCGCTTCGCTCGCTCGGGATGACATCACCGGCGCTTCGCTCGCTCGGGATGACCGACGGAGTCATCCCGAGCGGAGCGCGCAGCGCGACGTCGAGGGATCCGCACCTGGACCGACGGCGCTCGATCAGCACCCGTTCCTTCAGGGGTTCCTGACGAACATCCTGAATCCGAAGGTCGCGCTGTTCTATCTCACGTTCCTCCCGCAGTTCATCCCGGCGGGCGCGCCCGTGCTGCGCACCTCACTCCTGCTGGCGATGATCCACAACGTGCTCGGGTTCGCATGGCTCTCGCTGTACGCGCGTTTCGTCGACCGGCTGCGCGTGGCGTTGACGCGGCCGATGGTGAAGGCATGGCTGGAGCGCGCGACGGGCGCGGCGCTCGTCGCCCTCGGTGCGCGCCTGGCGTGGGAGCGGCGATGACGCGCCAATGGTCGCGCGTCGCGCTGGCGGCGCTGGCGCTGATGGCCGCGTGCAGCGGCGACGGCCGCACCGTGCTCACGATCTACTCGCCGCACGGCAAGGAGCTGCTGGAGCACTACGAGCGCGGCTTCGAGGCGGCGAACCCCACGGTGGACGTGCAGTGGGTGGACATGGGGTCGCAGGAAGTGCTCGACCGGCTGCGCGCCGAGAAGGCCAACCCGCAGGCGGATCTGTGGTTCGGCGCACCGTCGGAGATCTTCGGGCGCGCGGCGAAGGAGGGGCTGCTCGATCCGTACACGCCGACGTGGGCGGACCGGGTACCCCCCGAAGCGCGCGACGCGCAGGGCCAGTGGTTCGGCACGTACATGACCCCCGAGGTGATCGCCTACAACACGCGCGCCGTCAGCGCGGCCGAGGTGCCGAAGGACTGGGACGAGGTCGTGGACCCGAAGTGGAAGGGGAAGGTGCTGATCCGGAACCCGGTCGAGTCGGGGACGATGCGGGCGATCTTCGGCGCGATGCTCGCGCGGTCGATCGCGCAGACCGGCTCGACGGCACAGGGGTGGGACTGGCTGCGCAAGCTCGACGCGAACACGAAGGAGTACGTCCTCAACCCCGCACTCCTTTATCAGAAGCTCGGGCGGGAGGAGGGGACGATCACGCTGTACAACATGCCCGACATCGCGACGCTCGCGGCGCGCACGCAGACGCCGGTGGGGTACGTGTTCCCGACGAGCGGCACGCCGCTGCTCGTCGACGCGATCGCGCTGGTGCGGGGCAGCAAGCAGCCGGCGGTGGCGAAGCAGTTCTACGAGTACGTGACCACGCCCGCGGCGTTCGAGGACGCGGCGGTGAAGTTCCTGCGCATCCCGGCGCGCTCGGACCTGCCGGCGGTCTCGCTGCCCGAGGTGGTGCGCCGTGCGGTGACGGAGCTCAAGCCGATGCCGCTCGACGCGGCGCTGCTCGCCGACAGCCTCGACGTGTGGATGAAGTACTGGGACAGCAACATCCGCAACAGCCAGCGCGGCAAGTGAGCGCCGCGCGGGACGCTGGCGGCGAGGGCGGCACGCGCCGCGCGAGCGCGCTGGCGCTCGAGCGGGTGACGCGGCGGTACCCGGGCAATCCGGAGCCGTCGGTAGACGAGGTCTCGCTGTCGATCGCGCCGGGCGAGCTCCTGGCGATCGTCGGCGCATCGGGCTCGGGCAAGACGACGACGCTGCGCATCGCGGCGGGGTACGAGACGCCGGATTCGGGGCGCATCGTGCTCACCGACGACTCCGGACGACAGCGCGACATCACGCACGAGCCGCCGCAGCGGCGCGGGTTCGGCATGGTGTTCCAGCACTACGCGCTCTTCCCGCACATGTCGGTCGAGCAGAACGTGGCGTTCGGGCTCGAGGCGCGCGGCGTGGGCAAGCGCGAGCGGCTCGAGCGCGCGCGCGAGGCCCTGGCCGGCGTGGGGCTCGACGGGAAGGCGGCGCGGCAGGTGCAGGCGCTTTCCGGCGGCGAGCAGCAGCGGGTCGCGCTGGCGAGGGCGCTCGTGATCTCGCCGCGCGTGCTGCTGCTCGACGAGCCGCTCTCCAACCTCGATCCCACGCTCCGCCAGACGATGCGCGACGAGCTGCGGGCGACGCTGCGGCGCTCCGGGGTGACGGCACTGTTCGTGACGCACGACCAGGAAGACGCGTTCGCGGTCGCCGACCGGATCGCGATGCTGTCGCGCGGACGGCTGCTGCAGGTGGGGACGCCGGAGGAGCTCTACCACTCGCCGTCGACGCGCGACGTGGCGGAGTTCGTGGGCCGTGCCGCGCTGCTGCCGGCCGAGCGTCAGGGCGACGGCGTGTGGGTGACGGTGGGGCGCGTGGCGCTCGCCGCGCCGGCGCGTGCCGACGCGCGCGACGCCGGGAGCGGGGTCGAGCTGGTGGCGGTCCTGCGGCCCGAGTCGCTCGTGCTGGTGGACGACGACGAGCCGCCGGCATGGGACGGCGTCGTCGCGGGACGTCGGTTCGCGGGGGGCCATACCGTTTATCAGGTCCGGCTCGAGAGCGGCGCGGTAGTGGAGGTGATGGGGAACGGATTCGGCGCGCCGGAGGGGGAGATGGTGCGCGTGCGGCTGTCGGGGCAGCCGCTGGCGACGGTGCGCGCATGATGCGCGCGGCGCGGCTCAGGCGGCCAACGGGTGGATGGGTGACGGCGCTCGTCGCCGCGCTGCTGCTCGCGCTCCTGCTGTGGAGCGTGGTCTACCCGAACGCCGCGATCATCGTCGGCAGCTTCGAGCGCGGGCTCGGCGACTGGCGCGACTTCGCGGCGAGCCCGGCCGACCGCGACGCACTGTGGGGGACGGTGGTGGTGTCGATCGGGTCGGTGATCGGCTCGCTGCTGATCGGCGTGCCGCTCGCGTTCCTGCTGTCGCGCACCGAGTTTCGCGGGCGCCGCGTGCTGAGCGGCGTCGCCACGCTGCCGGCGGCGCTGCCGCCGCTCGTCGGCGTGCTGGCGTTCCTCTTCCTCTACGGGGAGAGTGGGGTCATCACGCGCGCCGTGCAGCACGTGCTCGGGCTCGAGACGCCGCCGTGGACGCTGACCGGACTCCCGGCCGTGATCTTCGTGCACGCCTACACGATGTACGTGTACGTGTTCCTGTTCGTGAGCGCGGGGCTCGAGCGCTACGACACGACGCTGGACGAAGCGGCGGCCGGCCTCGGTGCGTCGCGCACGCTCACGCTCCGGCGCATCACGCTGCCGATGCTCACGCCGTCACTCGCCGGCGCGATGCTGCTCGTGTTCATGAGCGCGCTCGGCTCCTTCTCGGCGCCGTACATCTTCGGCGGCGGCGCGCGGGTGCTGGCGACGCAGATCCTCGTGTCGAAGCTCAACGGCGCGCTCGGCCTCGCCTACGTGGAGACGACCGTGCTCGCGGTGACGGCGGTGCTCGCGCTGCTGCTGTTGCGGCGGCTCGAGGGACGGCGACAGTACACCGTGGCGGGGAAGGGGCGCGCCACGCGTCAGGTGCTGCGCTCCGGCGCGGCGCGCGCCCTGCTGCCGCTCGCCGCCGGGGCGCTCGTGGTGCTGCTCATCCTGCCGCACGCGATGGTGGTGCTGGTGAGCTTCGCGCGCGACGGGGCGTGGACGACGCAGATCATGCCGCCCGAGTACACGCTGGAGAACTATCGCCGGCTCGCGGCGGAACGGCAGCTGTGGCGGCCGATCACGAACAGCATCGGGATGTCGGCGATGGCGACGGCCGCGAACGCAGTCGTGTGCTTCGCGATCGCGTACGTCGTCGTGTTGTCGCGCGCGCCGGGCCGTCGGGTGATCGCGCTGCTCGCGGCGCTGCCATGGGCGATCCCGGCGACGGCGATCGCGCTCGGCCTCGCCGCGACGTTCGACCGGAACGCACCGGCGCAGCTTCGCGTGCTGCTCGTGGGGACGTTCTGGATCCTCCCGCTGGCGTACTTCGTCCGGAACATCCCGCTGGTGACGAGCGCGGTGGAGGGCTCGCTGCGACAGATGGACCCGACGCTCGAGGACGCGGCGCGCGGGCTCGGCGCGTCGCGCTGGCTCGCGCTGCGGCGCGTGGTGATCCCGGCGGCGCGCCCGGGGCTGGTCGCCGGCACCATGCTGGCGGGAGTCGCCGCCGTCGGCGAGTTCGTCGCCAGCGTCGTGCTGTACACGCATGCGAGCCGGCCGATCTCGGTGGAGATCCTGTCGCAGGTGCGGAACACGGCGTTCGGCACGGCGGCGGCGTACAGCGTGCTGCTCATCCTGCTCGTGCTCGTGATCACGATCGGCGCGCGGTGGCTGGAGGGGCGCGACACCGACGTCGTGCGGGTTGCCGACGCGGGCTCCAACGTCGTCCGGGGCTGAGCGCGGACACCGTCGGCGTCCCGCAGGGACGCGCGGTGAGCGTCAGACCAGCTTCATGGTGCGGAGGAGCGCGATGAACTGCGGATGGCCCCGCAGCGGCGCGAACCGGAGCGAGCCCTTGATGGAGTAGCTCGGACCGGCGCGCTCCGCGACGGCGCGCTCGAGGTAGTCCATCGCGCGGGCTCTCGCCTCGTTGCCCGCGAGCGCGTGTGCCTCGCCGAGCTGGGCGAGCCACATCAGTGCGGCCGGCGCCATCGCCGCCGCTTCCTCCAGCTGTGCCACCCCCCTCCTCGCGCCGCCCCCCGAGCCAAGTACGCCCATCCGAGCGTGGAGCTGGGCGTGCACCATGGCGAGCATGGCGTGTGCTTCGGATGGCGACCGCCGAGTCCGGATAGGTCTCGCGCGCCATCACCGATCCGATGCCTGGTGCGGCGACGCGGCCGCACCGGGCGTCGCATCCTGCGCCATCGCCGAGTCTGCTTCCCCGCCGGCCTCCTCCTTACAGGATGGAGAGGCGGCCTGTATGCTGTAGGTCCGGGCCGCCACGGGACGCGAGCCCACGATATGCAGCACTCGAGAGCTGGCTGACGACGAGGTCGCCACCGACG
>DASTSX010000052.1:0-3151 GCA_035760455.1 Gemmatimonadaceae bacterium | reverse complement strand
GTACGATGCGCTGCCGGTCGATCGCCGAGTTGAGCGCCTGGCGCACGCGCACGTCGGCGAGGGGCCATCGCGTCGTGTTGATGGCGACGTACACCAGCTCGAGCGACGGCGTCGACGCGAGCAGCTTCCGGCGCTCGGTGTCCTCCTGCCACTCGGCGATTTCGCCCTGGGGGATCTGGAGCACGTCGACGTTCCCGCTCTGGAACTCGGCCACCGCCGTGCTCGGCTCGGCGATGATGCGTGCTTTGAGCGAATCGGCGCGGGGACGGCCGCCCCAGTAGCGCTCGTTCGGCGCGAAGAGCAGGTAGTCGTCGTGCTTCCACTCGACGAGCTTCCACGGCCCGGTGCCGACGGGGCGCTCGCCGAAGTTGACCGGTACGTTCTCCGGCGCGATCGAGGCGACCGGCATGGCGAGCAGCTTCGGGAAGATGGCGAACGGTTCCTTCAGCACTACGACGACGGTCGAGTCGTTCGGCGCGGAGAGGCCCCCGATGCCGGGCGACTTCCCGTCGGCGAACTCCTTGGCGCCGCGGATCGGGTAGAGCGGCCAGCCGCGTCCGCCGCGAACCTTGGGATCGAGGACGCGCTGCCAGCTCGCCAGCACCTGCCGTGCGACGAACGGCGTCCCGTCAGTGAAGGAGACGCCGCGCCGGAGGTGGAACGTGTAGGTGAGCCCGTCCGCGGAGGTCTCCCAGCTCGTCGCGAGCGCCGGAACGACGCGGGCATCGGGGGTGAAGCGCGTGAGGCCGTCGAACAGGTACGCGACTGCCCGGCCGGTGGGCACGTCGGTAGAGAGCGCGGGGTCCAGCGAGCGGGGGTCGTAGGTGTCGCGCGAGTCCACCAGGGTGCGCCGGTCCGCGCCGCCGCCGCCCCCGCCGCAGGCCATGGCGAGAAGGGTGACGAGCAGGGCGATGGAACGACGCATGACGTTCTGGCGTAAGCAGTTGACAGCCGGGAGGAGGCGCGAGAACTTACCCGCGCCGCTGAGCAGCGTCAAACGTCAACGCGCCCGCCGGAAGCGATGCGCCGCGCGGGCGCGTCGCGCCATGAGCCGCAGCGCTCCCGCACGCTGCAAGTTGCGTCCCTTCCTCCTCCTGCCCGCGCGCCGGCCCGAATGACTCGCACATCGAAGCCTCCCTCGCCGCGCCCGACGGTGCGCCTCGAGGGGTACGTGTATCGCCGTCCACTGGAGGCGAGGGAGCTGCTGCCGGCGATCGCCGTCGGGGTGGTCGCCGGTCTCGCCTCGTTCTACGTCGCGCGGCTGTTCCTGCAGCGCACGCCGCTGCTGCCGGAAGAGCGCCGGCTGGGCCAGCACCACGCGTCGGGCGGGGGGCCGCGCGCGGCGTGACGGATGGCGGTCGCCGGCGGCTCGCGCGCAGGTGGTGGCGCGGTGCCCTGACCGCCGCGCTGGTTCTGCTGCTGCCCTCCGCCGCGTGGGCACAGAGCGCGGAGTGCGATCCGGGGGAGCGTGAGGTCCGCTCGCTGAGCTTCCGCGGCAACCGCGCGTATCGCGGCCACGAGCTGGCGCTGCGCGTCGTGACGACGCCCTCGAGCTTCGCGCGCCGGACGTTCCGCGCCTTCGGCAAGCGCCGCTGCCTCGACAGCGACGAGCTCCGGCTCGACGTGGGTCGCCTCCGCCTGTTCTACCGCCGCCACGGCTACTACTCGGCCGCGGTGGACACCAGCGTCGTGCCGAACCCGGACGGCAGCGTGAAGGTCTCCTTCCTCATCGTGGAAGGGCCGCCCGTGCTCGTCGACACGCTGCGCATCACGGGGCTCGATTCGGCGACGGCGCCCATCGCCGACACGCGCGAGCTCGACCTGCGTCCCGGCGTGATCTTCGACGTCACGCGCATGCAGGCGGCGATCGACTCGATCAAGTCGCGGCTGCGCGACAACGGGTATCCGCGCGCCGACGTCGCCGCCAGCGACACGGTGTACGACACCGTCGCGCATCGCGCGCGCGTGTCGCTCGAGGTGATCCCCGGTCAGCGCGCGCGGATCGGCGACATCCGCGTGTTCGACGAGCCGCTGCCGGGCGCGCCCCGCCGGCTCGGCGACTCCACCGTGCTGCGGCTGCTGAGCGTGAGCACGGGCGACGAGTACAGCGAGCATGCGCTGGCTGACGCGCAGCGCGAGCTGTACCAGAGCGACCTGTTCCGCCACGTCGAGGTGCGGATGGCCCCCGACAGCGTGCAGCCGAAGACCGACTCCTCGCGCGTGACGCTCGACGTCGTGCTGCGCGAGAACTTCGTCCGGCAGGTGGACACCGAGGTCGGCTGGGCGGTGCTGGACTGCTTCAAGGGGCGCGCCCTGCTCGTGGACAAGAACTTCCTCGGCGAGGCGCGGCGGCTCGAGCTCACGGCGCAAGTGTCGAAGATCGGCCACGCCGAGAACACGCGCTTCGCCGACGGCAAGCTGTGCGCGTCGGACATGAGTCAGGACCCGTTCAGCAGCCGGGTGAACTACTTCGTCAGCAGCACCTTCCGGCTGCCGACGCTGTTCGGGCTGCGGGGCTCGCCGGCGATCTCGGTGTACAGCGAGCGACGGGGCGAGTATCAGGCGTTCCTGCGCACGACGGTGGTGGGCGGCGAGGCCTCGCTGACCCGCGAGCTGCGCCACGAGCTGCCGCTCCGCATCGCGTACTCGCTCGAGTACGGCCGCACCGACGCGCAGCCGGCGCTCCTGTGCGCCGTGTTCAACCGGTGCGACAGCGAGTCTCGCGCCCTGCTCACGGGCCGCGACCGGCCGCTGGCGGTGGCCAGCGCGCATCTCGATCGGCTGCGCACCGACAACCCGGCGAATCCGCGCACGGGCACGACGCTGCGGCTCGATCTGCGCGGCGCCGGCAAGGAGATCGGCTCCGACCGCGACCTGCAGTTCATCAAGGGCCTCGCCGACGGATCGTTCTATCGACCGGTGTCGCCGGCGATCACGTTCGCCGCGCGGCTTCGCCTCGGCAGCGTGCTCGGGCGGACCTTCTCGTTCGGGGACACCGTCGGCTTCGTCCCGCCGGAAGAGCGGCTGTACGCGGGGGGCGCGGCGAGCGTGCGCGGCTTCCAGCAGAACGAGCTCGGCGACCTGATCTACATCGCGGAGGACACCGCCCGGATGGTCGAGGGACCGGGCGACACGGTGTACTTCGAGCTGT
>DASTSX010000051.1:0-2707 GCA_035760455.1 Gemmatimonadaceae bacterium | reverse complement strand
CGGGTGACGGCGATTCACGAGGCCGGCCACGCGTTGCTCACGGTGATGCTGCCGCACGCCGATCCGATTCACAAGGTGACGATCATCCCGCGCGGTATGGCGCTCGGCCTGACGCAGCAGCTGCCGATGGACGAGAAGCACAACTACTCGCGCGAGTATCTCGAGGACCAGATCGCGATTCTGCTCGGCGGCCGCATCGCCGAGGAGATCACGAACGGGAGCATGACGACCGGGGCCGGCAACGACCTCGAGCGCGCCACCGATCTGGCCCGCCGGATGGTGTGCGAGTGGGGCATGAGCAGCACGATGGGCCCGCTCACGTTCGGCAAGAAGGAAGAGCAGATCTTCCTCGGCCGCGAGATCGCGCAGCACACCGACTACAGCGAAGACACGGCGCTGCGCATCGACCAGGAAGTGAAGCGCTTCGTCACCGATAACTACAACCGGGCGCTGGCGATCCTCACCGAGCACAAGGCGCCGCTGATGGCGATGGCCGACGCGCTCCTCCAGCGCGAGACGCTGGATGCCGAGCAGGTGATCAAGCTGTCCAACGGACAGCCGCTCGACGAGCCGACGCCGATCACGCCGAGCGGTCACGAGGCGCCACCGTCGCGCGAGCCGAACTGGAAGGAGCGGGCCAACCCGCTCGTCCCGACCCTGCCGCCGCGACCGGTCACGCAGGAATAGCGCACCGTTCGATCAACAATCAAAGCCCGCGGCTGACCGCGGGCTTTTTTCTGTACGTGGTTGCAGGCCTTCAGGCCTGCCTTTCTATGCGACGACGCTACATCCTTCGTCTGCCCGGCGGAGCGCCGTTCATGCTCGGCGAGCGCACGCTCGTGATGGGCATCGTCAACGTCACGCCCGATTCCTTCTCGGACGGCGGCCGCAACTTCGACGCCAGAGCGGCGGTGGCCGCCGCTCTGCGCATGGTGGACGAGGGCGCCGATCTGCTCGACGTCGGCGGCGAATCGACGCGCCCCGGGGCCCTGCCGGTGGACGCCGGCGAGGAGCTGCGCCGCGTGGTGCCGGTGATCGAGGGGCTCGCCGGACGGGTGAAAGTGCCGATCTCGATCGATACCTACAAGGCGTCGGTCGCCGACGCCGCGCTGGCGGCTGGGGCGTCGATCGTCAACGACATCAGCGGGCTGCGCTACGACCCCGAGCTGGCGGGCGTGGCCGCGCGCCGTGGAGCGCCCATCGTGCTGATGCACACGCGCGGCCGCTCGCGCGACATGTACGAGCAGGCGCAGTACCACGACGTGGTGGACGAAGTGCTCGACGAGTTACGGGAGAGCATCGCCTTCGCCGCCGGCGCCGGCGTGCCGCGCGACCAGATTCTCGTCGACCCCGGCATCGGCTTCGCGAAGGACGCGGCGCACAGCTTCGAAGTGCTCGGACGCCTCGCCGAGTTCGCCGATCTCAACCGGCCGATCGTCGTCGGCTCGTCGCGCAAGTCGTTCCTCAATCGCCCTGTCAAACAGGCGGCGCTCGCGCCCGATGGCGAGTGGCCCACCGCCGCGTCGGTGGCCGCGGCGGCGCTGGCGGGCATGCACGTGGTACGCGTTCACGCGGTGCGCGAGATGGCCCAGGTGGTGCGCGTGGCCGACGAGATTCAGAAGTATTATCGCGAGCGGTGATGGACTGGCTCGCCCAAGCGCTCCAGCGTCCGGCCATCGAATGGATGGACCTGCTGGACATCGCCATCGTCGCGGTGGTGGTCTACGAAGTGCTCGTGCTCATCAAGGGCACGCGCGGGATGCAGATCGCCTTGAGCGGCGGTTTCATCATCGCGCTCTACTTCGTGTCCGAGTGGCTGGGGCTCGAGACGGTCAACTGGCTGATCCGCAACATGGCGGTGTATGGCGTCTTCGCCATCATCGTCCTGCTCCAGACCGACATCCGGCGCGCGCTCGCGCACTTCGGCCGTGCGCCGCTCTTCCGCTACTTCGATCGCGGCACGCACCTCGACGAGGCGGTCGAGGAGCTGGTGATCTCGGTGGCCAACCTCGCCACGCGCAAGATCGGCGCGCTCGTGGTCATCGAGCGCCGCATCGGGCTGCGCAACTACATCGAGGGCGGCATTCCGCTCGACGCGCAGATCTCGTACGACCTGCTCGCCAGCATCTTCCAGGTGTCGTCACCGCTGCACGACGGCGCCGTCATCGTGCAGGGCGACCGCCTCGCGGCGGCGGCGTGCTTCCTGCCGCTGTCGGTCAACCCCAAAGTGTCGCGCGAGCTGGGCACGCGTCACCGCGCGGCGATCGGGCTGACCGAGGAGAATGACGCCGCGGTGATCGTCATCTCCGAGGAGTCGGGCGTCATTTCGCTCGCGCTCGACGGAGGGCTCGAACGCGGCCTCACGCCCGACACCTTGCGCGTCAAACTGCGCGCGTTGCTCGGGCTGCGCCGCCGCGAGAGGCCGCGCGCGGCGGCCGGGGCGGCAGGGACGGGCGTCGGGAGCACCGCCGCCTGATGGCGTTCCGCCCTTTCCATCGTTTCGGGCTGAAGATCGCGTCGGTGGTACTGGCGGCGCTCATCTGGCTCATCGTGTCCGGTGAGCAGATCGTGGAGCGCGGCTTCCGCATTCCGCTCGAGTTCTCCAACCTGCCGGCGCAGCTCGAACTGGCCGGCGACGTGCCAAGCGTCGTGGACGTGCGCGTGCGAGGCTCGTCTGGTGCGCTCGGGCGCTTGACGCCCG
Organism: Gemmatimonadaceae bacterium; assembly: GCA_035760455.1. Lineage (GTDB taxonomy): Bacteria > Gemmatimonadota > Gemmatimonadetes > Gemmatimonadales > Gemmatimonadaceae > AG11. Next base: position 6 of record DASTSX010000051.1, on the reverse strand, counting down.
GCGAGC
>DASTSX010000050.1:0-8660 GCA_035760455.1 Gemmatimonadaceae bacterium | reverse complement strand
GAGGCGTGGCCGGGAGACGCGCCGCGGGACGCGCTCATCGCGCGTGCGTTCGGGTCGAAGTTCACCGACGAGTCGCATCGGGCGCGGCTGCGCGTCGAGATCGGGCGGCTGCGCCGGATGCTCCGCCGCCTGGCGGACGTGCGCGCGACGCCGCGGGGGTTCGCGCTCACGCCGCTGCGCGCGCCCGAGGTGGTCGTGCTGGCCCGGCCGGTGGACGAGCAGCACGGGGCGACGCGCGAGCGAGGCTTTCGCGCCGGCCTGTCCCACGACGTGACGGCACGCGTCCACGACCAGTGCGTCCGACGCCAGGAGCGACTCGACCTCTCCGAGCAGCAGCGGCCGTTCCTCTCCGGACGCGAGCAGCCGCGCGGCCTCGGCGCCGAGGACGTGCCATGCGCTCTCGACCTCCGCCGCGAGCGCCGGGATGCCCGCGTCGCGCACGGCGCGCTCCGCGCGCGCGAGGGCGGCCCGCGCCGCCTCCGTGCGCAGACGCCGCACCGCGATGCCGGCGACGAGCAGCTCGTGCGCCGTTCTCGACGCGGGCGCGAGTCGCGTGACGTCGAGCGCGGCGAGCGTGCGCTCCGCCTCGTCGATGCGGCCGATGAGGAGCAGCCGCCGGACCTCGAGGTGGCGCGCGTGCGCGACGTTGGCGCGGTCGCCATGCGCCTCGAGCGTCGCGCGCGCCGCGTCGAGCGCCTTCGTCGGCCAGCCGAGGTCGCGCGAGGCGAGCGCCACCTCGGCCTCCGCCACCACGCATCGCGCTCGCGCCAGCGCCTCCTTCGAACCGAAGGCCCGCGCGGCGCTCCGCAGCAGCACCTTCGCGCGGGCGAGATCGCCGAGCTGCGCCATCGCGATGCCTCTCAGCGCGAGCGCGGGCGCATCGCCGCGGAGGGCGACGCGCTTCAGGGCGCCGATCGGATCGCCCGCGGCGAGCGCGCGCGCCGCCGCGGTGATCAGCGAGTCCATCGAAATCCCGTCACACTTGTCACTCTCATCGCTCGGGGCATCCGCGCTAAGTCTATCTCCTCACCGGCATCGACCGGACACTCACCACCGCACGATGGAGACGCGAACGATGACGACGCACAGGACCGGAACGCGCGACGAGTGGCTCGCGGAGCGACTCGAGCTGCTCGAGGCGGAGAAGGAGTTGACGCGGCGCAGCGACGAGCTGGCGCAGCGGCGGCAGGAGCTGCCCTGGGTCCGGATCGACAAGGAGTATCGGTTCGACACCGACGACGGAAGCGTCTCGCTGGCCGGCCTCTTCCAGGGGCGCTCGCAGCTCCTCGTCTACCACTTCATGTTCGGTCCCGACTACAAGGCGGGGTGCCCGTCCTGCTCCAGCATCGCCGACGGGTTCAACGGGATCGCCGTTCATCTCGCGAACCACGACGTCACCCTGGCGGCGGTGTCGAGGGCGCCGCTGCCGATGCTGCAGGCGTTCAAGCAGCGCATGGGGTGGACGTTTCCGTGGGCGTCGTCGCACGGCAGCGACTTCAACACGGACTTCAACGTCCAGTTCACCGAGGCGCAGCAGCGCGAAGGAGGCATCGAGTACAACTATCGGCGCGAGTCGCGCTGGGAGCCGCGCTCGCCGGGTGGCCCGACGCCCGTCGGCCAGATCGCGGCGCAGGCCGGAACCGACATGGCCACGTACACGCGCGAGCGGCCCGGGGTGAGCGCGTTCGTGCTCGAGGACGGCGTGGTGCATCACACCTACTCGGCCTACTCGCGCGGCGTGGACAGCCTGTGGGGGATGTACCAGTGGCTCGACCGCGCCCCGCGAGGACGCAACGAGACGGGCGTCTGGTGGCGCCACCACGATTCATACGCGACGGCCTGAGGGAGTACGCGAGCATGATCTCGGAGCGGGCGTCGCGGCGAGCGATCCTCGGCGTCGCGGCGCTGCTCTTCGCCGCCAGCGCGGCGATCACCGTGCGCGCGTGCGGATCCATGGGAGCGGGCAGCGGGATGCCGATGCCCGGCGGCTGGACGATGTCGATGGTGTGGATGCGGATGCCGGGTCAGTGGTGGCCCGGCGCCGCGGCGTCGTTCCTCGGCATGTGGATGCTGATGATGGTGGCGATGATGCTGCCCTCGCTGGTCCCGATGCTGTGGCGCTACCGCGAGGCGGTGCGTGGGACGGACGGGCAGCGGCTCGGCGCGCGCATCGCACTGGTGGGCCTCGCGTACTTCTTCGTCTGGACCCTCATCGGAGCGGCCGTGTTCGCACTGGGCGCTCTGCTGGCGGCGCTCGAGATGCGGGAGCCCGCGCTGGCGCGCCTCGTGCCGATCGCCGCCGGTGTCGTGGTCCTGATCGCCGGCGCCTCGCAGCTCACCAGGTGGAAGGCACGTCACCTCGCCTGCTGGCGGGATGCGTCGTGGCACGGCGGCGCGAGGCGCGCGACGGCCGGCACTGCGTGGAGTCACGGCGTGCGTCTGGGTCTGCAGTGCGGCGTCGGCGGCGCCGGTCCGATGGCGATCCTGCTCGTCGCCGGCATCATGGATCTCCGCGCGATGGCGGTCATGACGGCGGTCGTCACCGCCGAGCGTCTCGCGCCGGCCGGCGAGCGTGTCGCACGGATCGCGGGGATCGTCGCGGTCGGGGCCGGGTTGGCGTTGATCGTGGGCGCCGCGGCGGACCGTTCCAGCACGCGACGCGCGACCGGCGCGTCACCGACCAGCGTGAGCGTCGGTGACGCGCGTGTCGTTCAGCCGCTGCGGCGTCCGATGCGCCACCTGGCGGCGTACGGCAGCGCGAACAGGTACAGACCGGAGAGCAGGAGCAGCGCGAGCGGCAGGAGCGGCGAGTACGTCACCCACGCGGGAGGCTGGCCGCGCGTCATTGCCGCGAAGTTGGCGATGACCGTGATCGTGAAGGCGATGGACAGCCAGCGGTGGCTCTGCCGAACGACGGTGTTCCAGCTCATGGCATCCTCGCGAGCAGATCGACGAGCTTGCCGCCCATCATCTTCCATCCATAGCGCGCCCCGCCGGACTCCCGCTTCTGGTCCGGCTTGAAGCCCGACTGCACGAGCGACAGGTGGGTGCCCGACGCTGTCGGCGTGAGCGTGAAGGTCACGACCGTCTCGAGAAAGGGCACGCCCCACGTGTAGCTGAGCGTGCGATACGGCTCGATCTCGACGAACCGGCAGGTCACGGTGCCGTCCCAACCCGGGTACGGCTGCGTCCTGAACGTGAACGCCGCGCCCGGCTCGAGCTGGAGATCGAACACGGGCAGGAGCCACTCGGCGAGCAGCGCCGGATCGGTGAGCGCGCGCCAGACCTTCTCCGGCGCATGCGGCAGGTCGAGGTCGAGCGAGATGGTTTCGGTCTGCGCTGAGGCGGTGCTGTCGGTCATTTCAATCGTCCATGGTGTCCAGCAGTCGCTGGAGACGGTTGACGCGGTCCGTCCAGAAGGCGCGGTGGTGCGCCATCCAGTCGATGAGCGGCTTCATCCCGCCAGGCTGCACCCGGTAGTAGACGCAGCGCCCCTCGCGCCGTCCGTACACCAGCCCGGCGTTCTTCAGCGCGGCGAGGTGCTGCGACACCGCCGGCTGCGAGATGTCGAAGCGCGCCGTGAGGTCCTTCACCGCCGCTTCTCCCCGCGCGAGCGACTCGAAGATCGCTCGGCGGCTGGGGTCGCCCAGCGCGTGGAAGATCCTGTCGGCAGTGACGACCGCGCTCGGCATGACCAACTATAAGTCTGGGCTTATGAATTGTCAACGCCCCTCCGGCTCGTCACGTCCCCACCAGCTGCGCCACCGCCCGATCCGCCTCGAGGATCGCGTTGCGATGATCCATCGCCCCCGCGAGATCGGTGTTCGCGAACGCGATCCGTCCGTGCGGCTTGTACCGCAGTACGTCGCGCGGCGCAGGCTGGCCGTTCGCGCCGAAGAAGAAGCCCGGCTGCGGGTTCACGTACGCATGTCCCCAGCGGTTCAGCACGATGCCGGCGATGTGGCGGCGCGGGTCGAAGCCCCCCGCCGCGAACATGTCGCCGAGCTGCTCGCGGAGCTCGCGCTCGTACTGCGCGAACGACTTCGCCAGCATCTCGGCGCGACCGCGCCTCCCCTGCTCGTCGATCGGCAGCCCGGGGTGCGCGAAGAGCACCTTGAGCGTCAGCACCGTCGGCGAGTCGGGACCGAAGGAGTCGCTGCCGCCCACCGTGGCCATCTTGCGGATCGTGAGGTAGTTGCCGATCCCCTCGAACCACCGGCACCCGGTCATCCCCATGTCGTACAGGAACCGCCAGTTGCGGACGGCGACGTTCGCCATGAGACACGGCGAGCGGTGGAACTGCGCGTACGCCTCGCGGTGCGCCTGCGGCAGGTCGCGCACGACGTGCTTCGTCGTCCAGCTTCCGCCCGCCATCACGACCTTGTGCGCCTTCACGCGGAAGAGCCGCCCGCCCTTCGCGTACGTGAGCACGACGTGCGGCGCGCGCGCCGGATCCCCTGCGTGCGCGACGTGCACCACCGTGGCGTCGAGCCGGATGCGCGTGGGCCGTCCGCGCCTATCAAGTGCGGCGAAGCGCACGCGGTTGCGCCACACCGCCTCCACGGTGCGCGGCCCGTCGAACGCGTCGGGGACGAGGGTCTTCACCATCAGCCGCGCGAAGCCGGCGTTGCCATCGGGGAACATCTGGTCGCCGAGTGCCTCGTCGCCGTCGTCGGGATACTCGACCTCCGGCGCGTACGCGCAGTACGCCGACAGCACGTCGGGGCCCAGCCCGTAGCCGCCCCCCTCCACGGGGGAGAGGAACTCGCGCACGGTCTCACGCTTGATCCCGTGACGCTTCATCAGGAACTCCTCGAGGGTGATCGTGTCGAGGTACCGTGAGACGGGATCGCCCTCGGTCTGCGGGCGCGGGTACTCGGCGCGCACGGAGCGATAGCGCAGCAGCTCCCCCTTCACCTCGTCACTCAGCGGCGCGCCCTCGAGCCTCCGCCCCCACGGGTCGATCACCCACACGCCGGGCGTCTGGCCGAACTTCGATCCGAAGTAGAAGCCGTAATTCTTCGACCCGCCGTACGGCGTCGTGCCGAGCGGCATCTCGGGCGACTGGCCGCTCCACCGCTGGTACTCGAAGTGGCGCCGGTCCATCCCGATGAGATCGTAGAAGCGGGCGGTGTAGCCGCCCTGTTTCGGCACGGGGAACATCGCCGACGCCTGGTGCGCGACGATGCGCTGCCCGTCGACGAGGAACTCGTTGCGCTTGGCCTCGCCGCCGAAGATCGCGTGGTTGTCGAGCACGAGGCAGCTGCCGGGCCGACGCTTCTGGAAGAACACCGCCGCGGCGAGTCCGCTCAGGCCGCCCCCGACCACGGCGAGGTCGTAGATCTCTCGCGTGTCGGTCGCGCGCGCGATCGCGCCCTCGAACCTCCCGTCGCGCATCGCGTGTGCGACGGACATCACGTCCCAGGTGTTGCCGTTCGATCGCGCGTAGTCGCCGACGCCGCCATAGCCGGTCCATGCGTCGGCGGCATCCGCGGCGTCGGCAGCGTCGGCGCCGAGCGACAGCCCGGGTATCGCGCCGCCCAGCCACGCGCCGGCGCCGGCCGCCAGCGTACCGTTGACGAAGTCGCGCCGCGAGATGGGCTCGTTCATGCCGAGCCGCTCGCCGGACGTGCCGGCCGAGCGGTGCTCGTTCGAGGCGGACATGCACGTCTCCGTTCGGGAGGGAGCGCGGCAACCGTACCGCGCGCCCCCGGAGCGGTCAAGCCGCGGGGGCGGGCCCTCGCGGCGGCCGGCCGCCGCCGGACGATCACACCGAGCGGCAGCAGAGAGTTCAGGCCCATGCATGCGCACCCGCGCACCCGCGCAAAGCTGAGCTAGCTCGCTGAAACGTCGATCCCGCCCGGTGAACGGCGTTGCGCGATCCACCCGGTCCACCCACTATCACGCTCTCCGCACGAGCCCATCTCACGGGAGCACGACATGAAGATCTCACGCGCAGCAGCACTCCTGGCGCTGGTCCTGCCGGTCGGCCTCGCCGCCCAGCAGCCCGCCGCCGCCCCGACGGCCAACCCGATCACGACGGCCTTCCGCGGGCGAGTGATGAACTTCCATCGCAACCTGGCCCAGGCGTTCGACTCGATCCCCGAGTCGAAGTTCGGCTACAAGCCGACGCCGGCGCAGCTCACGGTCGGCTACATCGCCCAGCACCTCGCGAACGACAACTACTTCTTCTGCAACCAGTTCGGCGAGATGAAGGCGACGCGGCCGGAGAAGGACACCGCGACGCCGGATTCGCTCAAGGCCAAGTGGCCGAAGGACACGCTCGTCACCAAGCTCAGGGAGTCGTTCTCCTTCTGCGAGCGCGCCTTCGGGCAGCTCGACGACGCCAAGCTCGCCGACCAGGTGACGATGACCTTCGGCGGCAACTCGCGTCAGGTGCCCCGCGCCCAGATGGTGCTCGGCCACGCGCTCGACATGGCGGACCACTACAGCCAGCTCGCGAACTACATGCGCCTCAACGGCATCCTGCCGCCGACGGCGCTTCCGAGGCCGCGCAACTAGCTCGCGTCGCTACGCGAACCGGGTGCGGCCGATCGTCCGAGCCGCACCCGCGTCGGCCACGTCACGTTTCATGAGACGACTCGTACTTCTGGCGCTGCTCGGCGCGTGCGCGCGCGACGAGCCCGCGGAGCGCTACGGCTTCGTCGCGCGCCTCGGCCGCGACACGGTCTCCGTCGAGAACGTGACGCGCACCGGGAACACGATGACCAGCGACGCGGTGGACCGGTTCCCGCGCGTCCGGCTGCGTCACGCCGAGATCCGCCTGCGTGACGACGGCGGCATCGAGCATCTCGAGATGACCGTCCGCACGCCGAGCGAGCCGGAGAAGCAGCGTGAGCGCCGGATCGTCGCCGACGTGACGCGCGACTCCGTGATCATCACGAAGCGCGACGACTCGGCGACGACGCGCTGGGCCTTCGCCAACGGCGGCGCGATGTCGCTCGCGCACGTGCCGCAGCTGTACAGCCTCTACGAGCTGTACTTCGCCGCCGCGCGGCGGCGCGCCGCCGCGGCGGGCCACGGCGCCGGCGACACCGTGATGTTCCGGCAGTTCTACATCGATCGCGAGTTCGACCGCTTCCCCCTGCACCACGCGGTGGTGCGGCTGCTCCCGGGCGACAAGGCCGAGATCTCGCACGACTGGCTGTCAGGCACCGGCGAGGCCACGCTCGACTCGGCGGGCCGGCTGCTCCGCTACTCGGGCGCGCGGACGACCTACCTCGTGGACGTCGTGCGGGTGGACTCGGTCCCCGGCATGCCGGCGATCGGAGAACGGTTCGCCACGACCGAGTCGCAGCAAGGCGGGTTCAGGGCGCTGAGCGTGCGGGACACGATGCGCGCCACGATCGGGAGCGCGTCGTTCACCGTGGACTACTCCCGCCCGCTGGCGCGCGGGCGCACGCTCGTCGGCGACGTCATCCCGTACGACCGCGTCTGGCGCACCGGCGCGAATGCGGCGACGCAGCTCACGACGTCGGCGCCGGTCACGCTCGCCGGGCTCGTGGTGCCGGCGGGGAGCTACACGCTCTGGACGGTCCCGCGCGCCACGGGCGTCGAGCTGGTCGTGAACCGGCAGACGGGCCAGTGGGGCACGGGCTACGACCGCTCGCGCGATCTGGGCCGCGTGCGCATGGAGATCGACACCCTCGCCCAGCCGGTCGAGCAGTTCACGATCTCGATCGCGGGAACGGACGCGCGCCGCGGCACGCTCGCGATGGAGTGGGGCACCTTCCGCTGGACGGCGCCGATCGTGGTGCGGTGATCAGCACCGCGGAATCCACGCCCCATCTCGCTGCGGATTTGGCGCGGAGGCGCCGAGGGGCACTGCGAGCCTCGGAGGACTGCTCTGGGGGCTCGCTGCGTGCAGCGGCGCAGCGATGCCTCCGTAATGCCTCTCACGACTCGGAGAGCTCGACCAGCAGCGGATAGTGATCGGACGCCGTGCGTGCCACCTCCGGCGCCCGCCGCACCTCGCACGCGACGACGCGTGACGCGTACGCCGTGGGCATGAACACGTAGTCGAGCCGCACGTGCGGGTTCCACACGGGGAAGGTATACCCGGGCTCCCGCACCGAGTCCGGGTGCATCGTGCGCCACGCGTCGGCGTAGCCGTCGGCCCGCATCATCTCGATCGTGCTGCGCGCGATGTCGCGGCCGCTGAGCCAGACCATGCCGCGAATCCACGCCGGCATCGGCGACGAGTCGAACAGCTCGCCGGGCGCGAGCGCGTTGAAGTCGCCCGCGAGCACGTGGAACGCGAACGCGTGCTGCTCGCGCTCGAGCTGGTCGCGGATCCCGTCGAGCAGGCCGCGCAGCTCGCGCGCGCGGCGCTGCTCGCTCCACTTGGAGAACCAGGCGCGGAGATGCAGCACGAACAGGCGCGGCAGGCTGTCGGCGAGCGCCACCTCGAGCAGCGCGTGGCGCGTCTGCGGTGGATGCCGCCACGCGTGGGCGAGCACGGGGACACGGCTCAGGAAGCCGGTCGAGTGGTCCGGCCGCGAGCCGCAGTAGGGGAACTCCGCGAGCGTCGCGATGCGCTCGACCACGCGCGGCTCCCGCGCCTCCTGGAGCGCGACGACGTCGGGGCTCGCGCCTCGGATCACCTCGGCGATCTGCTCGGCGCGGCCGATGCCGCCATC
>DASTSX010000049.1:0-4798 GCA_035760455.1 Gemmatimonadaceae bacterium | reverse complement strand
ACCGAACACTCACCGCCGCAGATCGATCACAGCGCTTCGTGCTGACCCCCCTCACCGACGTCCAGCGCTCGATCGTCGACGTCGCCCGCCGCTTCGCCGCCGAGGAGATCGCGCCGCACGCCGCGCGGTGGGACCGGGAGGCGTGCTTCGACCGCGGCGTGGCCGAGAAGCTCGGCGCGCTCGGGTTCCTCGGCATGATGATCCCGGAAGCGTGGGACGGGCTCGGCCTGGACACCCTCACGTATCTGATGGCGCTCGAGGAGATCGCCGTCGCCGATGCGTCGACGGCGGTGCTGATGAGCGTGCACAACTCGCTGCCGACGCAGATGCTGCTCAACTTCGGCACCGCGGAGCAGAAGGAGCGCTTCCTGCGCCCGATGGCGCGCGGCGAGATGCTCGGCGCATTCGCGCTCAGCGAGCCCGAGGCCGGCTCGGATGCCTCGTCGCTGACCTGTCGCGCCGCGCGCGACGGCGACGACTGGATCCTGACGGGGACGAAGAGCTGGGTGACCACGGGCAGCCATGCGGACGTGATCATCGTCATCGCGCGCTCGACGCCGATGCGCGATGGGCACAAGTCGCGCGGCATCTCGGCGTTCATCGTGACGCCCGATCTGCCCGGCTTCCACGTCGGGAAGAAGGAGGACAAGATGGGCCTCCGCGCGTCGCCCACCGTGCAGCTCAACCTCGACGGGATGCGCGTGCCCGGCAGCAACCTCCTGGGTCAGGAGGGGGAGGGGTTCGGCTACGCCATGCGCTCGCTCGACCACGGTCGTCTCGGCATCGCCGCCCAGGCGCTGGGGATCGCGCGCGCGGCGCTCGAGCATTCGCTCGACTACGCCGGGCAGCGCTCGCAGTTCGGCACGCTGATCCGCGACTTCCAGGCGATCCAGTTCAAGCTCGCCGACATGGGCGCGCGCATCGCGTCGACACGCGCGCTGCTGCACGCGACCGCCGCAGCGAAGGACCGCGGCGAGTCGACGACGCTGTACGGCTCGATGAGCAAGCTCCTCGCGAGCGAGACGGCGATGTGGGCGACGCAGCAGGCGGTCCAGATCTTCGGCGGCTACGGGTACGTGAAGGATTACCCCGTCGAACGCCTGTTCCGCGACGCGAAGATCACGGAGATTTATGAGGGGACCTCTGAAGTACAGAGAATTGTGATCGCACGGGAGCTGTTCAACGAACGAACGAACGTGAGTTGGTGAGTCGGATCGTGGGCTCGTTGGTCGGTGCTTGAGTGAGTTGAAGGGCGAAGGGCCACGAACCGGCCTGGAGCGCACTCGAGGACCTCGCCAGGCTGGTTGTGACCAGGGCCGTTCAACTCACCAACCAACCGACCAACCGACTCGCTATCCAACTCACCAACTCACCGCTCACGAGATGCCCGACCTTCCACGAAAGGTGTTGATTGCCTCCGACCACGCCGGCTTCGAGCTCAAGACGGCGCTCGAGGGCGAGCTCAGGGCGCTCGGCTACGAGGTCGAGGACCTCGGGCCGGCCTCCGACGCGTCCACCGACTACGCCGACTACGCCCATCCGCTCGCCGAGCGGGTGTCGAGCGGCGAGGCGGAGCGGGGCGTGTTATTGTGTGGCACCGGCCTCGGCATGTCGTACACGGCGAACCGCTACCCCCACGTACGGGCGGCCGTGGCCTGGACGCCGGAGGTCGCGGCGCTGGCGCGCGAGCACAACGACGCGAACGTGCTCGTGCTCCCCGCGCGGTTCGTCGGCTCCGAGGAAGGGAAAGCGATCTTGAAGGCGTGGCTCGACACCCCGTTCGCCGGCGGGCGCCATGCGCGCCGCATCGCGAAGATCGAGCGTGACGCCGAGCGGAATACTTCAACCGAGGAGAGTCGCTGATGTCGTCCTGGTCCAGTTGGGAGCGCTGTCCGCCGGGCGAGGCGCTGCGCGAGGCCGACCCGGATGTCGCGGGCCTGATCGAAGAGGAGATCGCCCGGCAGAACGACGGGATCGAGCTCATCGCGAGCGAGAACTTCGTCTCGCCCGCCGTGCTCGAGGCGATGGGCTCGCCGCTCACCAACAAGTACGCCGAAGGGCTGCCGGGGAAGCGGTACTACGGCGGCTGCGAGGTGGTGGACAAGATCGAGCAGCTCGCGATCGACCGCGCCAAGCAGCTCTTCGGCGCCGACCACGCCAACGTCCAGCCGCACTCCGGCGCGCAGGCCAACGCCGCGGTGTTCCTCGCGTTCATGAAGCCGGGCGACACGTTCCTCGGGATGGACCTGTCGCAGGGGGGGCACCTCACGCACGGCTCGCCGGTGAACTTCTCCGGACTGCTCTACCGGGCAGTGTCGTACGGCCTGAACGACGACGGCTACATCGACATGGACGCCGTGCGCGCGCAGGCGCGCGAGCATCGCCCGAAGATGATCATCGCCGGCTACAGCGCGTATCCACGCGTGATCGACTTCGCCGCCTTCGCCGAGATCGCCAAGGAAGTCGGTGCGGTGTTCATGGTCGACATGGCGCACTTCGCGGGACTCTCGGCCACCGGCGTGTATCCGTCGCCCGTGCCGCACGCCGACGTCGTCACGACGACGACGCACAAGACGCTGCGCGGCCCGCGCGGCGGGATGATCCTCTGCAAGGCCGAGCACGCGGCGGCCGTGAACAAGGCGATGTTCCCCGGCACCCAGGGCGGACCGCTCGAGCACGTGATCGCGGCGAAGGCCGTGGCGTTCAAGGAGGCCCTCGACCCGTCGTTCAAGGTGTACAGCCGACAGATCGTCGCCAACGCCCAGGCGCTCGCCAAGGCGCTCGTCGCGCGAGGCTACCAGCTCGTCTCCGGCGGCACCGACAACCACCTGATGCTCGTCGACCTGCGCAACAAGGGGCTCACGGGGAAGGCGGCCGAGAAGGCGCTCGACCTCGCGGCGATCACGGTGAACAAGAACACGGTGCCGAAGGAGACGCAGTCGCCCTTCGTGACGAGCGGCGTTCGCATCGGCACGCCAGCCGTCACGACGCGCGGGATGCGCGAGCCGGAGATGGCGCGCATCGCGGAGCTGATCGATCAGGTGCTCATGTCCGCCGAGGACGCCGCCGTCGCCGAACGCGTGAAGGAAGAGGTCCGATCGCTCTCGGCGGCTTTTCCGCTCTACCCCGTGCCTCAGCCCGCCCACCGCTAGCGTCACGCCCGGGGCCGGAGTTGTGCCCGGCGGCCCCGGGCGCCATACTGCACGAGCCGCCGCCCCCAGTGGCGGCCACCGCCGTTCGACTACGCGCACGTCATCACGCGTCGTTCCTCCGGACGCGTCGAAGCACCGTTTCACAGGAGTCGTCAGGACACGTGCCCGAGCTCGCCTTCCGCGACGGCATCATGGATCGCATCCGCATGCGCGAGCAGCGGTTCGACGAGCGCGCGTATCTCTTCGTGCTCGGCGCGCTCGAGTTCTGCCAGCAGCGGCTGCCGGAGCGCCGGCACATCTCCGGACGCGAGCTCGCGCTGTCGTGCCGCGATCTCGCGCTCGACCGGTTCGGCGTGCTCGCGCGGCTCGTCCTCGAGAGCTGGGGGATCCGCACCTCGGCCGACATCGGTGACGTCGTCTTCACGCTGGTCGAGCTCGAGCTCCTCATGAGCCAGCCGACCGACTCGCGCGACGAGTTCACCGACGTGTTCGACTTCGATCAGGCATTCGAGCGGGACTACCCGTGGTGCGCGCAGCTCGTCTGAGCCGCGCGTGACCGTCGCCCCGAGATGACCCTTCCCGCCGAGCTGCCCGCCTGCCGCAAGTGCGGCGCGGGTACGCTCCTGCCGCTGAGCGACTACGGCCGCGACGGGGCCCCCATCACGTACAAGGCATGGGTGTGCAGCAACCCCCAGTGCGGGTTCAACGTCCGGATCGACAACGGCGAGCTCGGATACGGCCGCGCCGTCGGCGCCTCGCAGAAGTAGTCGCGCCGCGCACCTCGCGGACGCGCCGATGAACCCGCCCCAGGTATCCGTCGCGGTGGTCGACGCCGCGGGCGCGTCGGCATGCGATGCGGCAGCGATCGCCGCGGGAATCCCCTCGCGCGCGCTGATGCAGCGGGCCGGTGCCGCGGCGGCGGCCGAGATCGCTCGCCGGTTCGCCGACCGGCTCGCCCAGGGCGTGGTGGTCGCCACGGGTTCGGGTAACAACGGCGGCGACGGGTGGGTGGTCGCGCACGCCCTGCATGCGGCGCGCGTGCGCGTGCGCGTGGTCGAGTGCGTCGCGGCGCGCACCCCGGACGCGCGGGCCGAGCGCGAGCAGGCGCTGGCCGCCGGCGTCCAGTGCACCGACGGCATCGACGATCTGCTCAGCGGCGGCGACGCGATCGTCGTCGATGCCCTGCTGGGGACCGGCTTCACGGGCCGGGCGATCCACGGGGATACCGGGCTCGCCGTGGAGAAGCTGCATTGGCTCTGCAATCGAGGCGCGGCGCTCGTCGCGCTCGACGTTCCATCGGGGCTCGACGCCAGCACGGGCGCGAGCGCGAGCGCGCTGCGCGCGGCGCTCACCGTCACCTTCGGCACGATCAAGCGCGGCCACCTCGTGGCGCGCGAGCTCTGCGGAACGACCGTCGTCGTCGACATCGGCCTCGGCTCGCAGGCGCACGCGGCGGGCGAGCGCATGCACCTGGCCGCGCCGTGGTGGTTCGTCGGCGCGCTGCCGCGCATCGCGGCGGACGCGCACAAGGGGACGCGGAAGAAGGTCGCCATCGTGGGAGGAGCACAGGGGATGGCCGGCGCCGTCGTGCTCGCCGCGCGTGCGGCGCTGCGCAGCGGGGCGGGCCTGGTGCGATGCGTCGTCGC
>DASTSX010000048.1:0-3183 GCA_035760455.1 Gemmatimonadaceae bacterium | reverse complement strand
GAGCTATGAGCTATGAGCTATGAGCTATGAGCTATGAGCTATGAGCTATGAGCTATGAGCTATGAGCTATGAGCTATGAGCTATGAGCTATGAGCTATGAGCTATGCGAAACGGCCTCGGGAGGCAGATGCTTCCCGAGGCCGTTCGCTCACCGCTCAAAGCTCAAGGCTCAAAGCTCAAAGCTCAAAGCTCAGTTCTCAAAGCTCAAAGCTCACGGCGCCGCCGCCGTCAACGTTGCGGCGTGCGTCGTCGCCGTGCTGGCCGTGATGCTCACCGGCGTCGGTCGAGCCGGCGTCGTCGTGAACGTCGTGATGCCCGCCGGCGCGACGAAGTCCACCGTGTAGCTGCCCGCGGCGAGGTAGCCGAAGTTCGCCTCGAACACGCCGTCGCTGTTCGCGTCGGTGAGCGCGAGCTCCGTCTTCGCGCTCGCCGCGTCCGTCACCACCGCCTTGAACTGGCCGAGCGTGACGGGGGTGCCGCTCACCGAGGGCAGCGTCAGGGCGGCGTCCTTGGCGAGCGTCACCTTGAGTGATCCGGTCTCGCCGAGGTCCTCGGCCTTGATCACGGGCGACATCACCCACTTACCCGATCCGACTTCCTTGCCGTAGCTCTGCGAGACGTCGAAATCGACCAGCAGCGCGGTCGGCGTCGCGTCGATCGTCACGCCGCCGCTCGGCAGGACGACCTTGAGGCCGCTCGACGCGTAGCTCGGCGTCTGGAGCGGGCCGGCGACTACCGCGCCCGCCGGGAGCCCCGCGTAGGTCGGGGACGTGGCGAAGATGCTCGTCGTGCCGTCCGCGTTCTCCACCTCGATGTAGCCGCCCGTGATCACGAAGCGCAGCTGCGCGTACGTGCCGGCCGGGATGGTCGCGTCCTTCACCAGCTCGGCGGTCGAGTTGGCGAGCGTCAGCAGGTCGGTCGTGACGGGCGTGTCGCGGAGGATCACACGGCCGCTCGCGTCCTCACCCTCGCCGCCCTGCAGGTAGATCTGCGAGATCGTGACGACCGCCGTCTTGATGTCGCCGGGCGCGTCGGTCAGCAGCACGGAGATCTTGCCGCTCGTGACGTTGCCGGTCGAGGAATCGGCGCAGGCGACCGCGATGCCGGCCAGACCGAGCGCAGCGAGAAGACTCAGGGACATGCGCCGCGTGCGGCGCGAGACCGAGGAAAGACGAAGCACGAAGACTCCTGGGATTCATGTGGCAGCTCGACTGGCCTGGCGAGCGTCGGCGCCCGCGGTAGCCTCGTAGCTTTGCGTCGCCGGCTTTCGCCGGCTTTGCCCTCACGCGGTCCGTCCTACGGACACGCGGCGAGCCTCGCATGAGCGAGCTCTCTTGCAAGACGGGTGCGGCATTGCGCGAGTCACGTTCTGGACGCGCAATGTGCGCTGTCTTCGTCGCTACTTGTGCGCTCCATCACGCATCGCGCCAACGCCGCCGCGGACGCATCCAGAACGGAGGATGCAATTGCATGAGGCGGATCGAGCGGATGCTGAAGCGCAGCGCGCGCCGGTGAACTGCAACTGATCGACGCGGAGGGCGCGGAGGCTGGCGGAGGACGCGGAGAGCGGCTCGCGGGGTCGAGATCGCGCCCCGGCGCACCGTTCCAGTTCATCCACAACTCCCAAAGCAGATCTTTGGGTCGGCATCGACGCCTGCGTCGCGCCGCGGTCTTTCGAACTCCTCCGCGTCTCGCCCTTCGACTTCGCGGTCTCCGCGTCGATCTGTTCCCGGATCGAGGTGCAGATCCCTCGACTCGCTCCGCTCGCTCGGGATGACGGAGTGCAGATCCCTCGACTCGCTCCGCTCGCTCGGGATGACACCAGGCGTCGGCGCGCCGTCATCCCGAGCGGAGCGCGCAGCGCGGAGTCGAGGGATCTGCACCCTCGCGCACTCACGCACCCAACCGCTGCCCCATCCGCACCGTGTCGCCTTCCGCGAGCGGATCGATCGCGCCGGCGTCCTTCGAGCAGACCAGGATCACCGTCGAGCCGAACTCGAAGTGACCGAGCGCGCCGCCCGCCTGTACGGAGAGCGGTGGATCGTAGGTGCGCCGCTGGACCTCGCGCCGCCGCGCGTTGGTGTGCAGGTCGTCGAACGCGACGCGCGTCATCCCCACCATCGTCGCCCCGACGAGCACGACGCACATCGTGCCCCCCGCGCGGCCGCGAATCGTCACCACGATGCGCTCGTTCACGGCGAAGAGGTCGGCCACGTGCATGACCGCGTGCACGTTCACCGGCCAGAGCTCGCCGGGGATGTACGTCGCCGCGACGATGTCGCCGTCGATCGGCACGTGGATCCGGTGGTAGTCCTTCGGCGCGAGGTACAGCGTGGCGAAGGTGCCCGCTTCCATCGAGTGCGCGAGCGCCAGATCGCCGAGGAGCGCGGCGAGCGAGTAGTCGCGCCCCTTCGCCTGCACCAGCACGTCGTTCGCCACCGCCCCGTAGGCGCCCACGGTCGCGTCCACCGGCGAGACGATCGCTCCGTCGGCGATCGGACGCAGACCGGGCTTGAGCTGGCGCGTGAAGAACGCGTTGATGCTGGGGTACTCGGTGAGGGGCAGCTCGACCTCGTCGAGCGACGCGCCGAAGACGCGCGCGAAGCCGCGGTACACCGACGGGCGCAGCGCGCGGGGCACCGTCAGGTTGCCCAACCCGCCGGCGGCGCGGCTCATCGCGTGCTTCGGGAGCACGGAGAGCAGCAGGATGAGGAGTCGTCCGAAGAGCATCACGCGCTCATGAGCACACGACATGCCCGGCCGGCCGGCGGTCCGGGCGAGGGTGGTGCAGCAGCGTAACTTACACGCTGTTGCGATCGGCCCGTCTGCTCGCGCCGGGCACCGAGCTTCGTCGTCCCGCCACGATGCGCCGCCTTCCTCCCCACACCGTCGCCTTCACCTTCCTGCTCGGCGCACTGGCCACGCTGGCCTCGTTCGCCACGGACATGGGGCTGCCCGTGCTCGACGAGATGGCCGCCTCGCTCGGCGTCGCCCCCGGTCGCGCGGCGCTCTCGCTCAGCGTGTTCATGGCCGGCTTCGCCCTCGGCCCGCTCGTCGTCGGGCCCGTCTCCGATCACGTCGGGCGACGGCCGGTGCTCCTCACCGGCGTCGCCATGTTCGCCCTCTTCGGCGCGCTCGGCGCCTTCTCGAGAACGCTCGGCGCTGCTGCTCTGGCGCTTTTTC
>DASTSX010000047.1:0-13619 GCA_035760455.1 Gemmatimonadaceae bacterium | reverse complement strand
CCGTTGGCGCGGGTGCGCGGGTGCGCGGGTGCGCTTGTGCGCGGGTGCGGGGCGCGAGGTGCGGGGGGGTCAGCGGTCAGAGGTCAGGGGGTGAGGGGAAAGCGTGAAGCGGGCGCGAGCGCTGGCGGGGCGCCGCGGCTGCGAAGTAGCCTCGGGACAGGTCCATCCCGAGGCCGTTGGCGCCCCGCACACCCGCGCACCCGCGCACCCGCACACCCGCGCACCCCCGCACCCGCGCACCCGCGCACCCGCGCACCCGCGCACAAGCGCCCTTGCCAAAGATAGTACGTAAGATATATCTTCTCGCCAACGATATATCTCGCTGCGCGCAGCGGAGGTGCTCCATGTTCCGATACGATTGCTTCGATCCCGGCCGGCCCAGCCAGGGCCATTCCGGCGCCCGCGCCAAATGGGGGTGGGACGCCAGCTTCATGAGCGGCTTCTTCGGCGCGGAGGGGCGTCCGCGCGGACGCTGGCGCGGCGGACGGATGTTCGAGCAGGGCGACCTGCGCTACGTCGTCCTTCGCCTGCTCGACGAGAAGCCCCGTCACGGCTACGAGATCATCAAGGCGCTCGAGGAGAAGTTCGGAGGCGCCTACGCCCCCAGCCCCGGCGCCGTCTATCCCACCCTTCAACTGCTCGAGGACCTCGGCTACGCCCGCGTCGTCCCCGGCCCCGAGGGCAAGAAGGTCTACGAGATCACCGACGCGGGGCGAGCTCATCTCGCCGAGAACCAGGCGACGGTCGACTCGATCTTCGAGCGGATCGGCAAGCTCGTCGGCCACTTCCTCGACGAGCCGATGACCGAGGTGCACGCCGCCTTCCGCAACGTCGGCCGCGCGACCTACGGCCGCGCCAGCGGCGCGGCGCACGATCCCGCGCTGCTCAAGAAGCTCGCCGAGATCCTCGAGCGGGCCGCGAAGGAGATCGAAGGCCTGCCGCGCTGACTCCTCGAGGTGCGGCTGCCGTAGCGCCGAGCAGCGGGTAACTTGCAGAAGGGCCGGGGGAGATCGCTTCCTCGGCCCTTCCGTACGTCCCCATCACGGCGCATGTCCGCTCACTCGCTGACCGCTACAGAGCTCGAGCACGAGGCGCAGCACCCTCCAGCGAGCGGACGGCGCCTCGCGCTGCTGACCCTTACCGCGCTGGGGGTCGTCTACGGCGATATCGGGACCAGCCCCCTCTATGCCCTCCGCGAATGCTTCAAGGCGGAGTACGGCATCGTCCCGACGCACGACAATGTCGCCGGCGTGCTGTCGCTGATCCTCTGGTCGCTCATCCTCGTCGTGAGCGTCAAGTACATCGCGTTCGTCCTCCGAGCCGACAATCGCGGAGAGGGCGGGACGCTTTCGTTGCTCGCACTGCTGCTCCAGCAGCGCCGTCGAGGCGACGAGCAGGGGAAGCGTCTCGCGCTCGTCGCCCTTGGACTGTTCGGTGCCGCGTTGATCTGTGGCGAGGGGATCATCACGCCGGCCATCTCCGTCCTGGGCGCAGTCGAGGGACTCGAGGTCGGCAGCCCCGCGCTCGTGCACCTCGTAGTGCCGATCACACTCGTGATCCTCTTCGCGCTGTTCATGTTCCAGCGCTTCGGCACCGCGCGCGTGGGCGCCACGTTCGGGCCGATCATGCTCGTCTGGTTCGTCACCATCGCCGTGCTCGGCTTCCGCTCGATCATGGAGACGCCGTCGGTGCTCGCGGCAATGAACCCGTGGTACGCGGCCCAGTTCTTCGGCAACCACGGTGTCGCCGGCTTTCTGACTCTGGGCGCGGTCGTCCTGTGCATCACCGGCTGCGAGGCGCTCTACGCCGACATGGGACATTTCGGAAGGCGTCCCATCCGGGTCGCTTGGTTCGCCGCCGCGCTGCCCTGTCTGATGCTCAATTACTTCGGGCAGGGCGCGCTCGTGCTGCGCGACAACGCCGCCGCCGAGAACCCCTTCTATCTGCTGGCGCCCCCGAGCTTCCAGTGGCCGCTGCTCCTCATCGCCACCACGGCGGCGATCGTCGCGTCCCAGGCAGTGATCTCCGGGACGTACTCGCTAACGCAGCAGAGCATTCAGCTCGGCTTCTCGCCACGAATGCAGATCGTGCACACCTCCGAGAAGCTGGCGGGCCAGATCTACGTGCCCGAGATCAACAAGGCCCTCATGGTCGGCTGCCTGGTCCTCGTGCTCACCTTCCGGAGCTCGAGCGCGTTGAGCGCCGCGTACGGCATCGCCGTCACCGGCGCGATGACCATCACCTCCGTGCTGTTCGGCGTGGTGGCGCGCACGCGCTGGGGATGGGGCAAGCCGAAGGTGGCCGCGCTCGTCGGCGGGTTCCTCCTCATCGACCTCTCCTTCCTCAGCGCGAACGCCGTCAAGCTCCCGCATGGCGGATGGGTGCCGCTCGCCCTCGCGACCGGCATCTACCTGTTGATGAGCACGTGGAAGCGGGGCCGCATGCAGCTCGGCGCGATCCAGGAAGCGGGCGCGCTCCCGCTCGACCTCTTTCTCCAGGGGCTCGATCGCAACCCGCCCTTGCGGGTGAAGGGCACGGCGGTGTTCATGACGTCGAGCGCCGAGGGCGTGCCGGTCGTGCTGCTGCATCACCTCAAGCACAACAAGGTCCTGCACGAAACGGTGGTGATCCTGAGCGTGACGACGCGCGGCGTTCCCGAGGTTCCTCCCGAGCGCGGGCTCGCGCTCGAGCGCCTCGGTCACGGCTTCGTGCGCGTCATCGCCACCTTCGGCTTCATGCAGACGCCCAACATCCCGGAGGTGCTGTCGCGGGCCGCGGCGCAGGGCGTCCCCGTGCCGCCGATGGAGACGTCGTACTATCTCGGCCGCGAGCGCCTCGTGCCCACCGGCCACGCGAAGATGCAACGGTGGCGCAAGAAGCTGTTCGCCCTCATGTCGCGCAATGCGCGCTCGGCGACCGAGTTCTTCCAGATCCCGCCCAACCGCGTCGTCGAGCTGGGCGCCCAGATCGAGTTCTGACCGCGGACCTCCACCCCGAGCGCATGTCCAGAGCGCACTGCCATCCGCCGATCCTGCGAGCGCTCGCCCTGCTGGGCCTCGCACTCGCCTGCGGCACGTCGGACGAGGGACCGGCATCGTTCCGCGGGCCCGGGCTCCAGGTCGCCGCGCTGAACGTCAATCAACAGGCCGCCGTCAACGCCGCGGCCGTGAACGCCTCCTTCAATCCCGACCCCTCGCTCTCGCTGCTGATCGACCCGGTGTACCTGCCTCGAACGGAAGGACGGGCGGGTGGTTCCACGGTCGCGCCAGCGCTCATTGCCCGCATGAAGGAGCGGGGCACCGTGCGGGGAACCTGTCAGATCTCGCGCGACAGCACGCGCACGGTGCCCCTCTGCCCCGCCCCGATCTCCGGCTACGTCGTCCGCTTCTCCGAGATCTTCGCGCTCGGCGCCGGCACCGACTCGGTGCAGGTGTACCTCGCCGCCACCCGCTACCGCCACACGCCGAAGGAGCCGGCCGAGCTGCTTTCATTCGAGCGCGCCTATCGCCTCGCCCGCGTGCGCGGGGAGTGGCGAGTGATGAGCGAGGCGCGGCTGCCGACGCGCAGCTAGCGCGGCGCCCCGGGCGCGACCGCGTGCCGCGTCAGCCCCGCAGCCACGCCCGCATCTGTGCCGCGGCGTCGGCGATCATCGCGGCCGACCGACGCGGACGCTGGCGCGAGCTTCCTGGCGTCCGGCGTTGAGCGGCCTCCGCGAATGCGGTCGCGGGGTGGCCCGCTACATTGCGCGGATGCCTCTCGTCGCCAACGCCCTGCTCTTCGACCTCGACGGCGTCCTCGCCGACTCGACCCCCAGCGTGACCCGTGCCTGGAGCGCCTGGGCGCGGCGGGTCGGGCTCGACCCGGAGGAGCTGCTCCCCAAGGTCCACGGCCGGCGTGCCATCGAGACGATTCGCGCCGCCCGCCCCGACCTGGACGCCGAGGCCGAGCTGGCGACCATCGTCGCCGACGAGACGACCGACAACGACGACACCGAGCAGATCCCCGGCGCCCGGGAGCTCGTGAGCAGCCTCCCCGCCGACGCCTGGGCGATCGTCACGTCGGGGCTCCGGCCGGTGGCCACGGCGAGGCTTGTCGCGGCGCGGATTCCCATCCCCCGCGTGATGATCACGGCGGAGTCGATCGAGCGCGGCAAGCCGAACCCCGAGTGCTATCTGAAGGGTGCCGAGGCGCTCGGCGTCGACCCGCGCGACTGCGTGGTCGTCGAGGACGCGCCGGCGGGCGCTGCCGCGGCGCGGGCCGCCGGCATGCGGCTCGTCGCACTCACCACCACGCATGCCGCCCCCCAGCTCGAGCCGGCAGACCTCGTCGTGCCGGACCTGTCGCACGTGACCGTGCGCGTGACCGAGCGCACGAATGGCAGCCGGCCCGGATCAGTTCTTCTCGAGATCGGCGCCACGAGCTGAGAATCGTCGCGGGACGTGCGCATCGCGCACCGCGCACGGCGCATCGCGCGCACGAACCGAGCCCGAGAATCCTTGACACACGCCTCCGAGGGGCGTACTCTGAGTGAGCGGACAACCGTGCGAGCCGGACGCTCGACCGAGACGCTCCAACCGACAGCGATGCGCTCTTCCCTGGTATCGATTATCGCCATCCCGACGACCTTGCCGAATCGCAAGGCCGCCATTTCGCGCGAGGAATCGAGGGGTTAGGAGCTGACGAGTACCAAACGGTGCAACGGCCCCTCCTGACCAGCGGTCTGGAGGGGCTTCTTCGTAAGTCGCCCACACGTGGGGAGCGCCAGAGACATGGACGACGGATTGACGCAGCAGGAAGGGTTGTACGATGCTCGGCGGGACGAGCGTGACGCGTGCGGCGTGGGGTTCGTCGCCCACGTCCGCGGCACGGCGTCCCACGAGATCGTACGCCAGGGCCTGACGCTGCTGGACAACCTCGCGCACCGCGGCGCAGTGGGCTGCGACCCGTGCAGCGGCGACGGGGCCGGCATCGTCGTCCAGCTGCCCCACGAGTTCCTCCGCCGCGAGGCGGCGCTGCTCGGCATCGAACTGCCCCGTCCGGGTGGCTACGCCGTCGGCATGCTCTTCCTGCCGACCGATCCGGGCGAGCGTCGCGCCTGCGAGCTCCTGTTCGAGAACATCGTCGAGGAGGAGGGCCAGCACGTCCTCGGCTGGCGCGACGTGCCGGCGAACCTGCACGAGGTGGGACCCGTCGCCCGCGCCGCGGCGCCGGTCTTCCGCCAGCTCTTCATCGCGCGCGGCCGCGCCACCGAGAAGAAGGCGTTCGAGCGCAAGCTGTACGTCATCCGCCGCCAGGCGGAGAATGCGATCGGCACGAAGGGCGGCTTCTATGTCGTCAGCCTCTCGTCGCGCACGGTCGTGTACAAGGGCATGCTCATGCCCGAGCAGCTCGCGCGCTTCTATCCGGACCTCCACGCGCCCGACTTCTCCAGCGCCCTCGCGCTGGTGCACTCGCGTTTCTCCACCAACACGCTGCCGACCTGGTCGCGCGCGCATCCGTACCGGTTCCTCTGCCACAACGGCGAGATCAACACGCTGCGCGGCAACCTCAACTGGATGCGCGTCCGCGAGGCGTCGATGCAGTCGCGCCTGTTCGGCGACGACCTGCACAAGCTCTACCCCATCATCTCCGACGGGCAGTCGGACTCGATGTGCCTCGACAACGCGCTCGAGTTCCTCGTGCGCGGCGGACGCTCGCTCCCGCACGCGGTCGCGATGCTCGTCCCCGAGGCGTGGGAGGGCAACCCGCACATGGATCTGGATCGCCGCGGGTTCTGCGAGTACCACAGCACGATGATGGAGCCGTGGGACGGTCCGGCGCTCGTCGCGTTCACCGACGGTCGCATGATCGGCGGGACGCTCGATCGGAACGGGCTGCGTCCGGCGCGGTACGTCGTCACCGATGACGATCTCGTCGTGCTCGCCTCGGAGGCGGGCGCGCTCGAGGTCCCCCCCGAGCGGATCGTCTCGAAGGGGCGCATCAAGCCCGGCCGCATGTTCCTCGTCGACACCGTGCGCGGCCGCGTCATCGAGGACGAGGAGATCAAGCGCGACCTCGCGGCGCGTCGCCCGTACCGCGCCTGGGTCACGGCGAACCGGGTCGGCCTCGACGAGCTCCCCGAGCCGATCAGCATCGCCCAGCCCGATCCCGAGACGCTGCTCCAGCGCCAGTCCGCCTTCGGTTACACGCAGGAGGAGCTGTCGATGGTGCTCACGCCGATGGCCGTCAACGGCGAGGAGCCCGTCGGCTCGATGGGCACCGACACGCCGCTCGCCGTGCTGTCGCACGAGCCGCAGCTGCTCTACGGCTACTTCAAGCAGCTGTTCGCGCAGGTCACCAATCCACCGATCGATCCGATCCGCGAGCAGCTCGTGATGTCGCTCTCGGTCAACATCGGTCCGCGCACCAACGTGCTCGGCGAGCGGCCGGAGCACGCGCGACGCATCCGTGTGCGCGGCCCGATCCTCACGAGCGCGCAGCTGGAGAAGATTCGTTCCGTCGGCGAGCGGGAGGGTGATCCGCACTTCCGGTGCACCACGCTGCGCGCGCTCTTCCCCGCCGCCGGCGGTGCGCGCGGGCTGCACCTCGCCCTCGAGTCGCTGTGCCGCCGCGCCTCGCAGGCGGTGCACGAGGGGAACACGATGCTCGTCATCAGCGACCGCGGCGTGGACGCCGACTGGGCGCCGATCCCCTCGCTGCTCGCCACCGCGGCCGTGCACCACCATCTCGTGCGCGAGGGGCTGCGCACCGAAGTCGGCATCATCGTCGAGACGGGCGACGCGCGCGACGTGTCGCACTTCGCGCTGCTCATCGGCTACGGCGCGGGGACGATCAATCCGTACCTCGCCCTCGAGTCGCTGGTCGGCCTCGTGCGGTCGGGCAACCTGCCGCCGTCGGTCGACGAGCCCACGGCGGAGGCCAAGTACATCAAGGCCGCCGAGAAGGGGCTGCTCAAGGTGATCTCCAAGATGGGGATCTCCACCATCCAGTCGTACTGCGGCGCGCAGGTGTTCGAGGCGATCGGCCTCGGGCCCCGGCTCATCGAGCGCTACTTCACCGGCACGGCGTCGCGCGTCGGCGGCATCGAGATCGCCCAGGTGGCGGAGGAGACGCTGCGCCGCCACAAGATCGCGTTCGGCGACGTCCCCCTCCCCGGCCGCCTCGACTTCGGCAGCAACTATCACTACCGGAGCCAGGGGGAGCACCACAACTGGAACCCCCTCACGATCTCCACGCTCCAGCAGGCGACGCGGACGAACGACGCCGCGACGTACGAGGAGTTCGCGCGGCTCGTGAACGACGAGAGCCGGCGCCCTTCGACGCTGCGCGGGCTGCTCGAGCTCAATGAGAGTGCGACTCCCCTGCCCATCGACGAAGTCGAGCCGGCGTCGGAGATCGTGAAGCGCTTCGCGACGGGCGCGATGTCGTTCGGCTCGCTCAGCGCCGAGGCGCACGAGACGCTCGCCGTCGCGATGAACCGCATCGGCGGGCGCAGCAACTCGGGCGAGGGGGGTGAGGTGCCCGATCGCTACAACACCGAGCGGGGCAGCGCGATCAAGCAGGTCGCGTCGGCCCGCTTCGGCGTGACGACGGAGTATCTCGTCAGCGCGCGCGAGCTGCAGATCAAGATGGCGCAGGGTGCCAAGCCCGGTGAGGGCGGCCAGCTGCCCGGGCACAAGGTCGATCCGGTCATCGCCAAGACACGGTACTCGATCCCCGGCGTGACGCTCATCTCGCCGCCGCCGCATCACGACATCTACAGCATCGAGGATCTGGCGCAGCTCATCTTCGATCTGAAGAACGTCAACCCGCAGGCGATGGTCTCGGTGAAGCTCGTCTCCGAGGTCGGCGTCGGCACGATCGCGGCCGGCGTCGCCAAGGCGCGCGCGGACATCATCCTCATCTCGGGCGACTCGGGCGGCACGGGCGCCTCGCCGCTGTCGTCGATCAAGCACGCCGGCGTGCCGTGGGAGCTCGGGCTCGCCGAGACGCAGCAGGCGCTCGTGCAGAACGATCTGCGCGGCCGCGTGCGGCTCCAGACGGACGGCCAGCTCAAGACGGGGCGCGACGTGGTGATCGCCGCGGCGCTCGGCGCCGAGGAGTTCGGCTTCGCCACCGCGCCGCTGATCGTCGAGGGCTGCATCATGATGCGGAAGTGCCACCTGAACACCTGCCCCGTCGGCGTGGCGACGCAGGACCCGGTGCTCCGCGCGAAGTTCACGGGGCAGCCCGAGCATGTCATCAACTACTTCTTCTTCGTCGCCGAGGAAGCGCGTCAGTGGATGGCGAAGCTCGGCGTGCGGACGATCGACGAGCTCGTGGGCCGCGTCGACCTGCTCCGGCAGCGCGACATGTCCGACCACTGGAAGGCGTGCACGCTCGATCTCAAGGCGCTGCTGTTCCGGCCGAAGGTCGCGCCCACGGTGGCGACGCATCAGGTCACGACGCAGCACCACCCGATCGAGCACGTGCTCGACCGCAAGCTGATCGAGGTGTCGGAGCCGGCGCTCGAGCGGAAGCGCGCGGTGCGAGCCGCGTTCCCGATCCGCAACGAGAACCGCACGGTGGGCGCGATGCTCTCCGGTGAGCTCGTGAAGCGCTACGGCCCGTCCGGGCTCCCCGACGGCACCATCCGGTTCAACTTCACCGGGTCGGCCGGCCAGAGCTTCGGCGCGTGGCTCGCGAAGGGCGTGAGCCTCACCCTCGAGGGCGAGGCGAACGACTACATGGGCAAGGGCCTCTCCGGCGGACGGATCGTCGTCTACCCGCCGAAGGTCTCTCGCTTCGATCCCGCCGAGGCGATTCTCGTCGGCAACGTCGCGCTGTACGGCGCGACGTCGGGCGACGTCTACCTCAACGGCGTGGCGGGCGAGCGCTTCTGCGTCCGGAACAGCGGGGCCACCGCCGTGGTCGAGGGGGTCGGGGACCACGGCTGCGAGTACATGACCGGCGGCGTGGTCGTGGTGCTCGGCAAGACCGGGCGCAACTTCGCCGCCGGCATGAGCGGCGGCGTCGCGTTCGTGCTCAACCTCGATCAGAAGTTCGAGCGGCGCTGCAACACGAGCATGGTGGCGCTCGAGGCGGTCGAGGAGGAGGCGGACGTCGCGCTTCTCAAGAAGCTGATCAGCCGGCATGCCCGCTACACCGGCAGCGCACGCGCCCGGCGCGTGCTGGCGAACTGGGACGCGATGCTGCCCAAGTTCGTGCGGGTGATGCCGACCGAATACAGAAAGGCGCTCGAAGCGCGCGAACGGGAGCGACTCACGGAGGTCAAGAGCGATGGCGGGAACGGGCGATCCACGAGGGTTCCTCACGATCAAGCGCGCCGAGCCCCAGCGGAGGCCGGTGCACGAGCGGACGAAGGACTGGCGGGAGTTCTACGTACCAACGCCGGATGAGCTCTTCCGGACGCAGGGGGCACGCTGCATGGACTGCGGCGTCCCCTTCTGTCAGGGCGACACCGGCTGTCCCGTTCAGAACGTCATCCCCGAGTGGAACGCGCTCGTGCGCGATGGCCGGTGGCGCGACGCGTCGCTGGCGCTGCACGCGACGAACAACTTCCCCGAGCTGACGGGACGCCTCTGTCCGGCGCCCTGTGAGTCGGCGTGCGTGCTCGGCCTGATCGAGCAGCCCGTCGCCATCCGCAACATCGAGCAGGCGATCGCCGACCGGTCGTTCCAGGAAGGGTGGGTCGTACCGATCACCGGCGCGCCCGACTCGGGCTACCGCGTCGCCGTCGTCGGCTCGGGGCCCGCGGGGCTCGCCGCCGCGCAGCAGCTGCGCCGGATGGGGCATGCCGTCGTGGTGTTCGAGAAGGACGATCGCATCGGCGGCCTCCTGCGCTACGGCATCCCCGACTTCAAGCTCGAGAAGGAGGTCATCGAGCTGCGCCTCCGGCAGCTCCAGGCCGAGGGCGTGCTGTTCGAGACCGGCGTCGAGGTGGGTCGCGATCTCCACGTGCAGCAGCTGCGCGACGAGTTCGACGCCGTGCTCCTCGCCGGCGGCGCGCAGGTCGCGCGCGAGCTGCGCGTTCCCGGGCGCGACCTCGGCGGCGTTCACCTCGCGATGGAGTATCTCACGCAGCAGAACCGCCGGGTCGCCGGCGACGTCGTTCCCGACGATCGCTCGATCTGGGCGGGGGGCAAGCGCGTCGTCGTCATCGGCGGCGGCGACACGGGCTCCGACTGCGTCGGCACCTGCCACCGGCAGGGCGCGGTCGAGGTGTTCCAGTTCGAGCTGCTGCCGCAGCCGCCGAAGGATCGCGCGGAGTCGACGCCGTGGCCGCACTGGCCCATGAAGCTGCGCACGAGCCACGCGCACGAGGAAGGCGGGCACCGCGATTGGAGCGTGTCCACCACCGCACTCGAGGGAGAGGGTGGGCGCGTGCGGCGGCTGCAGGCCGTGCGCGTCGAGCTCGAGCAGGGGCCGAACGGACCGAAGTTCGTCGAGCAGCAGGGAACCGACTTCACGCTCGACGTGGATCTGGTGCTCCTCGCGATGGGATTCACCGGCGTGCCGCAGGAGGGGCTGCTCGGCGACCTCGGCGTGACGATCGGTCCGCGCGGCGCGGTCTCCACCGACGCGCAATACCGGACGAACGTGCCCGGCGTCTTCGCCGCCGGTGACATGCGGCGCGGCGCCTCGCTCATCGTGTGGGCGATCCGCGAGGGACGCGACGCGGCCGCCTCGATCGACCGGCACCTGCGGCAGACCGGCGCGTCGGGCGCGCGGCGACATACGGCCGCTGTCAGCGCGTGAGCTGGTTGGTTGGATAGGGGGCTCGTTGGTCGGTTGTGAGTGAGTTGAACGGCAAGCGCCACGAACCAGCCTGGAAGCCCCTCCGAGGGGTCTCTAGGCTGGTTCGTGGCGTTTCGCGGTTCGACGCACCAATCGACCGACCAACCAGCTCGCTATCCAACTCACCAACTGACCGCGTCTCGCCGGCGGCGGGTCAGGAGATTAGGTTCGCCGCGAGCGCCCCTCACCTTTCGTTCGGAGCATGCCCGTGCATCTGCTCGATCCCCGCCGGCGCCGCGTCGTCGCGGCGCTCGCTCTCTGCGCGGCCGCTGGGGCGCCCGCCGCGGCGCAGACACCCGCCTACCGGAACGAGTCGCTCTCGTTCGAGGCGCGCGCCGCCGACCTCGTGAGCCGCATGACGCTCGAGGAGAAGGCGAACCAGATGAAGGACGCCGCTCCCGCCATCGAGCGGCTCGGCGTCCCGGTCTACAACTGGTGGAACGAGGGCCTGCACGGCGTCGCGCGGTCGGGGCTGGCCACCGTCTTCCCGCAGGCGATCGGCTTCGCCGCCACGTGGAACGACTCGCTCGTGCACCGCATGGCCACCGTCATCTCCGACGAGGCGCGTGCCAAGCACCACGAGTACGTGCGCGCCAACCAGCGGCAGCGCTACCAGGGGCTCACGATCTGGTCGCCCAACATCAACCTGTTCCGCGACCCGCGCTGGGGCCGCGGCCAGGAGACCTACGGCGAGGATCCGTTCCTCACGAGCCGGCTCGGCGTCCAGTTCATCCGCGGGCTGCAGGGGAACGACCCGAAGTACTACAAGACCATCGCGACGGTGAAGCACTACGCCGTCCACTCGGGGCCGGAGCCGGAGCGGCACACCTTCGACGCCGTGGTGAACGAGCGCGATCTGCGCGAGACCTACCTGCCCCACTTCGAGACGACGATCAAGGAAGCGAAGCCCTACTCGCTCATGTGCGCGTACAACCGCGTGAACGGCGAGGCGGCGTGCGCGAGCGACCTGCTCCTGGGGATCCTCCGGCGCGAGTGGAAGTTCCCGGGGTTCATCGTCTCCGACTGCGGCGCGATCGACGACATCTACCTCAATCACAAGGTCGTGCCCACCGCGTCCGAGGCGGCGGCGATCGGCGTGAAGCACGAGACGGATCTCGACTGTTTCGGCCGCGTCTACCCGACGCTCGTCGAGGCGGTGCAGAAGGGACAGATCACGGAGCGCGAGATCGACGCGTCGGTACGCCGGCTGTTCGTCGCGCGCATGAAGCTCGGGATGTTCGACTCGCCGGAGCGCGTACGCTGGGCGCAGATCCCCTTCTCCGTGCTCGACCAGCCGGCGCACCGCGAGCTCGCCCGCCAGGTCGCGCGCGAGTCGATCGTTCTGCTCAAGAACGACCGCAACACGCTCCCGCTCCGTAAGAACCTCGGGACGATTGCCGTCATCGGACCCAACGCCGACCAGTGGCGCATGCTGCTCGGCAACTACAACGGCATCCCGAAGGCTCCGGTCACGCCGCTCCGAGGCATCCGCGAGGCGCTCGCGAGCAGCGGCACGCGCGTGCTGTACGCACTCGGATCCGACCTCGCCGAGGGCTTCCCGGTGCTCAGCACCGCGCCGTCGACCGTGCTGCGCACGCCGGAGGGGCAACCGGGGCTTCGGGCCGAGTACTTCGCGAGCAAGACGATGGAGGGCACGCCGGTCTTCACCGCGACGGACACCGTCGTCGAGGCCGACTGGTCGGAGGCCGCGCCCCGGCCCGAGATGAACGCGAACGACTTCGGCGTGCGGTGGTCCGGAACGTTCACGCCGCCCGTCACCGGCGCGTACCGGCTCGGCGTCATCGGCACGATGCGCGTCCAGCTCTTCCTCGACGACAGCGCGGTCGTGCGCTCGGTCTATCCGCAGCGCGACAACGAGTTCCCCGACCCGCGCCTCTCGCAGACCGACCCCGCGCGCCCGCTGCAGCTCCAGGGTGGCCGCGCCTACCGGATCCGCCTCGAGGCGGCGGAGTCGTACGGCGAGGCGCAGGCCCAGCTCGTGTGGGCGCCGCCGAGCGGGCCGCTCGAGGAGTCCGCCGTGGCCGCGGCCCAGCAGGCCGACGCCGTCGTCCTCTTCCTCGGACTGACGGCGAACCTCGAGGGCGAGGAGATGCGCGTGCAGATCCCCGGCTTCCGCGGCGGCGACCGCACGTCGATCGACCTGCCCGCCCCACAGCAGCAGCTGCTCGAGAAGGTCGTCGCCGTCGGCAAGCCGACGGTGCTCGTGCTCCTCAACGGCAGCGCGATCGCGGTGAACTGGGCGCAGCAGAACGTGCCCGCGATCGTCGAAGCGTGGTACCCGGGCCAGGCGGGCGGCACCGCGATCGCCGACGTCCTGTTCGGCGACTACAATCCGGCCGGCCGACTGCCGGTGACATTCTACAAGAGCGCGAGCGACCTTCCGCCCTTCGAGGAGTACGCGATGAAGGGGCGGACCTACCGCTACTTCACCGGCGCACCTCTCTACCCGTTCGGGCATGGGCTCAGCTACACGACGTTCGCGTACAAGAACCTCCGCACGGCTGCGGCGCGCGTTCCGGCCGCGGGCACGATCGGGGTGTCGGTCGACGTGACGAACAGCGGCGCGGTGGCCGGCGACGAGGTCGTGCAGCTGTACGTCTCCCATCCCGCCTCGAGGGTGTCGCGCGCGATCCGGGAGCTGCGGGGCTACCGGCGTGTGACGCTGCGTCCCGGCGAGACGCGCACGGTCCGCTTCTCCGTGCCCGTGTCGTCGCTCGCGTACTGGAACGATCGGACGGACCGCTGGATCGTGGAGTCGGCGCCGGTGAAGCTCGAGGTCGGCGCCTCGTCGGCCGACATCC
>DASTSX010000046.1:0-6264 GCA_035760455.1 Gemmatimonadaceae bacterium | reverse complement strand
CGCTGGCTGGCGGCCGAGCGCGTGGGCGTGGCCGGCTCGGTCGCCGCGCTCGACCTGAACGCGGCGATGCTGGACGTCGCGCGCACGGTGAGCTCGCCCGCCGCGCCGCCGATCCGCTGGTACGAGTCCACCGCGGAGTCGATGCCGCTGCCTGACGGCGTGTTCGACGTCGTGCTGTGTCAGCTCGGGCTGCAGTTCGTGGCGGACAGGCCGGCGGCGCTGCGCGAGATGCACCGCGCGCTCGAGCCTCGTCAGCCCGGCGGCAGCCTTCCCTCGAGCAGCGCGCGGATGGCCGATCGCACGCGCGGCCAGGTGAAGGCGCGCGGGCTGGCGATCTCGAAGTGGCCGGCGCCCTCGATGAGGACGACGCGCACCGAGTCTCCGGCCCGCCGCGCCGCCGTCTCGTACGTCCGCACGAGGGGAAGTGGGACGAACTCCTCGTGCGAGCCGACGACGATCACCTGTGGCACGCCGAGCGGCAGCATGCGGATCGCCGACGCCTGCGCGTAGCGATCGGGCACCGTCGCCGGCGTGCCGCCGAGCAGGCTCGTGATCACCGAGTCGCGGCAGAGCGTCTGGTAGCCGTCGATGTTCGCCGTCATGTCGATCGGTCCGGCGAGATCGACGACGCCGCGTGGCAGCAGCGGGTCGGCGACGCGGAGCGGACTGTCCGCTGGCAGGCGCCCGCGCGCCCCGGTCCACAGCGCGAGGTGCCCACCGGCCGAGTGTCCGACGACGACGACGCGGCCGAGGTCGAGGTCGTGCTGCCTGGCGATGGTGCGCAGGTGATCGACGGCGCGGCCGACGTCGAGGTACGTGCCGGGCCAACCGCCTCCCGGTTGCCCGAGACGGCGGTACTCGACGTTCCAGGTCGCGATGCCGTCGGCCGTGAGCGCGGCACCGAGCGCCGCGAGGTCGCGCAGCGTGGCGTAGGCGGCCTTGAAGCAGCCGCCGTGCACGAGCACGACGACCGGATGCGGTCCGCGGCCGCGCGGGACGCGCAGCTCACCCACCTGGCTCGAGTCGGGCCCGTAGGCGAGTCGGTGATCCGGCGCGGGATAGGGCGTCGGGACGAGCTCCCCGGGCGTCATGAGTACGGCGGGCGCCGCGGGCGCCGTGTCGGGCGTGGGGGCGCGCGTGCAGCCGACGCCGACCGACACCACGGTGAGCAGCCAAGCGAGGGTCCGAACGCGGTGACGATACCGTGTCATGCGATCACTCCGTGGGAAGCGCTCGCGCGTCGAGCGCTGCGTAGCTGCGTGCGGGCGGCGTGTCGGGGACGTGATGCAGCGAATGCTGCCAGCGCAGGCCGTGAAGTCAAGCCGCGGTCGGCGTGCGATCCGTGCCATTGACGCTCCGCCGGGCCATTCTATATTCGCCCGACCGGCCGACGGCTCGCCGCCGCCAGGACAGCCGACAGCGTACGACCTCCAGGCGCCGCGCCCCCGACGACGCCCGCGCCGCACCTTGCCAGCCTCCCGCTCCGCGCTGACGCCCGCGCGTACGAACGAGCGTGCCGCGCCTCCGGCGCCGCCGGCTGGTGACGTGACGAGAAGCTTCCATCGCGATGACCGACGCATCGACCGGAGGAGCCGTCGCATGAGCCCTGTCAGGAAGACCACCCGCGCGCGCGCCGCCGCGGACCCGACCGCCCCCAAGCCACTCGACACCGTCGTCGCGGCCGCGTTCACGGAGGACGACAAGATCCGTGACGTGCTCGCGAAGCGGCTCGCGCCCCGTGCGCTCGAGGCTCGCGCTCTCGCCGAGCGCGCCACCGCCGCCTTCACGAATTTCCGTCCGAGCGTGTTCAGCTCCGCCGAGCGCGCGCGGCGCAACTTCCTCTCCGAGGGCGAGGACCTCTCGCGCGTCATGCGCTCCACCGTGCAGCGCGGCGTGGAGCGGATGCGCGACAGCGCCGACGGCCGATCGCTGCGCATTCATCTCGGCGACGATGCGACGAGGCTGGTCGCTGCGCCCGCCGGCCCGAACCGCCGCATCGCCCTCGACGATCTCCTGAAGTACATCGGCGGCAAGCTCGGCGAGGCGAAGACCCTGCAGAACGACCCGACCCGTACGATGTGCGAGGCCGAGGCACGCGCCGACGACGTGCTCGCGGCGATCGAGGAGACCAGGGTGCCCGCGCCCGCGGCGCCGGCCGCGCCCGCCGGGCCGGCGCCGGCCGCACCGGCGGCCACGACCGACGACGACGGCGCCGCCCGCACGGCCGCGTTCGTGGACGACAACGTGCGGCGCTTGATGGCGGACGTCGTGCCGCCCGAGACCAGGGTGCGATACGCCGTGGACTCGCGCGCCACCCGCGACGAAGCGCAGGAGCACGTCGACACCTTCGAGCTTCGCGCCGGCGCGTCGGACGTTACGTCGTACCACGACTTCAAGGTCCTGCACATCGCCTTCGAGCACGTGTGGACCGAGCTGTTCGACGACCGGCTCCAGACGCTCGGTACGCAGCTGTATTACGAAGCGGTGAAGCTCGAGGAGTTCCTCCAGCCGGGCGCGACGACCAACCTGAACTTCGACATCACGAGCATCCCCGACCTGCTCGGCCTGATCAAGGACATCCAGGCGCTGAACGATCAGGCCGCCGAGGCACTGCCCAACACCGGTGCAGCGGCGCGGTCCATCTCGACGTTCGTGCCGCCTCCGCCAGTGAGCGTCACTCTCGGCGGCGTTCCCCCCGGCACGGCGTCGAGCGGCGACGGAGACTACCTCACGGTGGCGACCCGCACCGAGAACGGCGTGCCGACCGAGACGCGCAAGGTCGCCGTGATCCCGGGGGCGGCGCGGCTGTCCAAGCTGCTCGACGAGATCAGGCTGCTGCTCAAGGAGCGCTACGCGTTCGCCGTGTTCGCCAAGGACTCCTACAACTTCGGCATGCTCGTGACGTACCGGCAGACCTGGCGGCCGGAGAAGTACCAGGTCGGGGATCTGGTGTCCACGATCCCGCTCGCGCCGCGCGAGACACGTCGCTACACGACCAGGCGCGTGGTGAAGAAGACGCGCGCCCAGCGGGAGATCGAGGAGTCGGTGCGCACGACGCGCACCGAGACGAGCGGCACGTCGCGCGTGGAGCGCGAGATCGTGGACAAGGCGCTGGCGAAGACGAACTACGATCTCACCTCGCAGAACACGTTCGGTGGCGAGGGCTACAAGGCGGACATCACCGGTCGCACCGGCGGGGAGCAGGCGACGCAGTCGGAGAAGGCGAAGAAGCACTTCCACGAGGCGGTGCTCAAGAGCGCCCAGGAGTACCGGCAGCAACACCGTCTGGAGATCGACACGACGGCCAGTGAGGAGACCGAGGAGACGACGTTCCACGAGATCCAGAATCCGAACGACGAGCTCACCGTCACGTACATGTTCTACGAGCTCCAGCGCACCTACCGAATCGGCGAGCGGATTCACCAGCTCACGCCGGTGATCCTCGTGGCGAACGAGGTGCCCGCGCCGGACGCGATCAACGACTCATGGCTGATCGCCAACGACTGGATCATCCGGCGCGTGCTGCTGGACGACTCCTTCAAGCCGGCGCTCGACTATCTCACGAAGAGCTTCGTCGGTGCGGAGCTGAACCTGCGGATCCTCGACACGAACGCGAAGGCGCAGAAGCAGGTCGTCGACCGGATCAACCAGCAGATCGCGCTCCAGGCGCAGCGCATCGAGCAGGACGAGCGCAGGCTCGCCAACCAGGTGCAGTCCTATGCGTCCACGCAGAGCGCGGCCGGCGCGCTCAACACGGTGAAGCGGATCTTCGATCCGCTGGGCCTCACGGGGAAGGAAGGGGAGGGCGAGATCGGGAGCCAGGAGACGATGGTCGACTTCCTCCAGGAGACGTACGACCGCGCGGAGCGTGAGAAGGCGCGGCTGCTCGAGCAGCTCGGCGTGGCGACGACCGCGCTGCAGGGGGCGATCGACAAGCTGTCGGCGGCGACGAAGGAGCACTTCGACCGCATCGCCGAGATCGATCGACTGCGCATCCACGTGAAAGCGAACATCCTGCACTACATGCAGGCGATCTGGAGCCACGAGCCGCCCGACCAGCGGTTCTTCCGCGTCTACGACATCGACGTGGACATCGTGGAGCCAGCCACGGCGGGCGTCACGGTGCCGCTAATGGCGGTGCCCCCCGGGCCGCGCGACGTGTTGCGCGGCCGCGCGCCCGTGGGCGCGAGCCTGGCGATCCCACCCGTGTCGATCACGAAGAAGAAGCTCGTCGAGATCGCCGACCTGGACACGGTGCTCGGCTACAAGGGCAACTACGCGATCTACGCGCTGAACGAGAACAACTTCATCACGCTGCACATGATGCAGGACTACCTCGAGCTGTCGGAGGAGGTGACGCTGCGCGATCCCGACGAGTTCGGCGGGTGGTCGGTCGAGGAGTTGCAGCGGCTGGCGTCGTGCATGTACAAGCGCGACCCGACGGGATTCGCGAACTACCGGCAGCAGTTCCGGGATCTGATCATCAAGCGCCTGACGTCGGGCCGGCCGGAGGACGACCGCGTGATCGTGCCGACCGACTCGCTCTACATCGAGGCGCTCGTCGGGACGCATCCGCTGCTGGAGGACTTCAAGCTGATCCACCGCGCGCTGGACGTGAAGAAGGTGCAAGCGGAGACGCGGCACGCCGAGCTGGAGAACGTGCGGCTGGCGGCCCGGGCGCTGCGCGGGGAGGACGAGGACCCGGACATCGAGCGGAAGGTGGTGATCGAGGGCGGCAGCCCGGTGATCGGCGTCGATCCCGATGGCGACTGAAGAGGAGCGGGGGACGGCGAATCGCGGGACGACGTCGGGGGCGAAGCGCACCACGTCGCCTCAAGCGTCCCGCGCCACGCCGACTCGCGCCCCAGTCGCGTCCGGGAATCCCGGGACTGTGGTCGGAAAGGAGTCGAGGGACGGCATCGACTACACGCGGTACCGCGCGGTGCCGGGGACCTGGGTCTCGTCGTCGCTCGCGGAGCAGGGCTACGGCGACAGGTATCCAAAGGAAGCTGGATATGGCGCGTATCAGGGTGTAGTGCTCGGCCCCGATGGGCGACCACTGTCGGCTCCCGATGTCATCAAGCCGGGCGACGAGTACCTGATCGCCGACGGCAATCGGGGATTGGCTCGCTCGGCCGCAGCGGCGGAGTCGCCGGCCGCTTCGTCGGCACCGCCTGCAGCCTCGTCGAAAGCCACGCTGCAGTCTCGCCCGGAGGACGCTCCTCCGAGGATCGATCTTCAGGCTCGCAAAGCGGAGAACGTACGGCGGGGCGCGCTGGAGCTCGGGCTGATCTACTCCGGAATTCCGGCCGAGCACCGGCGGCTTGGCGGATGGGCGTTGCCGTCCGAGCGCAACGCAATGGGAGAGCGGGTCCTGAGTTGGCAGCTGGACGGGCCGACGGGGCGAGTCTTCGGAAAGGACGTAGCGTTGACGGATCGTGTTCGACGCTACGATCGCGATCTGGAAACGCTGGAGCCTGCACTTCGGACTGCCGCCGTGGACTGGGCGAATCGCACGCTCGACACCCAAGCCAAGACGCTGCTGAAGCTGCGCGACGAGATCGCGGACCCCGCATTCGGGGAGTGGATGCAGGGTGTGTCTCGCGGCATCATCTCACGCACGAGGGAGTGCGAGGCGTCCGCTCGTGAGGGATACCGGCGGACGATGGTCGCGTCAGGGATGTCCTCCTCGGCTGCCGCGTACGGTCCCGACCTGGCCGGTAGCGGAACGTCGTGGCGCTGCCTCGTCGACGCGACCGAGGCGGTCTTGAAGTGGGAGCGGACTGTGATCGACGCGGACCAGCGAGCGGCGCGTCAGGGCACGTACGACTACGTCTCGCCGAGCGCACCGCGCGAGCGATACCTCGAGCTGCTGGCGATCCTGCGATCGCAGAAGCAATTCACGGATGTGGTCGAGGCGTTCGCCGAATCTCCGATGGCGGGAATAGACTACTCCAGATCGCTCGTGGACGGCGCCGCCAAGGCGGTGGAGGAGTTCTCGCAGAGCCTTCGGAACAACCCGACCGACATTTGGCGCTATCGCGTCGCCGTCCTGGGCGCGGTGCGCGACATGCGACTCGACGACGTCGTCGGAGTGCAGGACTTCGCGCTCGCGCTCGCCGCGCTCCGAAGCGAAGGACCCATGTCGAAGCTGATCAGCTATCTGGGCATCGGGTTGCTGATTGCTGGTTTCGTCACGACCGGACCGGCGACAGGACTCGCCGTCCTCAACGTCGCCCTGAGTGGCGGCACGACGTACCTCAC
>DASTSX010000045.1:0-7417 GCA_035760455.1 Gemmatimonadaceae bacterium | reverse complement strand
GCGCTCGGGATGGCCGAGGGTATCGCCCGCCGTGACCCCCTTGATGCAGAGCGCGCCCTTGTTGACGGGGAACGCCGCGTCGCCGGCGACCGTGACGATGCCGTCAGCCGCACTGAGCCGGATACCGCACTGGAAGGCGCAGTACGGGCAGTGGGTCTCGGTGTCCGTCGCGGTGGGGGCGAAAGTGGGCACTGGATCCAGGGGTTCGAAGGCGCCGTCTGGGTTCCAGCTTATGCATACAGTGCGCAAGTGTCAATCGAATCGTGCAAATTCTGCAAAATATCGCAGCCAAAATCGCCGAATCACGGGAAAAATTGCAAAATTGTCAGAACGCGCGTGCGTTTGACGCAGCGCCCAACAAATGCTGCCCCGCTCGAGGCCGTCCCTGACCGGCAGCCCCGCCGACGCGCGCTGGATGGACGCTCGCCCGTCCGGTAGCTTCTCCCGCGATCGCTCCCGGCCAGCACGGGACGACGATCGCCAACCGCCCGCTCCCCCTCCTCCTGGACCCCCCATGAAGCGACTCGCCCTCTTCCTCCTCCTTGCTCTCCCCGCCCGGGCGCTCGCCCAGGAGCAGGCCAGGCCAGCCGGCAGCACCGGCGTCGAGGCGTTGCGGGCGGTCTGGGAGTCCGTGAGCGGTTACGTCCTTCGCTCGGCCGAGGAGATGCCGGAAGCCGAGTACGCCTTCCGGCCGGTCGGCACGGTTCGGACGTTCGGGCAGCAGATCGCCCACGTCGCCGGCGCCCAGTACACCATGTGCGCCGCCGCCCTCGGCGAGCCGCCGAAGGACGAGGACGAGATCGAGCGAACGATGACGACGAAGGCGCAGCTCGTCGCGGCTCTCCGTGCCTCGTCGGAGTACTGCCGCCGGGCCTATTCGCAGTCGGATGCCGATGCCGCGCGGTCCATCACGCTGTACGGGGAGTCGCGCACCCGGATGTTCGCCCTGGCGCTCAACGCCACGCACGACGGGGAGCACTACGGCAACCTGATCACCTACCTGCGCATCAAGGGCAGGGTGCCGCCCTCGAGCCAGCGCACCCAATAAGGTTCGGGCGCTTCAGGGGTGGCCGCCTACCCGGAGCTCGGCGCCGAGGAGCGCCGGCTCGTCGGCGCGTGGGTCGAGGACGACGGCCGCACGCTGGACGAAGTCGACCGCCGAATCTTCTGGCTCGTGACGCGGCGGCTCGTGCTGCGCGGGATGGCGCACGCGGGATGGGAGCAGCTCTATCAGGATCCTCGCGATGGCCGCTTCTGGGAGCTGAGCTTTCCGCAGGGATCGCTGCACGGCGGGGGACCGCGATCCCTCACCTGCGTCGGTGCGGAGGTCGCCCTCGAAAAGTACTTGGTCGGCCCGGGCTAGGCGGGCACCGACGCGCGCGTGGCCGGCGTGTCGGGCGAGGCGGGGACGAGCGTGTCGCCGAACACCTCGAGCGCCAGCTCCACCTTGCCGAACGGCGCCGAGACCTGCACCCCCTGAACGCCGTCGCGCACGCGGTCGAGCATCTCGCGCGCGATCGCGATCCCCTCGGCGACGGCGTGCTCCTTCGACTTGTCACTCGCCTTCCGCATCCGCTCGATGATACTCGCCGGCACGCTGACCCCCGGGACCTCGTTCGCCAGGAACTCCGCGTTCCGCACGCTCACGAGGGGCCAGATCCCGGCGACGATCGGCGGTCGCTGTCCTTCGGTCCGGCGCAGGAAGTTCTCGAGCTGCGACGCGTCGAACACCGGCTGCGTGACGGCGAACTCGGCTCCCGCCTCGACCTTCCACGCGAACCGCTTCAGCTCGTGCTCGAGATCGATCGGCGCTGGGTTCACGCCGACGCCGATCACGAACTGCGTCGGCGCGCCGATCGCGTTGTCGCCCGGGTCGCGGCCGTGGTTCAGGTTGCGCACGAGGTTCGTGAGCCCGATCGCGTCGATGTCGAACACCGCCGTCGCGCTCGGGTAGGGGCCCATCTTCGGCGGATCGCCCGTGATGAGCAGCAGGTTGCGGAGCCCGATCGCCGCCGCGCCCAGCAGGTCGCTCAGCATGCCGAGCAGGTTGCGGTCGCGGCAGGCGTAGTGCGTCACCGTCTCGATCCCCACCTGCTGCTCGATGAGGAGCGAGGTGAGGAGCGCGCCCATCCGGCTCTGCGCGCGCGGGCCGTCGGGCACGTTCACCGCATCGACGCCCGCGACCCGGAGCCGTCTCACATCAGCAAGCATGCGCGTCGCGTCCACGCCGCGGGGCGGCACGATCTCCACCGATGTGACGAACGCGCCGGCGGCGAGCTTCGCGCCCCACTTCGACCGCTGCGCGAGCGGCACCGCCTGCACGTCGGGTGCGCGGTGCGTCACGTCGCGCAGCACCGGCGCCGCCGCCGCCGTGGACACGCCGCCGCCCGGCTGCGCGAAGCGCGGGCTGAGCGGCCGCACGAACTCGCACATCGCGCGGATGTGCTCGGGCGTGGTGCCGCAGCAGCCGCCCACGACCTTCGCGCCTGCGTGCACGAGATGGCGCGCGTACTCCGCCATGTACTCGGCGCTCGCCATGTACATGCTGCGCCCGCCGACGTCGCGCGGCATGCCGGCGTTCGGCTGCGCGCTCAGCTTCTTGCGCGTCAGCGGCACCATCTTCTCGATCGCCTCGAGGATCGTCTGCGGGCCCACCGAGCAGTTCAGGCCGATCACGTCGGCGCCGAAGCGGTCGAGCGCGCGCACCACGTCCTCGGGGGTCGCGCCGTAGGGCGTGAGCCCGTCGGCGCCGATCGTCATCTGCGCGATCACCGGCATGGTCGGATCCACGTCGCGCGCTGCGGCGATCGCCTGGCCGAGCTCCTCGATGTCGCCGAACGTCTCGAGGATGAAGCAGTCGGCGCCCCCCGCCTTGAGCCCTTCCATCTGCTCGCGGAAGAAGGCGCGCGCCTCGTCGCGCGACGTCGGGCCGTAGGGCTCGATGCGGATGCCGAGTGGTCCGACGGCGCCGGCGACGAGCACGTCGCGCCCCTGGGCCGCAGCCTCGCGTGCCAGCTCCGCGGCGCGCCGATTGAGCTCGTGCACCTGCTCGGCCAACCCGAACTGCGAGAGCTTCACGCGGTTCGCGCCGAAGCTGTTCGTCTCCAGCACCTCGGCGCCCGCCTTCACGTACGCGCGATGCACGTCGCGCACGAGGTCCGGTGCGCGCACGTTCAGCTCGTCGTAGCACTGGTTGATGAACACGCCCTTGGCGTACAGCATCGTCCCCATCGCGCCGTCGAAGAGCACGAGCGCTTCGGGATCGACGAGACGGGCCAGTGCGGGCGAGGTCATGCGTGCCTCCGGAAAGTCGGTGGTGCGGTTCAGTCGCCGGCGGCCGCGCCCTCGGCGGCGGTGCGCACGGCGTAGTACTTGGCCTGCGGGTGGTGCACGATCACGGCGGCGGTGCTCTGCTCGGGGATGAGCTGGTACGCCGAGGTCAGCTCCATGCCCAGCGCTTCCTCGGCGGGGAGCAGCTTGAACAGCTGCGCGTGGTCCTCGAGGTCGGGACAGGCGCCATATCCCCACGAGTAGCGCTTGCCGCGTCCCGCCGGGATGCCGAGCTCGCGGCGGATGCGGCGGTGCAGCCACTCCGCCACTGCCTCCGCGCTCTCGACGGCGATGCCGTGCGCGTAGAACGCCTCGCTGTACTCCCCCGCCGCCTGCTGGCGCTCGAACCGACGCGTCGCTTCGTCGCCCACGGTCACGATCTGGAACGCCACGACGTCGACGTCGCCGCTGTCGCTGGCGCGGAAGTAGTCCGCGATGCACAACCGCTCGCGCCCCTCCTGGCGAGGGAAGTGGAAGCGCGTCCGTTCGACGAGGCTCCCATCGCGCACGTACGGCTCGGGCTCGTACACCACGAGCTCGTTGGCGAGGCTCTGCACCGGGAAGTATCCGTAGACGGCCTTCGGGTGGAGCCACCCTTCGGCCTTGGCCTGTGCCTTGAGCCGCGCGAGCGCCGGCTCGAACTCCTCGCGTACCATCCGGTCGTACTCCGGCCCGGAGCCTCGGCCGCCCCACTGCAGACGATAGAGCTCGTCGAGATCGAGCAGGTCGAAGACCTCGTCGAGGGGAATGTCCTCCAGCACCTTCGTCCCGAAGAACGGCGCGGCCGGCACCGCGTGATCGTGCGTCACGTCGCTGCGCGTACCGCCCTGGATCCCCTGCGCCTTGTCCTTGCCGACGTTGCCGTGCAGGAACGTGTCGCTCCGCGCCTCGGACAGCAGCTTCTCGATCGCCTGGGCGCGACGATCGTCGCCCCCCTGGAGATCGTCCATCGTTTCCAGTCCCTCGAACGCGTCCTTGCAATAGAAGACGCCCGACTCGTACGCGCGCTCGGGCTCGACGAACAGCGCACGACGGCCGAAGCGGCGGTTGATCGCCGCGCCTCCGATGAGCACCGGGATCTGGATGCCGCGCTTGTCGAGCTCCTGGACGCAGAGCGGCATCTGCTTGCTCGTGCTCACGAGCAGCGCCGAGAGCCCGATCGCGTCCGCGTCGACCTCGAGCGCCTTCTCGATGATCGTATTCACCGGTACCTGCTTGCCGAGGTCGAACACGGTGTAGCCGTTGTTGCTGAGGATCGTGTTGACGAGCGACTTGCCGATGCCGTGCACGTCGCCGTACACGGTGGCGAGCACGACCTTCCCCTTCGTATAGCCCTCCGCCTTCTCGAGGTACTGCTCGAGATGCTTCACCGCCTTCTTCATCACCTCGGCGCTCTGCAGCACGAAGGGGAGAATGAGCTCGCCGGCGCCGAACTTGTCGCCGACGTCCTTCATGGCGGGGAGCAGGACCTCGTTGAGCACGCGCACGGGGTTCTCGCGCACGCCGGCGGCGTCGAGAGCGTCCTCGATGCCCTCCTTCTTCCGATGGAGGACCATCCAGTGCACGCGCTGCTCGGGCGTCATGCTGGCGGTCGGATCGTCCTTCTCGGCCCGCGCGTCGTTCTGCTCGGCGGTCGCGAACCCTTCGATGAACCGCTGCAGCGCGTCGGGCCGGCGGTTGAACACCAGATCGTCCGCCAGCGCGCGGTGCTCGGCGCTGATCTCGGCGTACGGCGTGATGTGCGCCGGGTTCACGATCGCGGCGTCGAGCCCCGCGCTCACGCAGTGGTGCAGGAACACGGAGTTCAGGACGTACCGGGCCGCGGGATCGAGCCCGAAGCTCACGTTGGAGACGCCGAGGATCGTGAAGACCCCCGGCAGCTCGCGCTTGATCAGCCGGATCCCCTCGATCGTCTCCTTCGCGCTGTCGATCCACTCCGGATCGCCGGTCGCGAGGGTGAAGGTCAGCGCGTCGTAGATCAGGTCCTCGGGCGCGAGCCCGTACTCGCCGACGACGATGTCGTAGATCGCGCGGGCGACCTCGAGCTTCCGCTCGCGCGTCTTGGCCATGCCCACCGGATCGATCGTGAGCGCGACGAGCGCCGCGCCATGCTGCTTGGCGAGCGGCACGACGTCGTCGATGCGCTTCCGGCCGTTCTCCATGTTGATGGAGTTGATGATCGCGCGGCCGGGGATGTGCTCGAGCGCCTTCGCGATCACTCCCGCTTCGGTGGAGTCGATCATGATCGGCGTCTCGACGCTCATCGAGAGCAGCTTGACCACCTTCGCCATCTGCTCCGCCTCGTCGCCCCGCTCCGTGAGCGCGACGCAGACGTCGAGCACGTGCGCGCCCGACTCCTGCTGCTCGCGGGCGACGTCGAGGATCCCCTCGTAGTCGTCGGCGAGCAGGAGGCGCTTCACCTTCCGCGAGCCCTGCGCGTTGACGCGCTCGCCGACGAGCAGCGGCGCCGGCTCCTGGCGCAGCGACGTGGCGCGCATCGCCGACGACACGAGCGCCTCGCGCTTGTGCGCGTGCGCCGGTGCCGGCGTGGTGGTCTCGCGCACCGCGGCCACGATGGCCGCGAGATGCTCCGGGGTCGTGCCGCAGCACCCGCCGACGATGCGCACGCCGAACTGCTCGACGAACTCGCGCAGCATCCCCGCCATCGGGATCGGCTCGAGCGGATAGATCGCCTCACCCGTGCCCGTGTTGAGCGGCAGGCCGGCGTTGGGGATCACCGAGATCGGCACGGCGCCGTGCTCGGTCAGGAACCGGACCGGCTCCCGCATGTGCTCGGGCCCGGTGGAGCAGTTCAGGCCGATCACGTCCACCTGCATCGCCTGCAGCGTCGTGAGCGAGCTGGCGATGTCGGTGCCGAGGAGCATCCGTCCGCTCGTGTCGAGCGTGACCTGCGTCTGCACCGGGATGCGGCGCCCGAGCTCGGCGAACAGCCGCTCGAATCCGGTCAGGGCCGCCTTCACCTCGAGGATGTCCTGCGCCGTCTCGACGAGGAGCACGTCCACGCCCCCCTCGACGAGGTACTTCGCCTGCCAGTAGTACGTCTCGGCCAGCTCGCCGAAGGTGATGTTCGAGAGGGCGGGATCGCTGCTCGACGGCAGCATCCCCGTCGGCCCGATCGAGCCGGCGACGAACCGAGGACGGTCCGGCGTCGCGTACTTGTCGCAGGCCGCCCGGGCCAACCGCGCCGCCTGGACGTTGATGTCGCGCGTCTTCTCCTCGAGCCCCCACTCGCGCAGCCGGTGCGGCGTGCTCTGGAAGGTGCACGTCTCCACGACGTCGCACCCCACCGCCAGGAACGACTCGTGGATCGACTGGATGATGTCCGGGCGGGTCAGGACGAGGTGGTCGTTGCACCCCTCGAGCGCCTTCCCGCCGAAATCGTCCGGCGTGGGGTTATGGCGCTGGATGTTGGTCCCCATCGCGCCATCGTAGACCAGCACGCGGTCGGCGAGAGCGGCCAAATAGGGATGGGATGCGGCGGACACTGCGGTATTGGTCATTGAATGGCGCTAACAAAAACGAGCCCAAACGCGATCGGCGTGTGGGCTCGCGCTTTAGCAGAGGATTAACGTGGCCGCAATTTGCTGGAAATCGCCACGAGGGACAGTTTGACGTACCAACGATAGATACTACCCGGGCTCGAC
This sequence comes from Gemmatimonadaceae bacterium, assembly GCA_035760455.1. Lineage (GTDB taxonomy): Bacteria > Gemmatimonadota > Gemmatimonadetes > Gemmatimonadales > Gemmatimonadaceae > AG11. The sequence continues at coordinate 422 of DASTSX010000045.1, read as the reverse complement.
CGGGGCAAGCGTTTTCGCCGCTGGGCGCGCGCGCCGCGGGACGCGCTGCAGCGAGCCGGCCGATGCGCCGACACTCACAAGACGTGGTGGCCACCCGAGTGTCTCCCGACCCCGAAGCGCCCGTCGTGTTCGTCCCTCCCGAGCTGGCGCTCGTGGAGGGGCTCCGTGACGCGCTCGCGCTGCTCGACGCGGAGTGGAGGATCACCTTCCTGAATGCGCGGGCGAGACATTCGGTCTCGACCGTCGGCCTCGTGCCCGCGGAGATGATCGGCCGCTCGATCTGGGCCGCCTTCCCCACGCTCGAGCATTCCTCCGCCGCCGACCGGCTCCGCCGCGTGCGCGCCGGCGACGGCCCCGCCCACTTCGACTTCCGCGACGAGGCGCAGGATCGCTGGTTCGAGATCGACGCGATGGCCGTCGGC
>DASTSX010000044.1:0-17639 GCA_035760455.1 Gemmatimonadaceae bacterium | reverse complement strand
GGATCTACGTCAACTACCTCAACGTGCTGAACTCGTCTCGCCAGAAGGTTCCCTTCGGGATTGCCCAGATCGGGAAGGCGTTCCGCAACGAGATCACCCCCGGCAACTTCATCTTCCGCACGCGCGAGTTCGAGCAGATGGAGATGCAGTTCTTCGTCGAGCCGGGCACCGACGAGGAGCACTTCGAGTACTGGAAGGCGGAGCGGATGCGGTGGCACCACGCGCTCGGACTCTCCCCCGAGCGCCTGCGCTACAAGGCGCACGAGCAGCTCGCGCACTACGCACGCGCCGCGTTCGACATCGAGTTCGACTTCGGCGGCACGCTCGGCTTCCAGGAGATCGAGGGGATCCACAACCGCTCCGACTACGACCTCGGCCGTCATCAGGAATACTCCGGCAAGAAGCTCGAGTACTTCGATCAGCCGAGGAACAAGCGCTACGTGCCGTACGTCATCGAGACGTCGGTCGGTGCCGACCGCGTCACGCTCGCCGCGCTGGTGAACGCGTACCGCGAGGAGGCGGTGGCGGGCGAGGACGAAGGGCGCGTCGTGCTGGGGCTGCACGCGTCGCTCGCCCCGATCAAGGCCGCGGTGTTCGCGCTCACCAAGAAGGACGGCCAGCCGGAGATGGCGCACCGCATCGCCGGCGATCTCCGCCGGCACTTCCCGGTCGACTACGACGAGACGGGGAGCATCGGCAAGCGCTACCGCCGCCAGGACGAGGTGGGCACGCCATTCTGCATCACCGTCGACGGCGACTCGACGAAGGACGGGACGGTGACGGTGCGCGATCGCGATACGCTCAAGCAGGACCGCATCGCCGCCGAGGCGCTGCGGCCATACCTCGAGGACCGGCTGCCGGCATGAGCCGTGACCTCACGATCGAGCGCCTCCGCCGCGAGGGGGAGGCGTTCATGGAGGAGCTGTCGCGCGAGTACTTTCTCGCGCACGCGGGCCTGAAGGACTCGGCGCAGCTCCAGCCGATCTATCACAAGTACGCGTCCGTGCTCGGGCCGGCCGCGCTCGAGCTGGCGCGCGAGGCGTTCGGCGCGAGCGCCGAGGGGAGCGAGGAGCGCCGTTCGACGCGTTTGCTCCTCGACTGGCAGGTGGAGGCGCAGAGCTCGCGCGAGCTCGCGCAGCTCGACGAGCGAGAGATCGCGTGGGAAGGCGACGCCGTCGTGCGGCTGGAGGACCAGCGCGAGATCCCCTACCAGCGGACGGCGATCGAGCTGGCGAACACCCTGGACCGCCACGAGCGAGCGCGCATCGAGAAGGCACGAAGCGCGCTCGTGTCGCGCGAGCTCGCGCCGATGAAGCGCGAGCGGTTCCAGCGCGAGCGCGACATCACCGAGTCGCTCGGCCTGGCCGACGGCTACATCGCCACCTGGGAGCTGCTCAACGGCGTCTCGCTCTCCGCGCTCCGTGACGAGTGCGCGCAGTTCCTGCGCGACACCCAGGCGATGTGGGACGACGTGTGCCCGTCGTTCGTGAAGCGCGTGCTCGGGATGAAGCCGAGCGAGACCACGCGCGCCGACGCGCTGGCGCTGTTCCGCGCGCGCGAGTTCGACGAGTTCTTCCCGGCGAGCGACATGGAGCCGGCGATCCGCCGCCAGGTGCGCGAGATGGCGATCGATCCCGAGGCTGGCGGACGGGTGCGGTTCGACACGGGAGAGCGCGAGGGCAAGCGGTCGCGCGCGTTCTGTGCGCCCGTTCGCGTGCCGGACGAGGTGTACCTCGTGCTCCGTCCGCACGGCGGGCAGACCGACTGGCAGACGTTCCTGCACGAGCTCGGGCACGCGCTCCACTTCGCGAACATGCGCCCGGACCATCCGATGGAGTACCGCTGGATGGGGGACAACTCGGTGACGGAGGGCTACGCGATGCTCTTCGATCACCTGACGCAGGACCCGGGGTGGCTGCGCCGCTACACGGGGCTCGACAGGAAGACGGTGCCGGACTATCTGCGCACCGCGGGGTTCGAGGAGCTGCACTTCCTCCGGCGCTACAGCGCGAAGCTGATCTACGAGACGCATCTCTACGGCGGCGACGTCCCGTGGGACGCGCTCCCCGATCTCTACGTCGAGACGCTCACGGCCGCGACGACGTTCCGCTACTCGCCCGCCGACGCGTTCGTGGACGTCGACCCGCGGTTCTACGCCGCGCGGTATCTGCGCGCGTGGCAGCTCCAGGCGCTGATCACCGAGACGCTCGTCGCGCGCTACGACGAGGACTGGTGGCGGAACCCGCGTGCGGGGCCATGGATCGTCCAGGCGCTCTTCGCCGAAGCGCAGCGCGAGCTCGCACACGAGCAGGCGGAGCGCGTGTCCGGGAAGGGGTTGAGCTTCGCGCCGCTCATTCGGAGCGTGGAGCGGATGTTGGGGTGAGGCGCGGGTGCGCGATGCGCCTTGCGCGCGTGCGCGATGGACTCGGGACGCTTCTCCGCGCGAGGCGAGTGTAGCTACTACCTGCGCACGCGCGACAACAGACTGACGCGGAGTGCGCGCAGGGGAACGGCGAGGCGCGGAGAAACAGCAAAGGGCCGAGGTGCCCCACGGAGGCATCACTGCCGACCCCGAAGCAGCTGCATTGGGGTCGTGGATCGAGAGGCGCGGTGCGCCTGCGGCGAGATCGCGACCCGGAGAGCCGTTCTCCGCGCTCTCCGCGGAGCTCCGCGCTCTCCGCGTCGATCAGGTGCAGTGCACCACGCGCTGCGTGCGTGCCACGCGTGGGCCGCGTGACGAGGCGCCAACGACGCGGACCCGCACCCCCAAATGTCTTCTTCTGGTTGCGGCACGCCGACCCGTCCGCCCAGGACGAATCAACTCCGGGTCATCAGCGTCGATCCGGGCAATCCGGGTTCGCGCCGTTCGGACGCCGCGAGAAGCGTCCCGAGGCCGTCGCGCACAGCGCACAGCGCAGCTACGCCCCCATGCGCCGCAGCGTCTCCAGGCTCTGCCGCATCCCGCTCTGCACGGCGCCTCCGTCGGAGCCCAGGGCCACGACCGAGTATCCCAGCGTGCGCACGAGCACCACGTTCGCCGGGTCGAGCAGCAGGATGCCCGCGGCCTTGCCCGCGCGCTCCGCGGCGTCGGCCACCACGCCGAGTGCTTCGTGAAACCGTGGGTTGTCGTACTGCCCGGGGATCCCCATGCTCGTCGTCAGGTCCATCGGGCCGACGAACACGACGTCCACGCCGTCCACCGCGGCGATGTCGGCCACGTTGCGCACCGCCTCCTCCGTCTCGATCTGCACGAGCGTGACGAGCCACTCGTGAGCGTGCGCGAAGTATTCGTCGAACCGCGCGCCGAACGCCGAGGCGCGCGTCAGCTTCGCCACGCCGCGCATCCCGCGCGGCGGGTAGCGCATCGCCTGCACCGCCGCGCGCGCCTCCGCGGGGGTGCTCACGTACGGCACCATCACGCCGTGCGCTCCGGCGTCGAGCGCGCGCTTGAACCGCGGCGGCTCGTTGGCCGCCACCCGCACGAGGCACGTCGCGGGGGTGGCGCCCACCGCCTGGAGCTGATGCAGCATCGTGCTCTCGCCGCCCGGACCATGCTCGTGATCGAGCATGACCCAGTCGAAGCCCGCCAGCCCCGCCATCTCCGCGGTGACCGGCGAGCCGAGGTTGAGCCAGAACCCCGCGAGGAACTCGCGCGCGAGCACGCGGGCGCGGAACGCGCCGTCGATCGTCATTGGCGCCGGGTGAGATTCATGGTGGCTCCACGCTGCTGCACCTTGCCTCCCGTCACGGCGCCGCCCTCCACGGTGAACGTCACGCGCAGCGTCGGATCGAAGTCCATTCCAAAGGTATCGCTGCCGTAGAAGCGCATCACCTGCTTGGACTGGCTCTCGGGCTCGGCCACGAGCTGGTCGTTCTCGACGTAGATCCGGATCGGAAGGATGCGGCCGTCGGGCAGGCTGAGGTCGTAGTCACCGACATACTTCTCCCGGTCGGCCGACGCGAGGGGGAGTACCGGCGGCCGCAACGGCGTGACGGGGAGTCCGAGCGCCGCCGCCGCGAGGTTCTTCGCCAGCCAGTCCTGGTTCGCGCCGCTCGTGTTCACGAACGCGACCACGCTGAGCGAGTCGGCGGGGAACCAGTACTGCTGGGAGGCAAACCCGTTGATGTCGCCGCCATGCTGGATCAGCGCGCGGCCGCCCGCCGAGGTGGAGACCAGTCCCATCCCGTAGTCGATCTTCGATCCGTTCTTCTCGCCCGCGGTGAGCGTCTCCGGGCCGACCATCAACGCGAGGCTCTTCGGCGTGACCACGCGACCGCCGTGCAGCGCCGACTGCCAGCGCAGGTAGTCGGGCACGGACATGCACAGCGCGCCGGCCGCGTACGGGTGCGTCATGCTCACGTAGGTCGCCGGGCGCCACGTCTCGCCGCGGTAGTCGTAGCCGAGCGCATGGCTCGGGTCCGTCGGCTTGGAGGGGCAGATGCCGGCGCTGCGCATTCCCAGCGGCCGGAAGAACTCCTCGTCGAGCACCGTGCCGTACGGCGTGCCGGTCACCTTCTCCAGCAGCATCCCGAGCAGCATGTAGCCCGTGTTGTTGTAGCGGTACGCCGAGCCGATCGGGAAGTCCATCGGGCTCTTCTCGACCATGGCGACGATCGCCGCCGGCGTCATGTCCTCGGCCCACTTCTGGCGCCACGCGGGCTGCGACGTGTACGACGGGATCCCCGACGTGTGGTTGAGGAGATGCCGGACCGTCACCCCCGACCACTGCGGGTACTGCGGGAGGTGCCGCGTGATCGGGTCGTCGAGCTTGATCGTCCCCTTCTGGATCTGGCGCAGGACCGCCGCCGCCGTGAACTGCTTGGTGATCGAGCCGATGCGATAGACGGTGGAGGCGTCGGCGGCGAGGTGCTGGTCGCGGTCACGCTCGCCGTAGCCCTTGAGCAGCAGCGTGTCGCCCTTCCGCACGACGGCGACGGTCACGCCGGCGGCGGGCGCTTCGCGGACGTAGGCGGCAGCGATGGAGTCGAGCCGCGCGGCGAGCGCGGCGCGCGTCGGGGCGGCGGCCGGGGCCTGTGGCGGCTGGGCGACGAGCGCGGCGGGGTGCGCCAGGGAGAGCGCGGTCGCGGTCCCCAGAATCGCACGAAGTCGGTCGGGCATCGGAGGGCGGGTGAGGGCGGTGGCGTCGAATCTCGCTCCGCCCTACGAGCCGCGACAGAGCGCGGGTTTCGCGACACCGCCGCTATCTTTCCCTGAATCCCGCGCGCCGGCCGAGCGCCGGTCCCGCGGTCACGCCACTCCCAAGATGCGTTCACGCACCCTCGCCGCCCTCGCCAGCCTGATGACGCTCGCGTCCGCCCCCTCGACTTCGTTGGCTCAGGAGCCCGACTGGGCCGCCGCGCGCCAGGAGACGATAGCGCATCTGCAGACGATGATCCGGATGAACACGGTGAATCCGCCGGGGAACGAGCTGCCGGTCGCGCGTCATCTCGACAGCACGCTCAAGGCGGCGGGGATCGAGTCGCGGCTGTTCGAGCCGACGCCGGGCCGCGGCTCGGTGGTGGCGCGGATCAAGGGCAACGGCTCGAAGCAGCCGGTGCTGATCATGGCGCACATGGACGTCGTCGGCGTCGAGCGCGCGAACTGGACCGTGGATCCCTTCGCCGCCGAGATCAAGGGGGACTACCTCTACGGCCGTGGCGCGATCGACGACAAGGGGATGCTCGCGGCGAACCTCGTGACGATGCTGCTGCTCAAGCGGCACGTGATCGACCGGGGCGGCACGCTGTCGCGCGACGTGATCTTCGTCGCCAACTCGGACGAGGAAACGAGCGGCGAGTGGGGGATGGGATGGCTGATCGCCAATCATCCCGACCTCATCCGCGCCGAGTTCGCGCTGAACGAGGGCGGCCGCGTGCGCATCGTCGGCGGCAAGCGGCTGTACGTCGCGGTGCAGAACACGGAGAAGGTGCCGCACACCGTGACGCTCACCGCACGCGGACCGGGCGGCCACGCGTCGGTGCCGCTGGCGGGGAACGCGATCCTGCGGCTCGGGCGCGCGCTGGCGAAGCTCTCCGACTACCGGGAGCCGGTGCAGGTCAACCCGACGACGCGCGAGTTCTTCTCACGCCTCGGCGCGGTATGGCCGAACCGCGACGAGCGGCTCGCCATGGCGGACGTCGCGTCGCGCGACGCGCGGCGTCAGCTTCGCGGAGCGCGCGTGCTCGGACGCACGGCCGTGTTCGACGCGGTGCTGCGCAATGGGATCTCCGCCACGATCCTTCAGGGGGGCATCCGCGGCAACGTCATCCCGACCGATGCGACGGCCACGCTCAACATCCGCACGCTTCCGGGCCAGTCGATCGACGGCGTGGTGCGCCGGCTCGAGCGGGTGGTGAACGACTCGCTGGTCGAGTTCAGGATCACGTCGCGCGGGACCGACGCGCCTCCGTCCGACTTCAACTCGGCGATGTTCGCCGCGATCCGTGAGAGCGCGTCGGCGCTCGATGCGTCGCTGACGACGGTGCCGTATCTGAGCACGGGCGCGACGGACAGCGCGCGGCTTCGGGCGTGGGGGATGCAGGCGTTCGGCCTGCTCCCGTTCCCGCTCAACCCGGACGACGAGGAGCGCATGCACGGCCACGACGAGCGGATCCCGCTCGCGAGCCTGGAGTTCGGCACGAAGCTGATTTACGGGGCCGTCGCGCGCGTGGCGCGCTAGTGGGAACCTTCGCGCGCGTGGCGCGATGACGAATGCCGTGATCTGGAGGGCATGCTGATGCGTACCGCACTGGTCACCGGAGCGTCGCGCGGGATCGGGCGCGCGGTCGCGGCGCGACTCGCGCGCGACGACTACGAGGTCGTGGCCGCGGCGCGCGATCGCGCCGAGCTGGACGAGGTCTGCGCGGCGATCGCGGCGGACGGGGGCCGAGCGCGTCCGCTGGTGCTCGACGTGAGCGATCCGCAGGCCGTCGCCGCGGCGCTCACCGGCGCGGAGTTCGACGTGCTCGTGAACAACGCCGGGATCGGCGTGATGAAGCCGTTCATCGAGCTGACGGCGGCGGACTGGCAGCGCACGATCGACGTCAACGTCAACGCGCTGTACCACGTGACGCACGCGGTGCTGCGCGGGATGCTCGAGCGGCGGTCCGGGCACGTGTGCACGATCGGCTCGATCTCGGGGCGGAGCGCGTTCGTCGGCGGCTCGTGCTACGCGGCGACGAAGGCGTTCGTGACCGCGTGGGCCGAGTCGCTGATGCTCGAGGTGCGGGACCATGGCGTGAAGGTCTCGGTGGTGATGCCGGGCTCCGTGGCGACGCACTTCGGCGATCACGTTCCGTCGGAGCAGGACGCGTGGAAGCTGCGCGCCGAGGACGTGGCGGAGACGGTGGCGCACGTGCTCGCGACGCCGCCGCACGTGCTGGTGCATCGCGCCGAAGTGCGCACGCTGAACGTGCCCAAAGGCCGAGCCCGCTGATAAACATCTGGCCTTGAACGAGTTCCCTCCCCATATTGGCGAGGTGAACCGGCCCACACTTGTGACCAGCGACCGGCCGCGCGTCGTGCCCGACAGCTCCGAGTCGGGACTGCGCGAGCTGATCGCGATCCGCGAGATCGTGCACGCCTTCCTCACGGCCGACCGGCCGGAGGAGGTGTTTCAGTTTGCGCTCGATCGCGTGAGCCCGCTCGTCGGCGCGAGCTTCGCCTGCGTCTACGTCGTCGACGGCGCGTCCGAGCTGATGCGGTTGGCGGCGGTGCACAACTGGCCGGAGCGCTTCGCGCCGTTCCTCGGCGAGATGCGCGTGCGGTTGGGCTTCGGCCCCAGCGGCGAGGCCGCGGCCGAGCGGCGCGTGATCGAGGTGCCGGACGTGATGGCCGATCCGTCGCTCGAGGACTGGGCGGAAGTGGCGCACGAGCTGGGCTTCCGCGCCATCGTCGCGCTGCCGCTCCAGACCGGCGACGGCGTGCTCGGCGCGGTGGCCTTCTACTTCGAGGAAGCGGGAGCGATCAGCGCCGACACGCGCTCGCTGCTGCGCATGGTCGCCGACCAGATGGCGGCGACGGCGCAGAAGGCGCGGCTGATCGACGACCTGCGTCGGGCGAACGCCGCACTGACCGAGTCGAACGCGGAGCTCGAGCGGCAGTACGTGGCGCTGCTCGAGGCCCGGCGCGTGAAGGACGAGTTCCTCGCGAACATCTCGCACGAGCTGCGCACGCCGCTCACCGCCGTGATGGGCTATCTCGCGCTGATGGAGGAGGGGCTCGCCGGTCCGGTGACGGAGGAGCAGCGGCGGACGCTGGCGCAGGTGAAGACGTCGAGCCAGCACTTGCTCGACCTGATCGGCGATCTGCTCGAGCTCACGACGCTCAAGCGGGGCGGGCTGGAGATCAAGGTGGCGGCGTTCGACGTGCGCGAGCCGCTGCACGATGCGCTGGCGAACGCGCGCGGGCGGTCGGACGCCGTGGCGCTGCGGGTGCGCGAGCCGGAGCAGGCGATCTTCATGGTGAGCGACCGCCGGAAGATCTGCAAGATGCTCGTCGCGCTGCTGAGCAACGCGTACAAGTTCACGACGTCCGGCGAGATCCGGCTCTCGGTGAGCGTCGTGGACGATCGCGTCGTCTACCGCGTCGAGGACACGGGGATCGGCATCCCCGAGGAGATGCACCAGCAGGTGTTCGACGAGTTCCGTCAGGTGGACGGATCGACGACGCGCCGGTACGGCGGGTCGGGGCTGGGGCTGTCGCTCGCCCGCCGGCTGGCGCGTGTGCTGGGCGGCGAGATCTACGTCGACTCGTCGCCGGGGCACGGGTCCACGTTCCGCGTCGAGCTGCCGCTGGAGTATCGCGAGCCCGAACGGCTCTCGCACTCCCCGCTCCCCTTCGCGCTCGGTTAAGCTTCAGGCGTGGGTGGAGGGCCGCCGCACCGCTGCGGGGCCCGGACCGCCGGACCATCGCGTCATCGACCCCGCCGTCATGAACCAGTCCCAGCGCACGCTCCAGGAATACCACACCACGGCCACGCCGGAGGAAGTGCTCGCGGAAGCGAAGCAGTTCTTCACGCGGCAGAACAGCCTCTACGCCACCTTCATCGACCGCGACGGCCCGACGTTCGCGAGCTTTCGCGGGCAGGGGGGCGAGGAGCTGATCATCGCCGCCGTGCGACAGGGTGACGCGACGCGCGTGACGGGATCGACGTATCTGTTCGACATGCAGATCGCGCGCTTCTTCACGACGCTTCCGCCCTTCCAGCTCGCGGAGACGCTGCTCCCCGCGGGTCCGGCGGCGGAGGGCGCGGTCGCATGACGGAGCCGTTCGTCGCGCAGCTGCGCACGCGGGGCACCACCATCGAGCTCGCGGCGCCGAACGCACCGGCGATCACCGTGCGCGTGGAGATGCCGGAGGTGTGGGACGTGGTGCGCCTGCACGCCTCGCCCGACGAGCGCGCCCTCACGATCAAGCGCCGCGCACTCGAGGCGCTGATGCCGGGCGCGGAGCTGCACGACGAGAGCTACGTGCTGAAGCTCAACGGCTGGGAGGTGCTCGACGAGAGCGCCTCGCTCGCCGCGACCGGCGCGGTGGATGGGTCGATCTTTCTGGTGACGTCGCGGAGGAGGAGGCCGGTGCGCTGAGGGGACTGCCGCTGAAGTACCCGGTACTTCCGAAGCAGGTACCCGGTACTCCTGGAGGATCCCGGAAGTCCGGTCGGCCTCCACGCGAACGAGAGCGAGTGAACGACGAAGCCCGGCCGCGATACGGATTCGTGAGAGCACCCAGTATCAGCAGGTCGGGTCGCGAACCGGAGGGGAATTCCGGGAGCCGCCGACCGGTACCGGGTGCGTAGTACGTCAGTCGTACCGGGTACTTCAGTGGCCCCTTTGCTAGCCTATCTCTCCCACTCCGACTGCGGTCGCCACGACACCGGCTGGGGTCACCCCGAGCACGTGGGTCGGCTACGGGCGATCCCGCGCGCGCTGCGGAACGACTTCGAGCTGTTCGAGCGCCTGGAGCACCGCGAAGCGCGGCACGCGACGCCTGACGAGCTCGCGCTCGCGCACGACCCGCGCTACGTGACGATGGTCGAGAAGCTCGCCGAGGCGGGCGGGGCGAGGCTCGACGCCGACACGGTGGTGAGCGAGGGCTCGTGGGCAGCGGCGACGGCGGGGACGGGTGCCGTCCTCGATGCGGTGGACCTCGCGCTCGGCGATGGTCCGCGCCGCAGCTTCTGCGCGGTGCGCCCGCCGGGGCATCACGCGCTGCGCAACTCGGGGATGGGATTCTGTCTGTTCGGCCACGTCGGCGTCGGCGCGCACTACGCGCGGTCGAAGCATGGCGTCGAGCGGGTGCTGATCGTCGACTGGGACGTGCATCATGGGAACGGGACGCAGGCGCTCGTGCAGGACACGCCGGACATCCGGTTCGTGTCGATGCATCAATGGCCGTGGTATCCGGGGACGGGCGCGGCGGACGACCGCGGGCCGCACCGCAGCGTGTGGAACGTGCCGATGGCGGCGGGGCAGCCGCGCGAGGCGTACGTGGCGGCCTTTCTCTCGGCCGTGGACTCGGCGGCCGAGGGATTCACGCCGGACCTGGTGCTCGTCTCGGCCGGCTTCGACTCCCTGGCCGGCGATCCGTTGGGCGGGTTCACCTTGGAGATGGATGACGTGGACCGGCTGACGCGCGAAATGGTGTCCCGAGCGGAGCAGTGGTGCGGCGGTCGGCTCGTGAGCTCGCTCGAAGGGGGGTACGCGCCGGAGCGCCTCGGGGAGGCGTGCGTCGTGCACATGCGGGCGATGCTGTGACGGTCGATGCGGCCGACTCCCGGACCGGTCATCCGCGGGACGTCCGGCCCCCAAGTTCGTCCTCTTCCATGGACCTGAGGCGAGTCATGCTGCGCACGAGGACCACGTGAAGCGGAACCGGCACACCATGGACGGCGGTGCGGCGCTCGAGCTGTACGGCGTCGTGTTCAGCGATACCGGCGGCGCCGGCGCGAGGGTGCCCGGCACCGACCTCGTCGTCGTGCGCGAGCTCGCCGCGATCGTGGCGCCGAGCCCCTATGCGGCGGCCGAGCCGACGGAGGAGCATGCGCGGTCGATGGGAGATCTGATCGCCGAGTATGCCAGGCGCGGAGCGGTGCTTCCGGCGCCGCTCGGCGTGATCTTCCGCTCGCGGCAGGCCGTGACGCGCTGGCTCGAGCTGCACTACGTCGCGCTCAGCGACGCGCTGAGCTTCGTCGATGCCCGCGTCGCCGGACGGGTGCACGTCTGGCGGCCCGGCGAGCCCTCCGAGCGCGAGGTCGGCTCCGATCTCGCCGCCGCGGCGGCCGACGTGCTGCGCGACCTGCGCCGCTCGGCGGTGGCGACGGTGCCGCTGCGCACCGAGGAGCTCACGGGGATCGTGCTGAGCGCGGCGTTTCTCGTCGATCAGGAGCTGTGGAAGGAGTTCGCGTCCAGGGTGACGGAGCACGGCAGCCGGGTGAACGACCTGCGGCTCGAGCTCACCGGTCCCTGGCCACCATACGATTTCGTTCACATGGAGTTCGGGAGCTGACGTGTTCTGTCCCGAGTGTGGCACGTGGAATCGCGCCCTCGCGGCGTCGTGCAGCCGGTGCGCGGCCGTCCTCCCCGAGGTGGCCGGTCCGCCCACGGAGAAGCCCGACGAGGAGATCTCGGCGCTGCGGCGCGCGACCGGCACGCGCTATCGCATCATCAAGCGCCTCGGCGGCGGCGGCATGGCGACCGTGTTCCGCGCCGAGCAGATGCCGCTCGCGCGCGAGGTCATCGTCAAGGTCTTGCATGCGCACCTGGCGCGCGACAGCGAGATGACCGAGCGTTTCCGCCGCGAGGCGGAGGCGGCGGCGAGGCTCGTGCATCCGTTCATCTGTCCCGTGCTCGATTACGGCGAGATGGGTGAGACGGTGTACATCGTGATGCCGTATCTGGGCGGCGGCTCGCTCGCGGACCGCGTGCAGCGCGAGCGATCGGTGGCCCCGCAGGCGACCGCCGCCGCCGCGGCGCAGGTGGCCGTCGCGCTGGACCACGCGCACCAGCGCGGCGTCGTCCACCGCGACGTGAAGCCCGACAACATCCTGTTCGACGAGGACGGCAACGCGCTCATCACGGACTTCGGCATCGCGACGGCGCGATTCCACGGCCGGCTCACGGCGAGCGGCCGCGCGATGGGGACGCCGCACTACATGAGCCCCGAGCAGGCGATGGGGAAGCTGGTCGACGGACGCAGCGACCTGTACGCGCTGGGCGTCGTGATGTACGAGGCACTCGTCGGGTTCCCGCCGTTCGACGGCGCGGACGCGTTCTCGGTGGGCTACAAGCACGTGCACGAGAAGCCGGTGGCGATCGGCGAGATCGACTCGCGCGTGCCCGAGCCGCTCGGGGCGATCGTGATGCGGTGCCTGGAGAAGTCGGCGTCGGAGCGATACGAGCGCGGCACGGCGCTGGCCGATGCGCTGATCGCATATCTTGCGGGCTCCGAGGAGCCCGCCGCGGCGCACCGCGGCGCGCTGCTCTCGCGCATCCGGACCCCCTCGCTCCGCGCATGAAGCTCTCGCACGAGATCGTCGCACTCCATACGAAGCATCCCTTCATCATCGCGCGCGGCGGGTCGAGCGAGTACCGCGTCGTGCGGGTGACGGTGACGGACGACGACGGCCAGTCCGGCTGGGGAGAGGCGGCGCCGAGCAAGCATTACGGCGAGACCGCCGACACCGTGGTGAGCGTGCTCCCCCTGCTCGCACACGTCGTCGAGGGAGCGGACGGCTGGTCGCTCGAGGCGCTCGAGCACGGGATGGCGAAGGCGATCCGGTTCAACGCGTCGGCGCGCGCGGCGGTGAGCGCGGCGCTGCACGACCTGGTGGCCAAGCGGCTCGGCGTGCCGCTGTACCGGATGTGGGGGCTCGACCCCTCGGCGTCGCCACCGACGAGCTTCACGATCGGCATCGCGCCCGACGAGGCGACGCTGCGCGAGCGGGTGCGCGAGGCGGCGGGCTATCCGGTGCTCAAGATCAAGCTCGGCAGCTCGTGGGACGAGCGGATCATCCGCATCGTGCGCGAGATGGAGCCCGGCAAGGTGCTGCGCGTCGACGCGAACGCGGCGTGGACGCCGAAGCACGCGCTGCAGATGATCCCGCTGCTCCAGGAGCTCGGCGTCGAGTTCGTGGAGCAGCCGCTGCCGGCGCAGGAGATCGAGGGGCTGCGCTTCGTGCGCGAGCGCTCGCCGCTCCCGATCATCGCCGACGAGAGCTGCCTCGTCGCCTCGGACATCCCCGCGCTCGCGGGCGCGGTGGACGGCATCAACATCAAGCTCGCGAAGTGCGGCGGCCTGCGAGAAGCGCTCCGCATGGTGGCGACGGCGCGTGCCCACGGCATGAGCGTGATGTGCGGCTGCATGGTCGAGAGCTCGCTCGGCATCACCGCCGCCGCGCACCTCGCGCCGCTGCTCGACTACGCGGATCTGGACGGCGCGGCGCTGGTGACGAATGATCCGTACGTGGGGGCGAACGTCGAGGGGGGGAACGTCGTCCTGCCGACCGCGGCGGGGCTGGGAGTGGTGTTGAAGAGCCACTGAAGTACCCGGTACGACTGACGTACGCAGTACCGGGTACCGGTCGGAGGCTCCCGGAAGCGCCTTCAAGTGCAGATCCCTCGACTCGCTTCGCTCGCTCGGGATGACGAGCGCCGTCATCCCGAGCGCAGTCGAGGGGGCCGCCCGTCGGTCATCCCGAGCGCAGTCGAGGATCTGCACCGTTGCCCTCTCGTGGCCGACCGGACTTCCGGAAATGTCCCCCTGGTACTGAGTACCGGGTACCTCAGTACCGGGTACTTCAGTAGCAGCTCCGGAAGGTATCTTCTCCGGGATGCGCCTTCTCGAGATCTCTCTCCCGCTCCCCCTCTTCCGAACGTTCAGCTATCGCGTTCCCGAGGGGCTGACGGGGAGCCTCGAGCCCGGCTCGCGCGTGCTCGTCCCGTTCCGGAGCAGGAAGGAGATCGGCCTCGTGCTCGGCCCCGCCGAGCCGCGCGAGGGGGTGAAGTACAAGGACGTCATCGCCGCGCCCGACGAGGCACCCGTCATCGACGCGCCGATGCTCGCGCTCTGCCGGTGGATCGCCGAGTACTATCTCGTGCCGCTCGGCGTCGCGCTGCGGTGTGCGCTGCCGGCGGCGCTGACGGGGGCGGGCACGCCCGTACCCTCGCGCAAGACGCGGCGCGTGCTGCAGATCGGCCACGAGTTGCCGTCGCTGCTTCGCCGCGACCGCATCTTCGCGCGCGCGCCGCAGCAGCGCGCGCTCTACGAGCTGCTCGAGGCGGTCGGCGGGCGCGCCACGATCGAGCATCTCCACGAGCAGCTCACCTTCTCACCGTCCGTCCTGCGCGGGCTCGTCGCGCGCGGGCTGGCCGAGATCGTCGAGGAGACGGTGTCGCGCGATCCCTTCCTGACGCGCGAGCGCCGCGCGCCCGACGCGCACGTGCCGACGCCGCCGCAGCTCCGCGCGATCCATCGGCTGTCGGTCGCCGAGCCCGGGCACGTCGCGCTGCTGCACGGCGTGACCGGGAGCGGGAAGACGCTCGTCTACCTCGAGCTGCTGCGCCGCGTCGTGCTCGACGACGGGAAGTCGGCGATCGTGCTCGTGCCGGAGATCGCGCTCACGCCCCAGACGGTGGACCGCTTCCGCGCGGTGTTCGGCGATCAGATCGCCGTGCTGCACAGCGCGCTGTCCGACGGCGAGCGCTACGATGCCTGGCTCGCGCTCCGACGCGGCGAGAAGCGCATCGCCGTCGGCGCGCGATCGGCCATCTTCGCGCCGCTGCGCAATCTCGGCGCGATCGTCGTCGACGAGGAGCACGAGTCGAGCTACAAGCAGGGCGAGGCGCCGCGATACCACGCGCGCGAGGTGGCGATCGTGCGCGCGCGCACCGAGGGCGCGGTGGTCGTGCTGGGGAGCGCGACGCCGAGCCTCGAGAGCTGGACGAACGCGCAGAGCGGCAAGTACGAGCTGCTGACGCTTCCCGACCGGGCGGGGGTCGCGCAGCTGCCGACGGTCGCGGTGGTGGACCTGCGCGCCGAGCGCACGAAGTCCGCGCCGAGCGAGGCGCCCGACGCGGACGCCGCGTTCGCCGCGGCGATCAGTCCGCCGTTGGCGGACGCGCTGCGGCTGCGGCTCGCGCGGAACGAGCAGAGCATCCTCCTCCTGAACCGGCGCGGCTACGCGGCGTTCGTGCAGTGCGGGACGTGCGGCGACGTCGCCACATGCCCGAACTGCAGCATCAGTCTCACCTACCATCGCACCCCGGAGCGGCTCGTTTGCCACTACTGCCAGCACGCCGAGCCGCTGCGCACGGCGTGTCCGCGGTGCGGCGGCGCGCGGCTGCGGCAGCGTGGGCTGGGCACGCAGCAGGTGGAGCGCATGCTCGCCGAGCGATTCCCGACGGCGCGCATCGCCCGCATGGACGTGGACACGACGAGCGGGAAGTGGGCCCACACCGAGATCCTCGACCGCGTCGCGGCCGGAGAGGTGGACATCCTGCTCGGCACGCAGATGATCGCGAAAGGGCTCGACTTCCCGAACGTGACGCTCGTGGGCGTGATCGACGCGGACGTCGGGATCAACCTCCCCGACTTCCGCGCGAGCGAGCGCTGCTTCCAGCTCCTGAGCCAGGTGGCGGGGCGCGCGGGACGTGGCCCGAAAGGCGGCGAGGTGCTGATCCAGACGCGCGCCCCGACGCACCACGCGGTGCGCTGCGCGGTGACGCACGACTACCGGGCCTTCGTCGACGAGGAGCTCGAGGGCCGACGTCATCCGCCGTACCCACCGACGCTCCGCCTGGCGAACGTCGTGGTGAGCGGCACCCAGGAGGAAGGGACGGCCCGCCTGGCGACGAAGGCGGCCGCCTGGCTGCACCGCCTGATCGCGAAGGGTGCGATCGCCGGCGTGACGGTGATCGGTCCCGCACCGTGTCCGGTGGAGCGCGTGAAGCAGCGCTGGCGCTGGCACGTGCTGATCAAGGCCGAGCGCGCGGGCGAGCTCGGGCGCGTGGCGAGGTACCTCGTGGAGCGGTTTCCGGTGGATGCGGGGTATCGGATGACGGTGGATAGGGATCCGGTGGCGTTGCTGTAACTGCTACGGCGAGTACCCAGTACTACCGACCTACCCGCTACGCGGTACCGGTCGGAGGCTCCAAGGGTGGGCCGAGTGCAGATCCCTCGACTCGCTGCGCTCGCTCGGGATGACGGCGCCGCGCCTCGTCGTCATCCCGAGCGGAGCGCGCAGCGCGAAGTCGAGGGATCTGCACGGTCGCCACGTGGTGGCAAACCCGATTTCCGGAAGCGTCCAGCTGGCACTGGGCACCGCGTACTGCAGTCCTGGGTACTCCAGTAGCAGTTCCCATTGCTCCACGCCCCCGCGATCTTTAGGCGTGCCCACCTTCAACCCTCCCAGCTTCACCAAGCCCATCCTCGCCGCCGCGCCCGACGCGCGGTTCGTGCCGGCTCCGGCCGACGGCGTGCTCCCCGAGGGCTTCTTCTCGACGACCAACCTGCCGACGTACGTCCGGATCGGGGGGGAGTGGCGGCTGCCGCACGAGCCGCGGATGGACTCCGCGCTCGTGCTCGCGCCGGACGGCGAGCTGTGGGTGCGTGAGGGGCGTCGCGTGAAGAAGGGCGACCAGGTGGCCGTCGGCGAGGCCGAGGACGGGCGCGAGGGGATCTACGTGCACGCGACCGCGTTCATGGAGGAGGTCGGGAGCGACGGCGAGTTCAAGTTCATGGTGAGCGAGGTCTCGCGCGAGAAGCCGATCGACTACGCGCTGATGGCCCGCATCCTCGTGGACGAGCGCGACGGCGGCGGCTATCCGATCTGGGTCGCCGGGCCGGCGCTCGTGCACTCGCGCGCGCGCAACGACATGGTCTGGTTCATCCAGCACGGCTTCGTCGGCGCGCTGCTCGCCGGCAACGCGGTCGCGGTGCACGACATCGAGGCGTCGATCTTCGGGACGACGCTCGGCATGAGCGGGGAAGGGAAGGCGACGCAGGGCGGCCACGGGCTGCACATGCGCGCCATCAACAAGGTGCGCGCGGCGGGCTCGATCGCGGCGGCGGTCGCGAACGGCACGATCAAGGACGGCATCATGCACGCGTGCGTGACGACGAACACGCCGTTCGTGCTCACCGGCTCGATCCGCGACGACGGCCCGCTTCCCGAAGTCATCACCGACGCCGTGGCGGGACAGGACGCGATGCGCGCCCACGCCGTGAAGTCCACGATGGCGATCCTCATCGCCACGGCGCTGCATGCGATCGCCACCGGGAACATGCTCCCGGCGTTCGTCATGCAGCCCGACGGCTCGCTCCGCGAGCTGGCGACGATCTGCGTCGATTCGGCGGAGTTCGTGGTGAGCAAGCTCAAGGACCGCGGGACGCACCAGGCGTTCGGCGTCGTCACGAACGCGCAGGACTTCATGCACATCCTGCGGTTGTACGTCGAGCGCGAGATCGATCAGCGTCGCGCTGCGGCGGCGGCGCTTCCCGCCGATCGCGCCGTGGCGGGCGCGCGATGACGGACGAGACGCGGGCCCGCTTCCTCGCCGCGATCGTCGCCCAGCTCCCCGCCGCGCACATCGTCGAGGTCCATCTCTTCCCCGCGATCCGGCAGGGCGGCATGGAGAGC
>DASTSX010000043.1:0-12900 GCA_035760455.1 Gemmatimonadaceae bacterium | reverse complement strand
CGAGTCGCTCGACCAGCTCGCGCGACGAGCCCCCTACGACGCCGCGTCGCTGCGCGCTGCGGCAGCCGAGCTTCGCGGTGCCGGGCTCGTCGCCGATCCCATCCACGGCGGAGCGGCGGACTGCGCGCTGACGGAGGCGGGCTGCGACGTACTGGCTCGCATCGTCGCCGCACGTCGCGCGCACCTCGAGGAAGTGTTCGGACAGTGGACCGCTGAGGAGCGCGGGGACCTCGCCGCCCTGCTGCGCCGCGTGACGCGCGACCTGGTGCCGGACGTGCGGACGACGGGCGAGCATCCGGCGGTCGCGCCGCCGCCTCCGGCATCCGGCTGAACCACGAGAAGGACGCCCCCGACGGGAGCTCCAGGGGCTCGTCGCCTCCGACGTTCGGTCAGCCGTTCCCCTCCCGGCGGCGCGTGGCCCATCCCTTCTTCGCCGCGCGGCTGCGCTCCGCGTGCGACATGCTGCCGCTGCTCGTGTCCGGCTTGCCGCGCCCAGAGCCGCCGGGCTTGTTGCCGCCTCCCGTCTGGGCGTTCACGGTCGCCCATGCCCGCCGCTCCGCCTCCTCCTTGCCGACGCCCTGCGCCTCGTACCCCTCCTCGATGTGCCGCTCCATCCGCTTCTGCTTGTCCGTGTACTTCCCCTTGTCTCCCTGTGGCATGAGTACGCCTCCGGCGATGACGTGTGGTCGAGCACGCGAGATGCTGCAAGCGATGTGCGCGGTGCGCGGGTGCGCGGTGCGCTCACGGAAGTCAGTCCGCTCGTAGTGCCCGCGCCGCGGTGATCTGTCGCCGCCTGGCCTGCATCCGGAACGGAGGGACCAATTGCATGAGGCGGATCGAGCGGATGCAGGGGCAATGCAACTGCCTCCTGCAACTGCCAACTGCCAACTGCCAGACGCGGAGGGCGCGGAGGGGAACGGCGAGGCGCGGAGGATTTCGAGAGACCCCGGCGCGACGCGCGCGTCGATGCCGACCCAAAGATCTGCTTTTGGGGTCGTGGCTGGAGAGGAGTCGTGCGCCGGCGTGGCGATCTCGACCCGGAGAGCTCTTCCCCGCGTCCTCCGCGGACCTCCGCGCCCTCCGCGTCGGTCAGGTGTCGTTCAGTCGCTCCAGCATCCGCTCGATCCGCCTCATCCGATTGCACCCTCCGTTCTGGATGCTGACCCGTGAGCCAGCGCTCGCGCCGAGGACGATCGCGCGATAGCGTAGCTCGCGCCGGCGCAGTCGTACCTCCAACCCGATCGCTCGTGCTCGGCTCTCGCGTCCGCTCGGTCCTTCACGCCGCGGCTCTCACGCTCGCGTCGGCGCACGCCATCCGCGCGCAGACGCCGTCGTCGCCCGACAGCGCGGCGTTCGTGCGCGTCAATCAGGTCGGCTATCTCCCCGACGGGCCGAAGGTCGCCGTCGTCTGCGCGCTGCGGCCGGTCGCGCTCGCGCGGTTCACCGTGGAGGACACCGCGGGACGCGTCGTGCTCGGGCCGCTACCTGCGCGCCGCGACGGGGCGCTGGGCGCGTGCGTCGAGACGTGGCGGCTCGACTTCGGTGCGCTGCGCCGCACGGGCCGCTACGTCGTGCGCGCCGGCCCGTATGCCTCGCGCCCGGTGCGCGTCGGGCCCGACGTGTACCGCGGGCTCGCCGATACGCTGATGACGTTCATGCGCCAGCAGCGGTCGGGATACAACCCCTTCTTCCGCGATTCGGCGCACCGGTACGACGGCATCATCGTGGATCACCCGACGCGCACGGGGCAGGTCATCCCCGTCAGCGGCGGCTGGGGCGACGCGGCGGACTATCTCCAGTACGTCGCGACGTCGGCGACGGCGACGTATCACCTGCTCGCCGCGTACCGCGACGCACCCGGGGCGTTCGCCGACGCGTACGACGCGCGCGGGCTGCCCGGGGCCAACGGCATCGCCGACGTGCTCGACGAGGCGCGCCACGGGCTCGAGTGGCTGTCGCGGATGTTCCCCGACGACAGCACGATGTTCAACCAGCTCGGCGACGACCGCGACCACTCGTTCCTCGACCTGATCACCACGGACAGCTCGGACTACGGCTGGGGCAAGGGGCGCGAGCGGCCCGTGTACCCGTGCACCAACAAGCCGCAGGGGCTGTTCACGGCGAAGAACCGCGCGACGGGCCACGCGTCCACGGCCGGCAAGATGACGGCGGCGTTCGCGCTCGGCGCGCGCCTCCTCGCGTCGCGCGATGCCGAGCTCGCGCGGACGCTCCGGCACAAGGCGATCGCCGCGTACGCGCTCGGCGAGCGCTACCCGGGGGCGTGTCAGACGGCGCCGGGGCGCGCGCCGTACTTCTACGAGGAAGACAACTGGATCGACGACATGGAGCTCGGCGCGGCGCTCCTGCATCAGCTCACGGGCGACGCGCGGTACGCGCACGCGGCGCTTCGGCTCGCGGCACGCGAGCCGGTGAGTCCGTGGATGGGCGCCGACACGGCGCGCCACTACCAGTTCTATCCCTGGCACAACGCGGGGCACTACGAGGCGTGGTCGCGCGCGCGAGGCACGTCGCGCGCCGAGCTCGCGCGCTACTACGCCCAGGGGCTCGAGCGCATCGCGCGCCGCGCCACCAACGGCTTCCGCGTCGGCATCCCGTTCATCTGGTGCTCGAACGATCTGATGGTCTCGGTCGCCACGCAGGCCGGCTTCTATCGCCGCATGACCGGTGACCGGCGCTTCCTCGCGCTCGAGCAAGGGGCGATCGACTGGCTGTTCGGCACCAACCCGTGGGGCGCGTCGATGGTGATCGGCGTGCCGCGCGACGGCGTGACTCCGCGTGATCCGCACACGCAGCTTCCCGACTCGCTGATGCACGGTCTGACGGGCGGCCTCGTCGACGGTCCGGTGTACGCGTCGATCTATCAACGACTGATCGGCATCCGCCTCCACGAGCCCGACGAGTACGCGGCGTTCAACACGGGACGCATCGTCTACCACGACGACCTGGGCGACTACTCGACGAACGAGTACATCATGGACGGCACGGCGAGCCTCGCGTACCTCCTGGCCACCCTCGACCCGCGCTTCCCGTCGCGGCGTACGGCGCGGCCATGACGGCGACGTCGAGGCCGGCGGCGCGCGCCGACGCCGCTCAGTCGCTCGTCCGCAGCCGGCGGAAGTACAGCGCGAGCGCCCACATCGCGCCCGGGAACGTCACCGCCCACAGGGCCGCGATCCAGATGAGCGCGTGCACGTACATCTGGAACACGAGGAACGGGATCAACAGGCCGTTCGCCGTGAGGAACCAGCGCGCCACGCGCTCCACCCCGCCGCCGGCGAACGCGCGGCCGGCGAGCAGCGTGGAGACGCTCATGAACGTGTAGCCGAGGATGTCGATGGCGTAGAGATACGAGTCGAAGGGGACGAAGACGAACGGCTCGATCCCGGCGATCCGCCCGCTGGCCATCCGCGGCGCCACGAGCGTGAGCTGCACGAAGTACACGCCGCTGATCAGCACCGCGTACGCGGTCGCGAACGCCACCGCGCCGTGACTCCACACGCGGCGCGCCGCGGGCGTGACCTGATGGACGCACACCATGACCATCAGGAAGGAGGAGCCGAGCAGCAGGGACGGGGTGAGCAGCACGACCAGGCCGAGCGGTGTGCTCGAGCTCTCGGGTCCACCGGACGAGCCGAGCCAGCCGAGCCATTCGGCGATCTGCCCGACGTCGTAGGTGATGCTGAACACGGTGGCCAGCACGGCGGACCAGAACCCGACCGTGCGCGTGGAGGTGGGGGTCGCCGAAAGGAGCGAGGGCTCGTGGGCGATGGCGGTCATGGTGTCCTCCTCCGCCCGCTCGCGGGAGACCCCCTACGAGTGGGCGCATTTGCACACCGATAGTTGCGTCCGTGCCCGCCGAGCCGCCATCAGGAGAACGTCTCGCCGCCGTCGGGAAAACCCCGCACGGCGTGGCAGATCCCGTCATGACTCCTCGACCCTTCGCGCTCGCCACACACCGCCCCGCGTCGGGGTCATCGCCGCCCGGTCGTGCCTCCCCCACCGAGGCCGTACCGCCCGCCGCCCGCCAGCGCGAGTGCGAGCGCCCCGATCATGAACAACAGCTCGAGCTCGATCGCCCAGCCTCCACCCATCGGGTTGATCTTGGCCACGTCGGCGCGTCGCGCGAGGAAGATCGCCATGAACATGTCGAACGCGATCACGAGCGCCGCCGGCCGCACGAACAGCCCGAGGATCAGGAGGACGGGTGCGAGCACTTCGGCGACGTACGTGCCGTAGGCGAGCCACGCCGGCAGTCCGACGCGGCCGAGTGGGCCGGCGATCCACGCCACGCCGTGCGTGATCTTGAAGTAGCCGTGGAAGGCGAGGAGGGTGCCCACGCCGAAGCGGAGCAGGAGAAGCCCGGCGTCGATGCGCGGAGCGGGGCCGGCAGGAGGCATGGCGGAGAACGGGAAGACGGTGAAGGCGCGACGCGGCGCGGCGCGCGTGACGGCTGGCAGAGCCGCTACGGCCGACCCTGGCTCGAGCGCGCTTCGTCACTGCAAGATGGAGGGCAGTGACGCGGGGCCCAGCGGATGACCGGCCCGCGATGTATTGATCTTCGGACCTGCCGGGTCCGGAGTCTCACTCACCGTCCGCTGCGCCGATTCCGGCGCGAGGAGACGTCATGACACGTTCGATCGCGCTCGCGGCGCTGGCGATCCTGCTCGCGGTCGCACCCGCGCACGCACAAGAGCCCGTCGTCGGCGCGGCCGACGCGGAGGGGCTGTTCACCAGCCACGATCCGAAGCTGCACCGCAACAAGCAGGCGGCGTATCACATCCAACGCGACCTCCTCGAGGCGGGGCACTGGGAGATGGCGGACCGGTGGCTCACCGAGCGGTACATCCAGCACAACCCGAACGCCGCCTCCGGTCGCGCCGGCGTCGTGCACTTCTTCACCCAGGTGCTCAAGGTCCAGCCCAAGCCGATCCCCGAGAAGCTGAGCGGGAAGGTCGTCGCGGTGATCGCCGAGGGCGACTACGTCGTCATCATCACCCCGCGAACGCTGAAGGACCCGAAGGATCCGACGAAGACCTACACCACGAGCTGGTTCGACATGTGGCGCTTCGTGGACGGCAAGGCGGACGAGCACTGGGACGGCGCCACCAAGCCCTGATGCGCGGGGGCGCTCGGCGGACATCAGACAACACCAGGCAACGCCAGACAACAGATTGACGGCGAGACCGCGGAGAGGAACGGCGAGGCCCGGAGGACTTCGCGAGGCTGCGGCGCGACGCAGGCGTCGATGCCCACCCCAAGAGATTCTGGGGACTGTAGACGGAGAGGAGCGTTCTCCGCGTCCTCCGCGAACCTCCGCGCTCTCCGCGTCGATCTGTCGATCTTCAAAGCCCGCGCCCTCCGCGTCGATCGGTCGCACTCCGCCGGGTGTGTGCAGCGCTCCAGCATCCGCCCGATCCGCCTCATGTAATTGCACCCTCGGTTCTGGATGCCCATGGCGGGTGGCTGAGAAGCCGACGGGAATGCGCCGCTTCGGGTTTGCACTGCAGCGCGCGCACAGCCGGCTCTGGAACCTCGAGCGGAATGCCACGCTTCGTGATAGCGTCAGCAACAGACAACGAGCGAGGCATCCATGGGCGGCAGCGACACGAAGCTCACCGGCCCCGATCTCGCCGCCGGCGTGGCGGCGGACGAGCTGGTTCCGGGCGGCAAGCTCCTCGGTCACGCCAATGGCGCGCCCGTGCTCCTGGTGCGCCTCGGCGACGACTTCGTCGCCATCGGCGCGACGTGCACGCACTACGGCGGCCCGCTCGCCGACGGGGCGATCGACGGCGAGACGGTGCGCTGCCCGTGGCACCACGCCTGCTTCAGCCTGCGCACCGGCGAGGCGCTCGCGGCGCCGGCGCTGTCGCCGGTCGCGTCCTGGGTCGTCGAGCGACGCGGCGATCGCGTCCACGTGACCGAGAAGTTCGAGCGCGAGCCGCTCGCCCCGACGTATCCGATCGCCGGGAGCGGCGAGACGGTCGTACGGCGCGTGGTCGTCGTCGGCGCCGGCGCGGCCGGAACCGCCGGCGCCGAGATGCTGCGCCGCTGCGGATTCGACGGGAGCGTCGTCGTCGTCGACGAGGATCCGGACGCGCCGTACGACCGGCCCAACCTCTCGAAGGACTATCTCGCCGGCAGCGCACCGGAGGAGTGGATTCCGCTCCGCCCGGCGGGCTTCTACGACGAGCACCGCATCGAGATCGTGCGCGGCCGCGCGTCGCGGCTCGACGTGCGGGCGCGTCGGCTCGAAGTCGAAGGCCACGAGCCGTTGTCGTACGACGCGCTCCTCCTCGCCACGGGCGCCGAGCCGGTGCGGCTGAACCTGCCCGGCGAGCCGGCGCCGCACGTCCACTACCTGCGCTCGCTCGCCGACAGCCGGCGCATCATCGCCGCGACCAAGGACGCGAAGCGCGCCGTCGTGATCGGCGGCAGCTTCATCGGCCTCGAGACCGCGGCCTCGCTCCGCGCGCGCGAGCTCGAGGTCGACGTCGTCGCGCCGGAGTCCGTGCCGCTCGAGCGCGTGATGGGCCACGAGCTGGGCGACGTCATCCGCGCGCTGCACGAGGAGAAGGGGGTGCGCTTCCACCTCGGCCGGAAGCCCGCGCGGATCGAGCCCGACGCCGTGGTGCTCGACGACGGCTCACGGCTCGCCGCCGACCTCGTCGTCATCGGTGTCGGCGTACGCCCGCGGCTCACGCTCGC
Source organism: Gemmatimonadaceae bacterium (assembly GCA_035760455.1). Taxonomy (GTDB): domain Bacteria; phylum Gemmatimonadota; class Gemmatimonadetes; order Gemmatimonadales; family Gemmatimonadaceae; genus AG11. Next base: position 6,174 of record DASTSX010000043.1, on the reverse strand, counting down.
CGAGCAGGCCGGGCTCGCGCTCGACCGCGGCGTCGTCGTGAACGAATACCTGGAGACGAGCGCGCCGGGCGTCTACGCGGCGGGCGACATCGCCCGCTGGCCCGACCCGCACGGCGGCGAGCGCATCCGCGTGGAGCACTGGGTCGTCGCCGAGCGCATGGGCCAGACGGCGGCGCGCAACCTCCTCGGCGCGCGCGAGCGGTTCGACGACGTGCCCTTCTTCTGGAGCGCGCACTACGACGTGAGCATCAACTACGTCGGTCACGCCGAGCGCTGGAACGCGACGCGCATTGATGGCGATGCGGCGAAGCACGACGTCGCCGTGCGCTTCGAGCAGGACGGCCGGCCCCTCGCGCTCGCGACGATCTTCCGCGACGACGAGAGCCTGGCGTTCGAGATCGAGCGGGAGCGCGGGGTGAAGTAGTGAATCGGACTCACTGCACCCACGCACCCGCGCACCAGGGCCAGCAGGGACGTCACTATCGCCGCGGATTCCACGCGGAGACGCGGAGCTAGACGGAGGCGCGGAGCACTGCTCTCCGGGTCGAGGACCGCGCACCGGCGCACCGCTCCTCGCCATCCACGACCCCAAGGGAAATGCTTTGGGGTCGGCATCGACGCGTGCGTCGCACCGCGGTCCTGTGGCGTCCTCCGCGGCTCTGGCGGCCCACTGCGCCTCCGCGTGGAATCCCCGGCGCGGCGTGACGTCCGTGATCCCGCACCCGCGCACCCGCGCACTTACCTCCCCGCGCGTTCCACCAGGCTCCGGATCGCCGGGATCGCCGGGCTCATCACCGCCGCGTACGGCGCCGCCGCGCGCGTGAGCATGTCGCGGTGGCGCGCGGCTACCTCGGCGGGCAGCGGCTGCCGGCGCTCGATCGCGTCGAGCGCGGCGAGGCCGGCCGTCGCCGCGGCGGCGAGGCGCTCGGACATCGTGCGGATGCGCTCGGCCTGACGCGACCGCGCGAGCAGCGGCAGCAGCCGGGCGTGATTGTCGCGCCAGATGACCAACTGGTCGCGGACCTCCACCGCGTCGGCACGACGGGTGGAGTCCGCGAGCATCGCCTCGACCCGCGCCGCGAACCGGCGCGCCTGACGGCTCTCCGGCCGCGCCACGTCGGCGAGGCTCTTCAGCTCCGGGTCGAGCGTCTGGGCCGGATCGAACGCCATGCGCTGGTAGTGCTTCACCTCCTCCAGCGCGTCCACGAGCGTGCGCAGTGGCGCGATGTCGTCGTTGCCGAGGAGGTCGCGCAGCGCCGCGGGATACGCCGTCTCGTGCGTCGAGCCGCGCGCGGTGAGCACCGCGGAGACGTGATCGAGCCGGCGATACATGTCGTCCACGTCCGCCGTCTCCGCCGCGGGCGACCACAGCTTCTCGGCGATCGCCGCGGCGCGCGGCCAGATGCGCGAGTCGATCGTGCCGGCCGAGACGACCTCGGACCACATCGCCGCCTCGCCGCCGAGGATGCGCCGCTCGGACTCGGCGTCGAGGGGCGGGATCGTCCTGAAGGTCGGGATCGTGGTTCCCGGCACGTCGCTGCCGCCGGTGCGCTTGCCCGTGAACGGCAGCGTGAAGCCGAACATCCCCGCCGTCCCCGTGAGCGAGTCGCCGCGCTGCACGGCGAGCAGCACCGCGCTCCCGCTGTCCGCAGCGACGGCCAGTCGCAGCGTGTCGCCGCTCACCGCTGTCGGCTGGATCGGGCGCACGGACCCCATGAGGTCCAGCGCGCCCGTCGTTCGCTCCGGCGGGCCGAACAGCGTGAGACGCCCATCGATCACGCCTTCGCCGGCGCGCACGCGGATGCTCCACGACTTCCACCGCGCCGAATCGGGCACGATCGCCGCGACCGCGCGTACGCGCGTAGGATCGACGCGGTAGAGATCGGCCGCGGGAAGCTTGTGGTCGAGATACCACCCCGCCGACAGGATCCCGTCGAACCCCCGGTGCACCGCGTCCAGGAGCGATTCCGGGCCGCGCCACGACTGGATGACCGCCGGCCGGCGCAGACCGTCGTCGAGGATCTCGTCCCAGCCGACCACCGTCTTGCGATGCCGGGCGAGGATCGCCTGCAGTCGCAAGTTGAAGTGCGCCTGCAGCGCGTGGTTGCCGTCGAGGCCGCGGTCGCGCATGAACTGCTGGATGCGCGGGTTCGTGTTCCAGTGCGTGTTGCCGCTGACTTCGTCGCCGCCGATGTGGACGTACTGGTCGGGGAAGAGCGTCGCCATCTCGGCGAAGAAGCGGTCGAAGAAGGTGTAGACCTCTTCGCGCGTGGGATCGATCGTCGCGTCGTGGATGCCGTACTGCCGCGCAAGCGTGTACGGGCCGGTGCCGCTGCCGAGCTCCGGATAGGCGACGAGCCAGCTCGTGGTGTGCCCAGGGACGTCGAACTCGGGCACGACGCGGATGCCGCGGTCTGCCGCGTACGCGACGATCTCGCGCACGTCCGTCTGCGTGTAGTAGGACCCGCCGGAGCCGGCCTGGTGGAGCCGTGGAAAGCGGCGGCTCTCGACGCGGAACCCCTGGTCGTCGCTCAGGTGCAGGTGGAGCACGTTCAGCTTCACCGCCGCCATCGCGTCGAGGTTGCGAAGGATCACGGCCTTCGGCATCCAGTGCCGGCTGACGTCGATCATCAGGCCGCGCCACGAGAAGCGCGGGCGATCCTCGATCGTCACGGCGGGAACGCGGAACGTGGAATCGGTCCGCTCGACGAGCTGGAGGAGCGTCTCGAGCGCGTGGAGCGCGCCGTAGGGAGTCGCCGCCGAGATCGAGATCTCGAGCGGACGCACCGCGAGCGTGTACGACTCGTCCTCGACCGGCTGCTGCACCGATCCGGCGCGCTTGCCGCACGACACCGTGAACTCGGCGCGCGGTCCGTCCACGCGCGGCGCGCGTCCGCGCAACTGCGCGAGATGCCGGCCGAAGCGCACGAGCGCGCGCGCGACGCGTGCGTCGGAGCAGCGCACGCCGACGGTGGTCAACCCGCGGCGCAGGTCCAGCGCACCGGCGCTGAACTCCGCCTTCGCCGGCAGGGGCATGACGCGGAGCATGGCGCGCTCGCCCGGGGAGATCGACTGCGCGGCGACGGGGCGGGCGCCGGTGAGCAGCGCCGCCAGCGGCAGCACGGCGAGACCGGCTCTCAGGTGGATCGACACGTGGCGGTGACGGGAGCGCTCAGGAGGGTGACGCCCGGGTCGGGTCGGGAAGGACGCTCCGGCAGACGCCGTCGAACGTCGCGCGGATCACGTCGTCGGTGACCGCGAGCTCGCCCGCGTCGCACATCTGCGCGAGCTGGGTGATCGGGCCGACGGCGAGGGCCCAGAACACGTGCAGGGGCATCGCGCGCAGGTGCCCCGCCGCGACGGCCTGCTCGAAGCTGGTGAGCCCCTCGGCGTGATTCCGCCGCTCGACCTCCCGCGTCGCCTCGGTGAGGATCGCCGAGGCCTTGCACTGCTGCATGAAGTTCGACGCGTCCGGCCGGTCGAGATGCCAGCGCGCCAGCCCGTGCCAGAACGACCAGAGCCCGTCGCGCGCCGTCGGTGTCCCGTCCGGAGGCGTGGTCACCCCGCCGCGCATGCTCCGGTCGCGGTCCTCCAGCACGTCGAGGTAGAGGGCGTTGATCATCGCCTCCTTGCTCGGGAAGTAGAGGTAGAGCGTTCCGGCGGCGACGCCCGCCTCGCGGGCGACGGCGGACATCGGGGTGTTGTGCAGTCCGAGCCGGGCAATGAGCCGGAGCGCGGCGGCGAGGATGGCCTCGCGCTTGTCGACGCCGGCGCGAGGGAGGGCAGGGATGGCAACGGCTGCGTCCGTCATGAGCCTTCTAATGATGGCGATTGATGGCGGTGCCTGAAGCTGGCGGTTGCTTGACACCGGGAGCCAGGGGGCCTAGACTCTGGCGACGCTGAATGATCGTTCATTCAGACGGCAAGCTACCGCTGCCGACTCGATCGCGCAATCGCGACGACACCGGCACCACCGCGACCACCGCCCTTCGACGGAGACATCGATCATGCTGCTCACCTTCGCCCTCGTCACCGCGCTCGCTGCCCCCGCCGACTCGATCTCCGGCACCTGGCAGATCAAGGGCGAGGTCGCCGGCAACCCGCTCAACTCCACCTGCACCCTCGTCGTCGCCGAGTCCAAGATCACCGGCGCCTGCAAGAACGCGGAAGGCAAGCAGGATCCGATCACCGGCGAGGTGAAGGACGGGAAGATCGTCTTCGAGCACGGCGGCGACTACCAGGGCCAGGAGCTCAAGATCATCTACACCGCCACGCTCCCCTCGGCCAAGGAGATGAAGGGCACGATCGAGGTCAAGCCGTTCGACGTGAGCGGTGAGTTCACCGCCGCGCCCGCCCCGAAGCCGTAACGGATCGGCGCGACACCGCGCGGGCGCCGCACTCGATGCAGATTTCGAGGCGGCGCCCGCGTTTGCCATCTGGCGCGGCGATCGCACCGAATGCAGATCAGCTCCACGGACGCTTCCATCACACCGACCAGCCCCGCACGGCCATGCGCTTCCCGCTGCTCCGAGTCCTCGCTGCCCTCGCGCTCCTCCTGACGTCGGTGAGTGCGACGGCCGAGGGCCAGGCGGCCACGCCCCGCATCCTCGTCTTCTCGAAGACCGCCGGCTTCCGCCACACCTCGATCGAGCCCGGCATCGCCGCGATCAGGAAGCTCGGCCAGGAGCAGAAGATCGGCGTGGACGCCACCGAGGACGCGGCCGCGTTCACCGACGCGAACCTCAGGAAGTACCGCGCGATCGTCTTCCTCAGCACCACGGGCGACGTCCTCAACGACGCGCAGCAGGACGCGCTCGAGCGCTTCATCCAGGCGGGCGGCGGGTGGGTCGGCATCCACGCGGCCACCGACACCGAGTACGACTGGCCGTGGTACGGCAAGCTCGCCGGCGCGTACTTCACCAGCCATCCCAACAACCCGAACGTGCGGAAGGGCACCTTCCGCGTGCTCGACAGGACGCACGTGTCCACGCAGGGGCTGCCGGAGAAGTGGGAGCGCACGGACGAGTTCTACAACTTCAAGAACATCAACCCGGCGATCAGAGTGCTCGTCGACATCGACGAGACGACGTATCAGGGCGGCACGAACGGCGCGAACCACCCGATGAGCTGGTACCACGAGTACGACGGCGGCCGCGCGTGGTACACGAGCATGGGGCACACGGACGAGTCGTTCGTCGAGGCCAACTTCCTCAAGCACTTCCTCGGCGGGCTGCGCTGGGCGATGGGGACGAAGCCGCTGAACTACAGCCGTGCCAAGCCCGAAGAGAACCGGTTCACGAAGGTCGTCCTCGCCGACAACCTGAACGAACCCGTGGAGCTCGCGGTCCTTCCCGGCGAGCGCATCCTGTTCGTCGAGCGGCACGGCAACGTGAAGCTCTACTCGCCGGCGACGAAGAGCGTGAAGCTGCTCGGCACCATCCCCGTGAGCCACAAGTACGGAACGGGCGACGAGGGAGAGGACGGGCTGCTCGGCCTCACCCTCGACCCCAACTTCGCGCGCAACGGCTGGGTGTACATGTTCTACTCCCCCGTCGAGGGCGCGCCGCGGAACGTGCTCGCCCGGTTCACGATGAAGGGGGACGCGATCGACCTCGCGAACCCGAAGGTGATGCTCGAGGTGCCGGTGCAGCGCGACCAGTGCTGTCACACCGGCGGTTCGATGGCGTTCGACGCGAAGGGGAACCTCTACCTCTCCACGGGCGACAACACCAACCCGCACGCCTCCGGCTACGCGCCGATCGACGAGCGCGAGGGGCGCGGGCCGTGGGACGCGCAGAAGAGCTCCGCGAACACGAACGATCTGCGCGGCAAGATCCTGCGCATCCACCCGGAGCCCGACGGGTCGTACACGATCCCCGAGGGGAATCTCTTCCCGAAGGGGATGGAGAAGACGCGTCCCGAGATCTACACGATGGGGCATCGCAATCCCTATCGCATCTCGGTGGACAAGCGCACGGGCTTCCTCTATTGGGGCGACGTCGGTCCCGACGCCTCGGCCGACTCGGCCAACCGCGGGCCGGCGGGGCACGACGAGATCGGCCAGGCGCGCCGCGCGGGGAACTACGGCTGGCCGTACTTCGTCGGCGACAACAAGGCCTACTACGACTACGACTTCGCCACGAAGACGCCGGGCCCGAAGTTCGACCCCGCGCG
>DASTSX010000042.1:0-27352 GCA_035760455.1 Gemmatimonadaceae bacterium | reverse complement strand
TGATGGCGATCGTCGTGTGGCGGGGACGGAGCGAGGAGCAGTGAGTATTGAGCATTGAGCATTGAGCTTTGAGCTGTGAGCACTGAGCTCATAGCTCATAGCTCATAGCTCATAGCTCACAGCTCATAGCTCATCGCTCATCGCTCAATGCGCCGACCCTCCGCGCGCCGTACGCCACGTCGTAGCGCTGCATCGACTCGGAGATCACGCGGATCGCCTCGTCGCTCTTCCCCCATCCCTTGATCTCGACGCGCTTCCCCTCGAGGTCCTTGTAGGTGTGAAAGAAGTGCTCGACCTCCTTCAGCATGTGCTGGGGGATGTCGGCGATGTCGAAGAACTCCTGCTGATACGGGTCGTGCACGGGGACGCTGAGGATCTTGTCGTCCGGCTCGCCGCGGTCGAGCATCTTCAGCACGCCGATCGGCCGCACGTCGATCTGGCATCCAGGGAACGTCTGCTCCTTGATCAGCACGAGCACGTCGAGCGGATCGTTGTCCTCGTGCAGCGTGCGAGGGATGAACCCGTAGTCGCCCGGGTAGTGCACGGCGCTGAACAGCACGCGGTCGAGCTTGAGCATCCCGGACGTCTTGTCCAGCTCGTACTTGTTGCGGCTCCCCGAGGGAATCTCGACGACCGCGGTGACGATCTCGGGAGGGTTCTGCCCGCAGGGGAGGTCGTGCCAGAGGTTGAGCATCAGCTCTCTCGGGCCGCCGCGCCTTGCAGCGCGGGCCGGCCGGTCGGGTTGCGCGCGGCCTGGAGATCCAGGTTCGCTCCGCGCTCGCGCGTCATCGCGCCCTTGTAGCTCATCGGACCTTCGTCCACGCCGAAGTTCGTCTCGTCCAGCGCCGCCACGCGGGCGAGCTGCTCCGCGGTGAGATCGGGCTTGTCGCTCGCCGCGGCGAACTCGGCAAGCTGCTCGTCGTCGTAGACGTTCGGCAGCGTCGTCACGACGAGCGGCTCGGCGAGCAGCCACTTGATCGCCGCCTGGCCGAGCGTCATCCCGCGCGTGAGGAAATCGAGCGTCTTCACCTTCTCGACGCCGTTCACGAGCCAGCTCCGCGGCCGGTGGCGGCGGTGATCGTTCTCCGGGAAGACCGTGTCGGCGGTGTACTTCCCCTCGAGCATCCCGCTGGCGTGCGTCACGCGGATGTTGAAGCAGCACTGCGGTGCGTGCCGCCGCGCCGCCTCGATCATCGCCGAGCCCGGATGCTGCTCGAGCACGTTCCAGATCATCTGGATCGTGTTGATGTCGGGCTCGCGCTCCACGAGCTCCACGGATTCGTACAACCATCCGATGGCGGGGCCGAACGCGGCGCCCCACGCGCGGATCTTCCCCTCGCGCTGCAGGTCGCGCAGCGTCCCCCACAGCTCCGCGTCGCGCACGTGCTCCATCTTCGCGTTGTGGATCTGGAGCACGTCGATGTAGTCGGTCTCGAGCCGCGCGAGGCACTGGTCGACCGCGAATCGGAGGAATGCCGGGTCGGTGCGCATCGGCAGCTCCTGCTGGCCGCGTCGCGAGGCGACCGCGGCCTCGTCATAAATGTCGTAGCCCACCTTGGTCGCGAGCACGACCTCGCTCCGCCGCCCACGGAACGCATCGGCCAGCTGCCGCTCGGCGCGGCCGTTCCCGTACGCGTCGGCCGCGTCGAAGAACGTGACGCCATGCTCGTCGAGCGCGCGGCGCAGCATCGAGACGGCCTCGGCGTCCGTCTTCTCGCCCCACCAGCCGGTGGACAGGGTCCAGGTCCCGAATCCGACTTCGGAGACGGAGATGGTGGTGCCGGGGAAGGTGCGGAACTTCATGTAAGCGGTTGGTCGGTTGACGGTTGATCGGTTGACGGCCGGCACACCGGACTGATCACGCCGTCGCCGTTCCTGCTCGCTGACGTGAACCGATGAACCGCCAACCGACGAACGGCTCTCTCACCCTCAGAACTTCAGGAGCGAGGCGGCCTCTCTCGCAAAGTACGAGATCACCACATCCGCGCCGGCGCGTCGGATCCCGACCAGGCTCTCCATCATCGCCCGGTCCAGGTCGATCCAGCCTCGCTCGGCGGCCGCCTGAATCATAGCGTACTCCCCGCTCACCTGGTACGCGGCCAGCGGGTAGCCGGTCTCCTGCTTCACCCGCGCGATGACGTCGAGGAACGGGCCGGCCGGCTTCACCATCACCATGTCCGCCCCCTCCTCGATGTCCTGCCAGGTCTCGCGCAGCGCTTCGTCCACGTTGGCGACGTCCATCTGGTAGCCGCGCCGGTCGCCGGACTGCGGCGTGCTCTCGGCCGCCTCGCGGAACGGCCCGTAGTACGCCGACGCGAACTTCGCGGCGTAGCTGAGGATCGAGGTGCCGCCGAACCCCGCGTCGTCGAGCGCCGAACGGATGGCGCCCACCCGGCCGTCCATCATGTCGCTCGGCGCGACGATGTCCGCGCCGGCGCGCGCATGCGAGAGCGCCTCGCGCGCCAGAAGCTCGAGCGAGCGGTCGTTGTCCACCTCGCCGTCCACGAGAACACCACAATGGCCGTGCGACGTGTACTCGCACATGCACACGTCGGTGATGACGACGAGCTGCGGGAGCTCGCGCTTGAGCGCGCGCACCGCCCGCTGGACCGGGCCCTCGTCGTCCCACGCGCTCGACCCGGTTTCGTCCTTGTACTCGGGGATGCCGAACAGCAGCACGCCGCCGACGCCCCGCTCGGCGGCGGCCGTCGCGTCGCGCACCAGCTCGTCCACCGACGTCTGGCTCACCCCCGTCATCGACGACACCGGCACGCGCACGCCGGTGCCGGCGCGCGCGAACAGCGGCAGCACGAGCTGCGACGGCGTCAGCGAGGTCTCGCGCACGAGCGATCGAAGCGCTTCGGTGCGGCGGAGCCGGCGGGGACGGTAGGAGGGGAAGGAGGGCATGGGGGGAAGATAAGTCCGATCGGCCGTTCAGGGTTTCTCGGGTGACGGTTCGTCGGTGCACGTTAGCGGGCAGGAACGGCGACGGCGTTGCAACCGGCGGCGTGAGCGTCCCGAGGGTTGCCGCCAACCGAGAAACCGTCGACCGATGAACAGCGCGCCGCAGGCGCGCCCGGCTACTCGGGCTGCGGCGCCGGCAGATGCTCGGCGCGCCGCAGCCCTTCCAGGATCTCGCTCGCCCCCTCGCCGCGCAGCTGGTTGGCCAGGCGCACGCCGCTCAGCTCCGGCTCGTCGACGTCGAGCTCGATCGTGCCGCGCACGACGCGTGCGCCGCGCACGTCGGCGATCAGGCCGTGGAGGAGCGCGCCGTGCACCGTTGGCACCGCGAGCGCGCCGATCGGCACCTGGCACCCACCCTCGAGCGCCTGCAGGAACGCGCGCTCGGCGCGCACGGCCCGCATCGTCGGCTCGTCGTTCAACAATTGTGCTACCGAGCGGACCCTGTCGTCGTCGTCGCGCACCTGCACGGCGATCGCGCCCTGCCCCGCGGCAGGGAGCCACGCGGGGGCGTCGAGGTAGCAGGTGATGTGCTGGTGCGCACCCAGCCGATGCAGCCCCGCGGCGGCGAGGATCGCGGCGTGCACGCGCCCCTCGTCCACCTTCTTCAGCCGCGTCGGCACGTTGCCGCGCAGCTCGGCCACCTCCAGATCCGGCCGCGTCGCGAGAAGCTGCGCGCGCCGCCGCAGGCTCGACGTGCCCACGCGCGAGCCGCGCGGGAGGTCGTCGAGCGACTGGCCCATGATGCCGCGGTTGAGCACGAGCACGTCGCGCGGGTCCTCGCGCTCGAGCACCGCGGCGACCATCAGCCCCGGGGGCGAGTCCGTAGGCAGGTCCTTGAGCGAGTGGACGGCGAGGTCGGTCTTTCCCTTCCGCAGATCGACCTCGAGCTCCTTCGTGAAGAGCCCCTTCGCTCCGATCGTGTTGAGCGGCTCGTCGAGCCGCTTGTCGCCCAGCGTCCGGTACGTCACGAGCTCGCTCTCCAGCCCGCGCTCGAGCAGCGCCGCCTGGACGAGCCGCGCCTGCCGCAGCGCCAGCTCCGAGGAGCGCGTGCCGATGCGGAGCGGGTCGCTCACGCCGTCGTTGCGTGCACGTCGCCGAGCAGCCTGACCGTCGCGTCGGCCAGCGCGTCGAGCGAGGCCTCGCTCGCTTCGGCCGCGAGCGGAATCCCCGCCGCGCGCACGGCGTCGCTCGTCACCGGGCCGATCGACACGGCGGGGGCACGCCGCGCCAGCTCCGCGCCCACGGCGTCCACGAAGCCGCGCACCGCCGACGCCGACGCGAACGTCACGGCGTCCACCCGCCCCGCCGACAGCGCCTCGCGCAGCGCACCCGATCCCGCGCCGTCGCTCGCCGTGCGGTATACGGGGATGACGTCCACGGTGCATCCCCGATCGGCCAACCCCTCGGGGAGCACGTCGCGCGCCCCCTCCGCGGCGACGTACAGCACGCGGCGGCCGCGCACGTCGTCGCGCTCGTCGAGCGACTCGAGCACGCCTTCCGCCACGTACCGCCCGGGCACCACGTCGGCCGCGAGGCCCCGCGCGAGCAGGGCGTCGGCGGTCGCCGGGCCGACGCACGCGATCTTGCGGCCGGCGAGCGCGCGCGCGTCGCGCCCCGCGACACGCAGCGCCTGCCAGAGGAAGGCGACGGCGTTCTGACTCGTGAACACGATCCAGTCGTACTCGCCGATGCGGTCGAGCGCCTCGCGCAGCGGCTCCGGGTCGAGCGGCACGACGCGCAGCGCCGGCAGCTCCAGCACCTCCGCGCCGAGCGACGCCAGCACCCCGCGCAGACCCCCGGCCTGCGCCGCGGCCCGCGTGACGACCACGCGCTTGCCGAACAGCGGCATGCGGTCGTACCAGCCGATCTCGTCGCGGAGGTCCACGACCTTGCCGATGACGGTGATCACCGGCGCGCCGAGGCCTTCGCGCTCCACCGCCTCGGCGAGCGTCGTCACGGTGGCGACGACGGTGCGCTGGCGCGGGTACGTCCCCCACTGCACCGCGGCGGCCGGCGTGTCCGGCGACATCCCGCCGGCGACGAGCGCCTCGGCGATGCGCGGCAGCGTCTTCACCCCCATGTACAGCACGATCGTGCCGCCGGCCTGCGCGAGCGCGCCCCAGTCGGTCTGGGTCTCCGCCTTCGCCGGATCCTCGTGGCCGGTCACGAACGTCACCGACGTCGCCGCGCCGCGATGCGTGACCGGGATGCCGGCATACGCCGCGGCGGCGACCCCCGCGGTCACGCCGGGCACGATCTCGAACGGCACCCCCGCCTCGGCGAGCGCCTGCGCCTCCTCGCTCCCCCGTCCGAAGACGAGAGGGTCGCCGCCCTTGAGCCGGACGACGCGCTTCCCCTCGCGCCCGAGCTGCACGAGCAGGTCGTTGATCGCCTCCTGCCGCGCCGACTCGCCGCTGCCCCCGCGCTTGCCGACGTCGTGCAGCTCGACCCCGGGGTTCTCGGCGCGGGCCGCGTCGACGATCGCCGGGTTCGCCAGCGCGTCGGCCGCGATGGCGTCGCACGTCGCGAGCAGCTGCTGCGCGCGCACCGTGAGCAGGCCGGGATCGCCCGGCCCCGCGCCGACGAGATAGACGATGCCGCTCACGCGCCGGCGGCCCGGCTGGGCGCCGGCCGCGCCGGCGCGTCGAGGCGTGCGAGCCGCTCGCGTAGCCGGCGCTCGCGGAGCTTGAGGCTCACCACGTAGACGCCGTACACGACGGCGACGAGCACGTAGGCGGCAGTGGCGTAGGCACCGTTGTCCGGCGTCATCTGTGCTCCTGGTCGCGGTCGGCGACGAGATCGCGAAGGGTGGCGAGACGATAGCGCGTCCGCAGCAGCGCGGCGAACAGCAGGATGAACGCCAGCAGTCCGGCGAAGAAGGTCGTCTGCATCTCCGGCGGCATCGAGGGGGCGCTCGGCTTGAGCACGATCGGCATCGGATGCAGCGTCCGGAAGAGGTACACGCTCAGATGGATGAACGGAACGAGCAGCGAGGCGAGGATCCCCAGCACGGCCGAATAACGCGCCCGCCGGCCAGGCTCTTCCACCGCGCCGCGCAGCAGCAGGTAGCCGACGATGATGAACCAGAGGAACAGCGTCGACGTCAGCCGCGCGTCCCAGGTCCACCACGCGCCCCAGATCGTCTTGCCCCAGAGCGGCCCGGTGACGAGGACGGCGGTGGTGTACACCAGCCCCACCTCCGCCGCGCTCTCGGCCACGCGGTCGAGCTTCGCGTCCTTGAGCCACAGATACAGCAGGCTCGCGACGGCCATCAGCCCGAAGGCGACATACAGCCCGACGATGGCCGACGTGGCGTGGATGTAGAGGATCTTCTGCGCGGCACCCTGCCGCGCCTCGATCGGCGTGAAGGCGAGCGCGCGCACGTACAGGAGCGCGATGCCCACGATCGCGACCCCGAGCAGGGGATCGCGCCGCGGACGAAGGATGGACGGGGCCGTCGGCTCCGATGCGGAGGTCATTCGTCGAGAGTATAGGGAAACGCGAGCGTGCACGCCGTGACGAACACGATGTCGAACGCGACGAGAATGCGCAGCCACGGCCACGCTTCGGCGATCGGACGACCGGCCATCAGCCGCGCCGACGACTGCGCCGCACCCATGACGATGGGCACGAAGAAGGGAAGACTGAGCATCGGCAGCAGCAGCTCGGCCATGCGGGTGTTCACCGTCATCGCGCTGAACAGGGTGCCCACCGCGACGAGCCCGATGGCCGCGAGCGCGGCGATGCCGGCCAGCGCGCCGATCCCCGGCCCGAAGGGCAGGTTGTAGAACAGGACGACGGCGGGGATCGTCACCGCGAGGATGCCGGAGACGAACACGAGGTTGGCGAGCGCCTTCCCGAGATAGATCGCCTCGCGAGAGATCGGCGCGCCGAGCAGCCCGTCGATCGCGCGGTCGGCGAGCTCGCTGCCGAACGACCGTTGGAGGCCGAGCAGGCCGGCGAAGGTGAAGATCACCCACAGCACGCCGGGCGCGAGATCGGCCGCCGCGACGGCGGTGGCGTCCCACGCGAAGTAGAAGATCGTCACGCCGAGCAGCGCGAAGACGAGCGCCGAGAGGAACGCCGTGCGCGTGCGGAACTCGATCGCGAGGTCCTTCCGCGCGACGAGCCACGCGGCGGCGAGCGTGCCGGGCGGCGTCGCGATGCCGACGTCAGTCATGGACGGCCGCGAGCTCGCGGTACTGCGATTGATAGGAGCGCGCGTCGAGGAGCTCGCGCGCCTCGTGGCGCACGAACCGGCCGCGGCGCATGATCGCCGCCTGCGTGGCGAGCGCGAGCCCCTCGGTGAGGTTGTGGGTCACGAGCAGCAGCGCGGCGCCCGCTTCCCGCCGCTCGGTGAGGACCTCGGTGAGCGCCGCGCTCCCCGCGTCGTCGAGCCCCGTGTAGGGCTCGTCGCAGAGGAGCAGCCGCGGGGCGTGGACCATCGCCCGCGCGATCGACACGCGCTGCTGCAGCCCGCGGCTCAGCGTGCGCGCGGGCTGATCGGCGCGGTCGTCCACGCGCATGAGGGCCAGCGCGGCGCGCGCAGCGGCAGACGGGTCGGGCAGACCGTAGAGTCGCGCCGCGAGCTCGACGTTCTCGCGCACGGTGAGGGCGCCGTACAGCATGCTGGCGTGGCTGACGAGCCCGACCTGTCCACGCGCCGCCGCGCCCTGCCTCAGCGAGACGCCGCCGACGTGCACCGTACCCTCGCCGGGCGCGAGGAGGCCGGCGACGAGCCGGAGCAGCGTGGTCTTCCCCGCCCCGTTCGGCCCGAACAGCGCGAGGCAGTCGCCGGCGTGGAGCGTGAAGCTCACGCCGTCCACGGCACGGCGGCCGCCGAATGAACGCACGAGGCCTACGGCCTGAACGACCGGCCTCTCGCTCATGGAAGCGCGGACGACGTCGGCGAGCGCATCATTCAAAGGTAGCGCGCCGCCGTGGGGCGAGAGAGGGCGGTTCCCCGACACGCCGCGCCGACGCACGCGTGTCGCTAGCCCGTCCGCGCCGGCGCCACCAGATCCCGATAGTGCGCGGGCTCCTCGAGGATGCACGCGCTTCGCGCGTAGAAGTCGTCGTTCAGCACGAACACCCCGCCCTCGACGCGGCGCCACGACGCGCCGGCGCACGGATGCCAGCTCGACATCTCGCTCCAGCGGCGGTACTGCTGGTGGCCGTTCGTCTCCATCATCCCGGAGGTGAATCCGGGAAACGGCGCCAGGCGGGCCGCGACGCTCTTGTTCCAGTCCACGAGCACCGGGTTCACCGTGAGGTCGGCGGCCATGCAGGCGAGCCGCCGCTCGTGCGCCAACCGCGCGATCTTGAGCGTCTCGCTGAGCGTCTTCGCGATCCCCTTGAGAGCGAAGCCCGCGTAGCCCTGCTGGATGCGGCGCAACGCGTCGTCCACTCGCGTGGCACTCTCGTCGGCGACGATGCGCACCGGGACGTCGCTCACCGACTCGTCGTTCTCGTCCGGGAACGGCTCCTCGACGAGCGCCACCTGATCGAGCGCGCCGATCCGCCGCGCGGCGTCGAGCAGCCGGAGCAGCGTCTGCTTCCGCTCGTAGCGCTGATTCGGATCGAGATCGTAGCGGAGCTTGCCGTCCGTCGTGTGAGGGGTCCGGAAGGCACTCAGCGCGCGATGCGCCTCGGTCAGCCGCGCGACGTCCTTCTCCAGCATCTCGGCCTGCGTCCCCGGCTGGCCGAGCTTGAGCTTGATCACGAAGTAGCCGTCGCGCGCCGCCTGCACGACGTCCGCGAGTGGCAGCGCATAAGTAACCGACGGGAGGCTCGCCACCGCCCGATGGCGATGCGACACCCCCGCCCGGTACTCGGCCGGGATCATCGCGTCGAAGCTCCGGAACCCGTTCTCCGCGGCGTAGAGCAGCCAGGCGGCGTTGTCCACGGGGACGAGCGCGTTCAGCGCGAAGGTGCGGCGAAGGTTCGGCAGGCCGGTGACGCGCACCGCGTACGCATGCACGGCGGGGAGGATCCGGTCGAGCAGCTCGATCGGCGTGGTGAAGCTCTCGCCGACGAGCAGCTGGAGCGCATGGTTCGTCGTCGCCAGCATCAGGGCGTTGCCGGCGCTCTCAGAATGCTTCGTGAGCACGGCGGGATCGCACCAGAGCACGCTCTGGGTACCGATGCCGACGTGGCTTCGCCCGGAATCGCCGTCGAGGCGCGCGACCGGCTGCCACAGCTCGGTCAGAAAGCCGCCCTTGAATCCCGTGGGCCGGATGAGCGGCTCGCGCTCGAAGTCGAGGCCGACGCTCCGGATCTTGATGCGCTTCGGCTGCGCGACGCTCGGCGCGATGCGATCGACGAGCGGCAGCGCGGCGGCCGCACCCGCCGCGGCGAGGAACTCGCGGCGCGACAGCTCGCGTGGTGGACGGGGCGTCATGGCCGCGACGTCGCCGACGCGCCCGCCGGCGCCGATGCGTCCTGAAGGAGGCGCCGGAAGCGCGTCAGATCACGCCGCATTCCCTCGACCGTCTCCGTGCGGCGCTTCGCCCCACCACCGCCGACCATCTCCAGCGGCTCGTATTCGAAGTGCATCGTGACCGGCGGCAGCGGTCCGACCGCGAGCAGTTGCCGCAGGTACGCGGGGAAGTTCACCATGCCCTCGCCGAGCGGGACGTCGCGAACCTGCCACCGGCCGTCGGGTCGCTTCGCCCAGTGGAAGTCCTTCACGGCGATCGTGTCGATGTGCGCCGCGATCATCCGGAGCGTCATGGGCCAGCTCTCGCCTCCCTCGGTCGTGGCGTGACAGATGTCGTACTGCACGCCGAGCCCGTCGGGCTCGATCCCCTCGAGCAGCATGCCGAGGTCCCAGACCGAGCCGCCGACGCGCGTGCCGGCGTGGTTCTGGTAGCCGCCCCGGATCCCGATCTCGCGGTTGAGCGCCGCGAGCTCCTGCGCCCGAGGCTTCAGCTCACGCAGCGCCTGCAGCGGCGCGACGTTCGCCGGAAAGCTCCAGTAGCCCATGCGGTAGTGCGAGACGCCGAGCGTGCGCGCGGTGGTCAGGACGCGCCGCGTGAGCGGGTCGCGCGCGTCGGTGATCGCCGTCGTCATCAACGGCACCGCGAGACCGGACCGGCGCAGCGTCTCGACCACGCGCGGCAGGTCGTCCTCGACGCGCTCGGGAAGCACGTGTCCCCCCGGCCGCACCGTCAGGTCCACGGCGCGGAATCCCGACTCGGCGATCGCCGAGCCGACGTCGGCGAGCGGCAGCCACTGCAGATGCTTGGAGAAGACCGCGATGGTCGGTTCGGCATGACGCCGGCCGGTCGATGCCTGCGCCGTGCGTGTCGACGCCACCAACGCGCCCACCGCGGCGCCGGCCGCGGCTCGCGCGACGAACTCGCGCCGCGTCAGTATCCCGGTACCTCGCTCTCGATCCATGCGCGGTACGATGGGCCGAGGTCGCAATCGCGTCAATCGAGCACGACGACCTCGGGTGCAGATCCCTCGACTCGCTGCAGCGCCACTCCCTCCACCGTCATCCCGAGCGGAGCGCGCAGCGCCCCTCCCTCCACGGTCATCCCGAGCGGAGCGCGCAGCGCCCCTCCCTCCACCGTCATCCCGAGCGGAGCGCGCAGCGCGGAGTCGAGGGATCTGCACCCCCCGTGCGTTCAGGAAGTACTATTTCCGCATGCTCGTCCGCGCCGAGACCATTCACCGCCAGATCTCCGCCGTCCTGTCCGCCTGGGGGATGCCCCCCGACGTCGTCCGCACCGCCGCCGACGTCATGACCGACACCGACCTGGCCGGCATCGACTCGCACGGCATCTCGATGCTGATGCTCTACGAGGAGGCGCTCGGGCTCGACCAGCTCAACCCGACGCCCCGTCCGCGCGTCGTCCGCGAGACGCCCGTGACGGCGCTCGTCGACGGCGATGCGGGGCTCGGGCACGTCGCCGCCGTGTTCGGGATGGAGCTGGCGATCGCGAAGGCCGAGGCCAGCGGCGTGGGGATCGTCTGCGTACGGAACTCCACCCACTTCGGCGCCGCCGGCTGCTACGCGGCGATGGCGTCGAAGCGCGGCCTGCTCGGCATGGTCACCTGCACGACGCGCGGCAATCCCGTGCTGCCGACGCGCAGCGCCGTGCCCGTGCTCGGCACCAACCCGATTGCCTTCGCCGCCCCCACCAGGCGCAACCGGCCCTTCCTGCTCGACATGTCCACCAGCACCGTCGCGCAGAACAAGGTGAAGGTCTACGAGTTCGAGCAGCGTCCGCTCCCCGCCGGCTGGGTGCTCGACGAATCGGGGACTCCGATCACCGACTCGGTCCGCGCGATGGAGCTGGTCACCGTCACGTACACGGGTGGGATCACCGCGCTCGGCGGCACGGCCGAGATGTCGAGCCACAAGGGCTACGGCCTCGGCGTGATGGTGCAGATCCTCTCCGCCACGCTGGCCGGCGCGACGTTCACGCCGATCCGCAAGCGCACCCAGGGCCGCGGCGATCCCGACGACATCGGCCACTTCCTCATGGCGCTCGACCCGAAGGTGTTCCGCGAGGCCGGAGCGTTCGAGGACGACCTCGACGACGTGATCGACGTTCTGCACGAGGCGCGGCCGACGAATCCGGACGAGCCCGTGCTGGTCGCCGGCGATCCCGAAGCGCTCGCCCGCGAGGAGCGGTCGCGCAGCGGCATTCCCGTCCCTGCCGCGCTCGCGGAGAAGATCCGCGCGATCTGCGAGCGATGCGGCGCGCCGTTCCTGCTCGCCGAGCCGTGACCTCGCCGCGCGACTACGACTTCTGCGTCGTCGGCGGCGGTATCGTCGGGCTGGCGACGGCGATGGCGCTGCTGCGCCGGCATCCCGGCGCCTCGCTCGTGCTGCTCGAGAAGGAGCCCGCGCTCGCCATGCACCAGACCGGCCACAACAGCGGCGTGATCCACAGCGGGATCTACTACGCCCCCGGGAGCCTCAAGGCCGATCTCTGCAAGCGCGGCGAGCGTGCGACGAAGGAGTTCTGCGCCGAGCACGGCATCCCGTTCGTGACCTGCGGCAAGACGCTCGTCGCCACCAGCGCGCTCGAGCTCGAGCGCATGGAGGCGCTGGTGGGTCGCGCGAGGGAGAACGGGATCGTAGTGGAGCGGCTCGATGCGGCAGAGCTCCGCCGGCGCGAGCCGAACATCACGGGGCTCGGCGCGCTGTTCGTGCCGGCCACGGCGATCGTCGACTATCGCGCCGTCTGCGCGGCGATGGCTGCCGTGATCCGCGCGAGCGGCGGCGAGATCGCGCTGTCGGCGCCCGTGCGCGCGATTCGGGAGCATTCGGGCGGGGTCAGCGTGGACGCCGGCACGCGGCGGATCGAGGCCGGCCGCCTGATCGCCTGCGCCGGTCTGCAGTCCGACCGCCTCGCCCGGATGGCGGGCCTGCCGGTGCTTCACCAGATCGTCCCCTTCCGCGGCGAGTACTACCGCCTCCCGAGCGAGAAGAACGACATCATCTCCAGCCTGATCTATCCGATCCCCGATCCGGACCTCCCCTTCCTCGGCATCCACCTCACGCGCATGATCGACGGCAGCGTGACGGTGGGACCGAACGCGGTGCTCGGCTTCTCGCGCGAAGGCTACCGCAAGCTCGCCGTGAACGTGCGCGACGTGGCGCAGTACGCGTTCTTTCCGGGTCTCTGGCGCGTGCTGGCGCGCTACCGCCGGTCGGTGCGCGCCGAGCTCACCGCCTCACTGCTCAAGTCGGCCTACCTCGCCGAGTGTCGGAAGTACTGTCCGAGCCTGGAGGTGCGCGACCTCCTCCCCTGGTCGGCGGGGATCCGCGCCCAGGCGGTGACGCGCGACGGGATCCTGGTGCATGATTTCCTCTTCCTCGAATCGGAGCGTACGCTCCATGTCTGCAATGCGCCGTCTCCGGCGGCGACGTCGGCGATTCCGATCGGGGAGATGATCGCGGGGCGTGCGGGTGCGGGCGCGCCTGCGGCGCCGTTCGTCGATTGACGGTTTCTCGGTTGGCGGCCGACCTCGGAATGCTTCGCCCGCCGCAAACGCCCTCGCCGTTCCTGCTCGCTGACGTGAACCGATGAACCGCTAACCGAAGAACAGCACTCCCGTGAAAACGACCTCCGTCCGCCCCACCGACCTCGCCGCTTCCGTCATCGCCGTGCCACCGCTCGCCCGGCATCGCGACCTGACGATCAGCAACGCCGACAATCGCGCGCTCATCCAGTACCTCGAGGAAGGGGGCGTGCGCACGCTGCTCTACGGCGGCAACGCGAACCTGTACAACGTCGGCGCGAGCGAGCTGCCGGAGCTGCTCGACATGCTGGAGCAGGAAGCGGGGGACGACACGTGGATCATCCCGTCGGTCGGCCCGGACTACGGCAAGCTGATCGACCAGCTCGCCGTGCTGAAGGGCCGCGACTTTCCCACCGTCATGATCCTCCCGCTCGCCTTCCCGGCGACGTCGGACGGCGTCGCGACGGGGATCCGCCGGTTCGCCGAGCGATACGGGAAGCCGGTCATCGTCTACATCAAGTCGGACGGCTATCTCGAGCCGGCGCAGGTGGCGGCGCTCGCGGACGACGGGCTCGTGGCGGGGATCAAGTACGCCACCGTGCGTGCCGACCCGCGCGCGGACGTCTATCTGCGCGCGCTGCTCGATGTCGTCGATCGCGGCCTGGTGGTGAGCGGCATCGGCGAGCGGCCGGCGATCATCCATCTCCGCGACTTCGGTCTCCAGGGCTTCACGTCCGGCTCGGTGTGCATCGCGCCGAACAGCTCGATGCGCATCCTCGCGCTGTGCAAGGAGGGCCGCTGGGACGAGGCGGAGGAGGAGCGCGCCCAGTTCCTGCCGCTCGAGAACCTGCGCGACGCGCACAGCCCGATCCGCGTGCTGCACGACGCGGTCACGCTCGCCGGCATCGCCGACATGGGGCCGATGCTGCCGATGCTCTCGAACCTCGCCGACGCGCAGCGCGCCCCCGTCCGTGAAGCCGCGCTCGCGCTGCGCCAGCACGACGAGCAGCTCGCGCCGTCGTGACCGCACGCCGGAAGTCGCCGGAGCAGCTGCGCAGCCACCGGTGGTACGGTGTCAACGACCTGCGCTCGTTCGGACATCGCTCGCGCACCGCCCAGATGGGCTACACGGCCGAGGATTACCGGGGCAAGCCCGTCATCGCGATCGTCAACACCTGGAGCGACATCAACCCCTGCCACTCGCACTTCAAGCAGCGCGTGGAGGAGGTGAAGCGCGGCATCTGGCAGGCGGGGGGCTTCCCGGTGGAGATCCCGGCGATGACGCTCTCCGAGCCGTTCCAGAAGCCGACGACGATGCTCTACCGCAACCTCCTCGCGATGGAGACGGAGGAGATCCTCCGCTCGTATCCCGCCGACGGCTGCGTGCTGATGGGCGGATGCGACAAGACGGTGCCGGCGCTGCTGATGGGCGCCATCTCGATGGACCTCCCGGCGATCTTCGTCCCCGCGGGCCCGATGTTGCGCGGGGACTGGAACGGCGTGGTGCTGGGCAGCGGCTCCGACACGTGGAAGTACTGGGCGGAGCTCCGGTGTGGCAACATCACCCAGGAGGAGTGGACGGGGATCGAGAACGGCATTGCGCGGTCGCCGGGGCACTGCATGACGATGGGCACCGCGTCCACGATGACGAGCGCCGCCGAGGTGCTCGGCTTCGTCCTCCCGGGCTTCTCGTCCATCCCCGCGCCCGACTCCCGCCATGCGCAGATGGCCGCGCTCTCGGGCCGGCGCATCGTCGAGATGGTGTGGGAAGACCTCAAGCCGAGCGACCTGCTGAGCAACGCGGCGTTCGACAACGCGGTCACGACGGTGCTCGCGCTGAGCGGGTCGAGCAACTCCGTCGTGCACCTCATCGCGATGGCGCGCCGCGCGG
The DNA here is from genome assembly GCA_035760455.1 of Gemmatimonadaceae bacterium. Classification (GTDB taxonomy): domain Bacteria; phylum Gemmatimonadota; class Gemmatimonadetes; order Gemmatimonadales; family Gemmatimonadaceae; genus AG11. The sequence continues at coordinate 12,516 of DASTSX010000042.1, read as the reverse complement.
GGCTCAGCCTCGATCTCGCCCGCTTCGACGCGATCGCGCGCCGCGTGCCCGTGCTCGCGAACGTCCGGCCGGCGGGGAAGTATCTGATGGAGGACTTCTTCTATGCGGGCGGCCTGCGCGCACTGCTCGTCCAGCTCGGGGACCTGATCGTCGGAAGCACGCGCAACGCGAACGGTCGGACGCTCGCCGAGAACGTCGCCGGCGCGAAGGTCTTCGACGACGACGTCATCCGAAGCAGAGTCAGCCCGTTGGTGCACTCCGACGGGCTGGTCGTGCTCACCGGCAACCTCGCACCGCGCGGCGCCGTGATGAAGCCGCCGGCCGCCGACCCCGCGCTGCTCGCGCACACCGGGCGCGCCGTGGTGTTCTCCAGCTACGACGACATGGCTGCGCGCATCGACGATCCCGCGCTCGACGTCGACGCCACGTGCGTGCTCGTGCTCCAGAACGCCGGGCCGGTCGGCGCGCCGGGGATGCCCGAGTGGGGCCAGCTCCCCATCCCCAAGCGTCTGCTCGAGCAGGGCGTCCGCGACATGGTCCGCATCTCGGACGCGCGCATGAGCGGCACGAGCTACGGCGCGTGCGTCCTGCACGTCACGCCCGAGTCGTACGTCGGGGGACCGCTCGCGCTGGTGCGCGACGGCGACCTCATTCGCCTCGACGTCGCCGCGCGCACGATCGAGCTGCTCGTGAGCGACGACGAGCTCACGGCACGCCGCGCCGCCTGGGTGCCGCCCGCGCCGAAGTTCGAGCGCGGCTTCGGCCTCCTCTACTCGCAGCACGTGCAGCAGGCCGATCTCGGCTGCGACTTCGACTTCCTCGAATCGGTACGCCGCGGCGCGGCGCAGGCCGAGCCGGAGATTCATTGAGCGAGCCCCGTCCGACGCGGGCGCGGCTCGGCATGCTCGCGCTCCTCCTGCTCGCGACGACGATCAACTACGTCGATCGCTCGAACCTCTCGATCGTCGCGCCGTTCCTCTCCAAGGAGCTCGGCCTCGATCCGGTGCAGATGGGGCTCCTCTTCTCCGCCTTCGCGTGGAGCTACGCCGTCGCCAACCTGCCGGGCGGCTACGTCATCGACCGGTTCGGCTCGCGCGTGGTGTACGGCGTCGCGCAGATCGCCTGGTCGGCGGCGACGCTCGGACTCGGCCTCGTGAGCGGCTTCGCGGCGCTGTTCGGGTTGCGCTTCGCCGTGGGGCTCGCCGAGGCGCCCGCGTTCCCGGTCAACAACCGCGTGGTCTCGACCTGGTTCCCGCAGCGCGAGCGCGGCCGCGCGACGTCGACCTACGCGATGGGACAGTACATCGGCTCCGCGCTGCTCTCGCCCCTGCTCTTCTGGATGGCGACTGCCCACGGATGGCGCTCGGTGTTCTGGCTGACGGGCCTCGCCGGCATCGCGAGCGGGATCACCTGGTTCGCGCTGTACCGCGAGCCCCGTGAGAGCCGGCGCGCCAACGCGCAGGAGCTCGAGCTGATCTCGGCGGGCGGCGCGCTGACGACGATGGCGCCGCGCGAAGACGTCACCTGGCCGCAGGTGCGCCGGCTGCTGCGCGAGCGCCAGGTGTGGGCGCTCGGGCTCGGAAAGTATGCAGTGATGTCGTCGCTCTACTTCCTGCTCACCTGGTTTCCGACGTACCTCGTGCGCGAGCGCGGGCTCACGTCGCTCAAGGCGGGCGCGGCGACGTCGCTGCCGTACATCGCCGCGGCGCTCGGCGTGATGCTCGGGGGGATCTGGTCCGACTGGCTGCTCCGCCGCGGCGTCGGCATCTCGGCGGCGCGGAAGATCCCGATCGTCACCGGCTTCCTCGGCGCGTCGACGATCATCCTCGTCAACTACGTCGAGGGCAGCACCCTCGCGCTGACGATCCTGACGATCGCGTACTTCGCCCAGGGCGTCTCGGGGAACTCGTGGTCGATCATCGCCGAGGTCGCGCCGAAGAACCTGATGGGAACGTGCGGCGGGATCATCAACTTCACCGGGCAGCTCGCCGGGATCGTCACGCCGATCGTCATCGGGTTCATCCTCAAGGAGACCGGATCGTTCGAGTGGGTGCTGGTCTTCGTCTCGGTCGCTGGGCTGGTGGGGGCGCTGTCGTACACGGTGCTGCTCGGACGGATACACCGGATCGAGATCGACTGACCGCTACTCTCGCCGTGGACGGGTCGGGTGGCGTCAGAACGACGGAGCGCGGATCCGAACGGCGATCGGACGGAAGGGGCAGGATCTGCTCTACTGGCTTGGATGGCTCTCGTGGCGTCCGAACGACGCTAACCCGGATCGCCCGGATGAACCCGGATGACACGGATTCGTTCGTCTCGGCGGCGAGATCCGTGCGCCGCAATCAGAATGATGACTTTGGGTCGTGGATGGAGAGGAGGTGTGCGCGGGAGTACGCACCTCGACCCCCAAGGAGCAGATCCGGCAGTTTCTTCAGTTCAGATCCGGCGGTTTCCGTGTTCCCGCCGTGAGTCGGCGCTCCAACCGTCCCGGGCCCGCCCGTGACAGCCGGCGCCAGCGGTCGTATTAGCTGTGCGATGCCCACCGACCCCGATCCGACGCTCTCGATCCTCCTCGTCGAGGACGATCCCGTCCACGCGCACCTCGCGCGTGCCGCGCTCCAGCCTTCCCCCGATGGATGTGACTGGCGGCTCGCACACGTGGACACCCTCGCGGCCGCCTGCGCCATCGCCGAGCCCCCCGATCTGGTCCTGCTCGACCTCAGCCTCCCCGACGCGCACGGCATCGAGACCCTGCACCGGCTTCGCGAGCGGTTCGCCTTCGTGCCCGTCGTGCTGCTCACGGCCGTCGAGGACCCGGAGATCGAGGCGAGCGCGCTCCGCTCCGGTGCGCAGGACTTCCTCGGCAAGGACGAGCTCACCGCGAGAACCCTGCGCCGCGTCGTGCGCTACTCGATGGAGCGGCACCGGCGCCAGCTCGATCTGCTCCGCCTCTCCACGCGCGACGAGCTCACGGGCCTCTACAACCGGCGCGGCTTCTTCATGGCGGCGGAGCCGGTCGCGCGCGTGGCCGAGCGTGCGAAGCGGTCGTTCCTCGTCTTCTTCGCCGACCTCGACGGGCTCAAAGCGATCAACGACGCGCACGGCCATCAGGCGGGAGACGAGGCCATCCGCGACGCCGCCTGGATACTCTCCCACACCTTCCGCTCGGCGGACATCGTCGCGCGGATCGGCGGCGACGAGTTCGCGGTCCTCGCGCCCGACGCGGCGCCCGAGTCCATCGACGTCATGCTGCGCCGGGTCGCCAAGTGGCAGGACGAGCGGAACCGCGAGCCCGACCGGCCGTTCCCGGTCTCCCTGAGCCTCGGCGGCGTGGCCTGGACGGCGAGCGAGCCGCGGACGCTGGAGATGATGCTCTCCGAGGCGGACATGGCGGCCTACACCGCGAAGCGGCGGCGCTGACCCCTCGCCGGCCCCGGGCCGGCTTCGACAGATGTGTCGGCGGGCGCGCACCACCGCTGCGCCAGCGCAACGGGTTCACGCTCGCGCGGTTCGGTCAATCCTCGCGACGCCACCTGGTGGCGCGCCGATCGCCCGTTTCACGCGCCTCATTGACCGGCACGCTTTCCGCATGGCGGCGGGTACGCGACGGCTCCGACGAACGGGGCACGGGTCGCGCGCCAACGCCCTCCAATCCGAGCATGCGCAGCCTCGCTGGTCTCTCGTGTCGCGCCGTCTCCGCCGCCGGCGGCGACACGTCTTCGCCGCGCCGAGCCGCGCGCGGAGCATCGACGGTCGCCCTCGCGCTGCTCGCCGCGTGCGGGACCGACTCCCTGACCGATCCCACCGGACGGATGCTCGCTCCGAGCAGCGCGGTGCGGGCCCTGACCGGCGCCACGAGCACGCCGATCTTCCCCATCGTCCCGCCGGGCGAGACCCAGCCGACGGGGGACGCCCGCGGGCTGAACGCATCCGGTCAGGTCACCGGGGCCGTGAAAGATCTCCCGACAGTCACGCTGGACTTCAAGCCCTATCGTTACACGCCGGGCTCGGGCGTCGCGCCGCTCGCCGGCTGCTGCGACACCCAGTGGGGCGCCGACATCAACGACGCCGGGGTCGTGGTCGGGACGACGCAGCAGAGCCTCATCGTCGGCACCCGCGGCTTCGTCGCCGTGGGGACGTCGTTCGTGACGCTCTCGATCCTGCCCGGATCGAGCGTCGAGCTGGCCGCGAGGGCCTTCGCGATCAACGCCGCCGGGCAGATCGTCGGCTACAGCCCGACCCCTTCGTCCTCCCGGCACGCCGTGCTCTGGAGCCCGGCCGGCGTCATCCAGGACCTCGGCACGCTCGGCGGCTCGAACAGCGAGGCGTTCGACATCAACGCCTCCGGTCAGGTCATCGGCTCGAGCCAGATCGCCGGCGACGCGGTGACCCACTTCTTCCTCTGGTCCACCGCGGGCGGGATGCAGGACCTCAACACCTTGATCGGCCCCGCCATCACCAGCGTCCTCGAGATCAACGACGCGGGGCAGATCACCGGCACCTATACCACCGCCAGCGGCCAGTCGCACGCGTTCCTCTACACGCCCGGCTCGGGCCTGCGCGACCTCGGCACCCTGGGCGGCGCGACGAGCGCCCCGACGGGATTGAACAACCTCGGCCAGGTCGTCGGCACCAGCACGACGGCTGCCGGTGCGACGCATGCCTTCCTCTGGACCCCGACCGACGGCATGGAGGACATCACGGCGATCACGGGCGTCAACAACGTGGGGCGGCTCAACGACAACCTGCAGACCGTGACCGGCTTCGTTCCCCGCACCGCGTCGCCGAGCTTCTCGACCTCCGTCATCCCGCAGCGCGTCCAGCTCCAGTTCACACCGACCGCCGCCGACGCCGCCCCCGTCGCCGCGTTCACTTGGTCGTGCGAGCGGAAGAAGTGCTCGTTCGACGCGAGCTCGTCCACCGACGACAACGGGATCGTCTCCTACGTCTGGGACTTCGACAAGGAGAAGGGTGGCGGCAAGAGCACGGGCGTCGTCGTGAAGACCGCCTATCCGAAGGGCGGCACCCACGAGGTGATGCTCACCGTCACGGACACCAAGGGCCAGACGGCGAGCGTGACGCAGACGGTGGCGTTGCCGTAGCGCGGGCGAAGCCCGCGCGTTCCTCGGTTAACGGTTTCTCAGTTGAACGGCCGGCCTCGGGACACTCTTGCGTCCCGAGGCCGGCCGTCTACTGATGAACCGCCTACCGACGAACGGCGCCCACAGGGCGCCCGCCCTCCAACGTGTCACTCATGATGTCCACGTCCTTCGTCTCGTGGACGAACAGCACGCCGATCACCAGCGTGATCACCGCGATCGCGATCGGGTACCAGAGGCCCGAGTAGATGCTCCCCGTCGCCGCGACGATCGCGAAGGTGATCGGCGGGAGGAAGCCGCCGAACCAGCCGTTGCCGATGTGATAGGGGAGCGACATCGACGTGTACCGGATCTTCGTCGGGAACAGCTCCACGAGCATCGCGGCGATCGGTGCGTAGACCATCGTCACGTAGATGACGAGGATCCACAGCAGGAAGGTCAGCATCGGCTTGTTGATCCGCTGCGGATCCGCCGCGGCGGGATAGCCGGCCGCGCCGAGCGCGCCGCCCAACGCCGCGTCGAACGCCTTCCCCGCGTCCGCCGCGCCCGGCAGCGTCGCGTCGTACGACGGGATCACCGTCGATCCGACGCGGATCGATGCCTCGCCCGGTGACGGCGTTCTCGGTCCCGCCGTGACGTCCACGTGCTCGTTCGTGTACGGCACGCCACGCCGCACCAGCGCCGCCTTCGCCACGTCGCACGGCGACGTGAACTTCGACGTTCCCACCGGGTTGAACTGCACCGAGCACTGGTCCGGGTCGGCGATCACCGCGACCGGCGCGCGCCGCTGCGCGTCGGCGAGCGCCGGGTTCGCGTAGTGCGTGATCGCACGGAAGAGCGGGAAGTACGTGAGCGCCGCCAGCAGCAGCCCGCCCATGATGATCGGCTTGCGGCCGATGCGATCGGACAACGATCCGAACACGAGGAAGAACGGCGTCGCCAGGAGCAGCGACGTGGCGATCAGCAGGTTCGCCGTTTGCGCGTCCACCTTGAGGATCTGCGTCAGGAAGAAGAGCGTGTAGAACTGGCCGGTGTACCACACCACGGCCTGCCCTGCCGTCAGCCCGAACAGCGCCAGCAGCACGATCTTCAGGTTGCCCCACTCGGCGAACGACTCCGTGAGCGGCGCCTTCGACGTCTTCCCTTCCGACTTCATCGCCTGGAAGAGCGGCGACTCGTTGAGCTTGACGCGGATCCACACGGAGACGCCGAGCAGCACGAGCGACACGAGGAAGGGAATGCGCCACCCCCACGCCTCGAACGCTTCCGTGCCCAGCGCCGTGCGGCAGCCGAGGATCACGAGCAGCGAGAGGAACAGCCCCAGCGTCGCCGTGGTCTGGATCCACGACGTGTATGCGCCGCGCTTCCCGTGCGGCGCATGCTCCGCCACGTACGTCGCCGCACCGCCGTACTCGCCGCCGAGCGCGAGGCCTTGCAGCAGCCGGAGCAGGATCAGCACGACCGGCGCGACGATGCCGATCTGCGCGTAGCTGGGCAGGATGCCGACGATGAACGTCGACAGGCCCATGATCACGATCGTGACGAGGAAGGTGTACTTCCGGCCTACGAGGTCTCCGAGGCGACCGAAGACGAGCGCGCCGAATGGCCGCACCGCGAACCCCGCCGCGAAGGCGAGCAGCGCGAAGATGAACCCCGCCGTGGGGTTCACCCCCGAGAAGAATTGCCGGCTGATGATCGCCGCGAGCGAGCCGTAGAGGTAGAAGTCGTACCACTCGAACACCGTGCCGAGCGACGAGGCGAAGATGACGCGCCGGACTTCGGCGACGCTCAGCTCGTGGACCGAACGGGGCGGTGACGCGAGTGGGCTCGCGGCGGAACCAGTCATCCATCCTCCGGGGCAGTTGGTGGCGAACGCGTAGCCTACAGCAGGACGCCGGTGCGTCAATGGCCGTTGTCGCTTGCCCCGCGAGCGACCGCACGGCAGGATTCTGGCTCGCGTCCCATTCACCCGACTCGCCCGCCATGTCGTCCGATCTCGAAGCCCTGCTTCACGAGCACCGGAAGTTCGAGCCCCCCGAGGCGTTTCGCGCCGCCGCCCTTCTGTCGGATCCCACGATATATGCGAAAGCATCGGCGGACCCCGAGGCTTACTGGGCCGAGCAGGCGGCGACGCTCGAGTGGATGGCGCCGTACGAGCGCGTGCTCGACTGGACGCCGCCGCACGCGCAGTGGTTCGTCGGCGGGACGCTCAACGCGTCGGTCAACTGCGTCGATCGCCACATCCGCACCCCGCGCCGGAACAAGGCCGCGCTCGTGTTCGAGGGCGAGCCCGGCGACCGCCGCACCCTCACCTACTGGGACCTCTACGTCGCGGTCAACCAGTTCGCCAACGTCCTCAAGTCGCTCGGCGTGACCAAGGGCGACCGCGTGGCGATCTACCTCCCGCTCATCCCCGAAGCGGTCATCGCGATGCTCGCCTGCGCGCGCATCGGGGCGATCCACTCCGTGGTGTTCGGCGGGTTCTCCCCCGAGTCGCTGCGCGACCGCATCAACGACTCGCAGTGCAAGGTGCTCGTGACCTCCGACGGCGGCTACCGGCGCGGCAACGTGGTGCCGCTCAAGCGGAACGCCGACAAGGCCCTCCAGGAGACGCCGTCCATCGAGCACGTCGTCGTCGTGCAGCGCCGCCCCGGTGCGACGACGGGCGAGGCGTTCGCCGAGATGGAAGAAGGACGCGATCACTGGTGGCACCGCCTGATGCGCCACGCGCCGATGTGGTGCGAGCCCGAGCCGATGGACGCCGAGGACGTCCTGTTCGTGCTCTACACCTCGGGCACGACCGGCAAGCCGAAGGGGATCGTCCACACGACCGCCGGCTACCTCGTCGGCGCCGCGACGTCGGCGCGCATCGTGTTCGACCTCAAGGAAGACGACGTCTTCTGGTGCACCGCCGACGTCGGCTGGGTCACGGGCCACACGTATCTCGCCTACGGTCCGCTCGCCAACGGCGCGACGTGCGTCATGTACGAGGGCGCCCCCGACTGGCCGGAGAAGGACCGCTTCTGGGAGATCTGCGAGCGGTTCGGCGTCACGATCCTCTACACCGCGCCGACCGCCATCCGCGCCTTCATGAAGTGGGGCGCGCAGTGGCCGGCGAAGCACGATCTCTCACGCCTTCGCCTTCTGGGTTCGGTCGGCGAGCCGATCAACCCGGAAGCGTGGATGTGGTATCGCGAGCACATCGGCGGGAACCGCTGCCCGATCGTCGATACGTGGTGGCAGACGGAGACCGGCTCGATCGTCATCTCCCCGCTGCCCGGCATCACCGCCACGACGCCCGGTAGCGCGACCGAGCCGCTCCCGGGCTACAGCGCGGCGCTGCTGCACGCCGACGGGACCGAGATCGGCGTCGGCGGCGGCCTGCTCGCGCTCACTCGGCCCTGGCCGTCGATGCTGCGCACCATCTGGGGCGACGACCAGCGCTACGTCGACACCTACTTCTCGAAGTGGCCCGGCCGGCCGGACCTCTACTTCCCCGGCGACGGCGCGAAACGCGACGAGGACGGCCACTACTGGATCCTCGGCCGCGTGGACGACGTGCTGAACGTCGCCGGCCACCGCATCGGCACCATGGAGGTGGAGAGCGCGCTGGTGGAGCACCCTGCGGTGGCCGAAGCCGCCGTGGTCGGCCGGTCGCACGACCTGAAGGGTCAGGCGATCGCCGCGTTCGTCACCCTCCGCGAGGGCTTCAAGTACGAGGCCGAGCTCCGCGACGAGCTGCGCCAATTCGTGGCCGACAAGATCGGCGCCATCGCGCGGCCCGACGACATCCTGTTCTCGGCCGACCTTCCGAAGACCCGCTCGGGCAAGATCATGCGCCGCCTCCTGCGCGACATCGCCGAAGGGCGGGCGCTCGGCGACACGACGACGCTGGCCGATCCGAACGTCGTCAGTTCGCTGAAGGAGATGTACGAGGCGCAGGAGAGCTGACGCGTATCGGTCAAGCCCTCCGCGCGCCCCTCCTCGCCTCCGCCGCGTCGTTCAGCCGGAGTGCCGGCCGCGACTCGTCGGGGGTCGCCATGCCGTCCTCGCGCGAGCGGCGGCGGTAGGGGACCAGGTCCTGGCCCAGCACCACGAGCGTGCGCGTCGCCACGGTGCTGGCGAGCGGCTCTGGAATCGCCATCTGCCGGATGTACGAGTCGATCGCGCGGTCGAAGGTCATGTCCTCGGCGAGCGTGTCCACGAACATGAGCGCGTTGTCCACGTGCGCGCGGATGATCGACTCCTCGGCGCGCGCCTGCGCGAGCCGGAGCCGCCGCTCGGCGCTCGGGTCGATCTTGCGCGCGAAGATGTTCTCCGGGAAGAATCGCTTGAGCCAGTTCCACATGGGCGCACGTCCGATTGAGGCGTAGCGAGCTTAGCGCACGGAATATACCAGGGGCGGCCTGCGGCCGCTGTGACGGGCTACCGGTTTTCGGTTCTCGGCCGGTCCCGGGACGCAGGAGCTTCCCGAGGCCGGCCGACAACTGAGAACCGACAACCGACAACCGTTAACTGCAGGCCGTTAACTCCCTCCGCCAAGCGCCGCCGCGGCCCACTCCACCTCCCGCGCGATCCCCGCCACGATCCCCTCGCGCCGGAACTCCTCGGGCAGCACGTCCCACGTGTACGTCTCCACCTCGAAGTGCTCGCTCACGCCGCGCTCGCGGATCAGCCGGAGCAACTCAGCGACGTACCCCTGCGTCCCCTCGAACGCTCCGTAGTGCTCGCGGAACACCGGCACGTGGAAGTGCACGCGCCACTCGCGCGTGCCCGCGCCTCGGCTGTCGCGCGCGGCGGCGAGCGCCTGCGGCAGATCGAGGTGGCGCGCGAGCGTGCCGTCGGCGCGCTGCTCCACGACCTGATGCAGGTAGACGTCGTCCGCGAAGGCGGAGAGCGCGTCGAGCGTTGCGTCGTCTCCCTCGTGCAGCATCACGCGGAGTCCCGCCGTCACCTGCACCTTGGGCACGCGGATCCCCGCGCCGGCGAGCGCGTCGAGCACCTGCGCGGGGTCCTCGAACTCGACGGCGAGATGGCACGCGTCCAGACACACACCGAGGTGCTCGCGGATCGCCCGATCCGCGTCGGCGCGCGACAGCCCCGCCGAGTTCGACACGTGCGCCACGGCGGACGCGGTATGGAGCTCTCGCTCGAAGAAGGCGACTGTCTCGGCGATCGTCTCGAGGAAGCAGCACGGCTCCGGCTCGAGCGCCAGCGCGATGCGTCGCCCGGTGGTCTCGCGCAGCCGCACGAGGTGCACGACGTGATCGAGCAGCGCCCGCGCCATCACCGCCTGATCGGCCGCGTCGCGGACGCGCGGCGCGAAGGCGCCCGGCACGGTGCTGATCGATCCCTCCACGCCGTCGGGGACCAGCGCCGCGAGCACGTCGGCGAGCCGGTCGGTGTACTCGAGGCGGGCCGGATCGAGCCAGTCGGGAAGGTAGACCTGCTCCTTCACCGGCCGGCCGTGAAAGGGGCCGTACGGGAACCCGTTGATCGTGAACACGTAGAGGTCGTGCGCGCGCAGGAACGCGCGTAGCTCGTCCAGCGCGGCCGCGTCGGAGAGGGCACGCGCCGATTCGCCCGAGAGCCGGAGCCCGACCCCGAACGGCCGGCCCGCCGCCACCCGCTCGCGCACGGGCACGAGGAAGCGTTCGAGGTTCGCGCGCACCTCGGGCCAGCTCTCGCCCGGATGGATGTTGGTGCAGTAGCTCAGGTGTACGGCGGAGGAACGGTCGGGCATCGTCGAGGCTGGCGCGGTGAGGGTTCGCGCCGGCGTCGTTCGTCGCCGCCGCGCGGGAATGAAGATGGGCCAGGTGTCGTCCCCTGTCAGGCGCCGCCCGACGCGCGCCGTGCCGGCCAGCTGATCCGCGCGGTGGTCCGTAGAGTAGATTGCAGGCCTGGATTCGGTCGTCCGATGCGACCGCCTGCGGACCGCAACTCACCGTTCAGGAGGGCTCTCGTGCAGCCCGGAGTGATCCCCTCGCCGAAGACGGGCCGAGAGCTCGTCGACGAATATTTCATCGAGAACCGGACCCGCCTGCTGGAGATCGCGGCGTATCTCGACCGGCTCGACCGTACCGACGCCTCGCTGGTGGACCGCGACTACCGCGTGCGTGCGTTCCGCGACGCGCTGCGACTGCTCGAGGCAGCGCCCGCACCGGGTGAGCCCGAGACGCGCGTGGAGCGGATCCAGCATCTGCTGAGCGATCCCACCACGGAGCCGCTCGCGAAGCTCGACACCAAGAGCGCGCGCGGCGCCTACGACCGCTGGCAGCTGGGGGTGGGCTGATGCGCTACATCGACCTGCACGCGCACATGGTCTCGCGCACCACCAACGACTACGTGCAGATGGCGCTCACGGGCTGTGTCGCCGTCACCGAGCCCGCCTTCTGGGCCGGCTGGGATCGCAGCTCGGCGGACGGCTTCGACGACTACTTCCGCCATCTCACCGACTTCGAGCCGAAGCGCGCCGCGGTGTACGGCATCCGGCACTTCGCCTGGCTCTGCCTCAACCCGAAGGAGGGCGAGGACCGGACGCTCGCGCGCCAGGTGCTCGCCAGAATCCCCCGGTATCTGGAGTCACCAAACGTCCTCGGCATCGGCGAGATCGGCCTCAACCGCGTGACGCGGAACGAGATCGCCACCTTCCGCGATCACGTCGAGCTCGCGCTCGAGCACGATCAGCTCATCCACATCCACACGCCGCACCTCGAGGACAAGTACAAGGGCACGCGCACGATCGTCGACATCCTCACGGAGTACGACCGCATCGAGCCGTCGCGCGTGATGATCGACCACGCGGAGGAGCACACGCTCCCGATCATCCTCGAGAACGGATTCTGGACGGGGCTCACGCTCTATCCGCAGACGAAAGTGAGCCCCGAGCGCGCGATCGACATGTTCGAGCGCTACGGCACCGATCGCATCTGCGTCGCGTCGGCCTGCGACTGGGGCCCGAGCCTCCCCGACGCGGTGCCGCACTTCGCGCTCGCGATGAGACGGCGTGGGCACGCCGCCGATCTGATCGACAGGATCATCTACGGCAATCCGATCGCGTTCCTCGGGCAGTCGCCGAAGTTCACGCTGGGCACGACTCCCCGGGACGGGGAGCCGGCGGCGACAGTGTCGCCGCGTGATCACACGGCCGCGACGTCGTCCGCGGGGGTCGCCGCGGCGTGAGGCAGACCGTCGCCCTGCTCGTCGTCGGGCTGACGAGCGATCTGATCGGCGACGACACGCCGCACCTTCGGGCCTTCGCCGCGCGCGGCGGGCTCCGGCCGCTGCGGACGGTGCTCCCCGCCGTCACCTGCTCCGTGCACGCGACGTTCACCACGGGGCTCCTGCCGAGCGGGCACGGGGCGGTCGCGAACGGCTGGCTCTTTCGCGACACGACGGAGGTTCGGCTCTGGCAGCA
>DASTSX010000041.1:0-6855 GCA_035760455.1 Gemmatimonadaceae bacterium | reverse complement strand
CGGGCAGCGCACTGCGATCGCCGAGTATCTCCGCAGCCGCCCCCAGTCGCCGGCGCCCGCCACCCCATAGGAGCCGCACCATGTGCCGCAACATCAAGACGCTGGCGAATTTCGAGCCGCCGGCCACTGACGACGAGATCCGTGCGTCGGCGCTGCAGTTCGTCCGCAAGCTGAGCGGGACGACGCGCCCCTCGCGCGCCAACGAGGCCGCGTTCGACCGCGCGGTCGACGAGGTGACGGAGGCCGCACGGCGGCTGATCGCCTCGCTGCAGATCAACGCCCCGCCGCGCAATCGCGAGGAGGAAGCCCGCAAGGCGCGCGAGCGCGCGCGCGAACGGTTCGCCTGAGCCCGCACGGGGCGACGCCGCCTCACCACTCACCCACGACGCGATGCAGATCCTCATTCAGGTCCTGTGCACGAAGGGGCGCAGCATCCGCCAGGCAATCGCCGACGACCCGCGCCTCGAGCGCTACGCGCTGCAGGTGACGAAGGAGGCGCAGCCGGGGCGCGCGCCCGGGTGGCTGAAGCTGCACGCGACGGACGACACGCGCGGCGCGCTCAACGTCGAGTGGGACGCGCAGTCGTCGGTGCTGAGCGCACGCGTCGTCACCCGTGGCTCGCGCCGGCCGAGCCCGATCGTGGGCGCGTTCGTCAACTACCTGCTGCAGCGCCACGAGAGTCGCGTGCAGTCGATCACCACGGCGATCCGACGCTGATGCCGGGCGCTCGGCGACGCGCGGTGCCGCGCGAGCGACGTGACGCGCGCCATGGCGGCGAGTTCACCGCCGAGCTGTTCACCTATCCGGGCAAGGGCGGCTGGACGTTCGCGACGGTGCCCGACCGACTCGCTCCGTCGGTGACGGAGGGATGGGGACGCGCGCCGGTCGAAGCGTCGGTGGACGGCACGACGTGGTCCACGAGCGTGTGGCGCGAGAAGTCGGGTCGCACCCTGCTTCCCGTGCCGAAGCGCGTGCGCGGTACGAAGGGGCACGGTGACATCGTGCGGATACGGATCGCGTACCGCGTGGTGTGACCCGAGCGCGGCGAGGTCGGCCATGGACACCACGCGCGAAGCGAGTCGCGTCGACACGGTCATCATCGGTGCAGGACAGTCGGGATTGTCGGTCGGCTACTACCTCGAGCGCGCCCGCATCCCGTTCGTGATCCTGGAAGCGCGCGAGCGCGTCGGCGACAGCTGGCGGCATCGGTGGGATTCGCTCCGATTGTTCACCCCCGCGCGCTACGACGGGCTGGTCGGCATGCCCTTTCCCGCGGCACGGCACAGCTTCCCGACGAAGGACGAGATGGCCGACTACCTGGCCGCGTACGCCGAGCGGTTCGCGCTGCCGGTGCGCACGGGGGTCCGCGTCGATCGCGTGACGCAGGAGGGCGATCGCTATCTCGTTTCGGCCGGCAGCGAGCGGTGGGAAGCGCGCAACGTCGTGGTCGCAATGGCGACCTACCAGGCGCCGAAGATCCCCGCGTTCGCCTCGGAGCTCGACCCCGCCGTCGTTCAGCTGCACTCGAGCGAGTATCGCAATCCCGCGCAGCTGCGCGAGGGCGGCGTGCTCGTCGTCGGCGCCGGCAACTCGGGCGCCGAGATCGCCATCGAAGTCGTGCGCCACGATCACGAGACGTGGCTCTCGGGCCGCGACACCGGACACGTCCCCTTCGCGATCGACGGCGCCGTCGCGCGCCTGATCGTGCCGGTGCTCTTCCGCGTCGTGTTCCATCGCATCGTCACGGTGGACACGCCGATCGGCCGCAAGGCGCGGCCCAACGCCATCGCCCAGGGGGGCCCGCTGATCCGGCAGCGTCCGCGGGAGCTGTTGGCCGCCGGCGTGCGGCGCGTCGGTCGCACCGCGGGCGTCAGGGACGGGCTGCCGATGCTCGCCGACGGCACCGTGCTCCCGGTCGCGAACGTGATCTGGTGTACGGGATTCCACCCCGGGATGTCGTGGCTCGACGTTCCGGTGCTCGATGCGCGCGGCGAGCCGGCGCACGAGCGCGGATTGGTCGCCTCGCACCCCGGGCTGTACTTCGTGGGGCTGCACTTTCTCTACGCGCTGTCGTCGACGATGATCCACGGCGTGGCGCGCGATGCCGAACGGATCGCGCGCGACATCGTCGCACGCGCGCTGATCGGTCAGACGGCCGGCGGCGGGCGCAGCTCGTCGGCCGCGCGCGACAGACGCTCCACGTAGCCGCGGGCCGATTCGTCCGCGCGGCGCAACGGGAGCCGGAAGCGGGGCTCGTCGGGCTCTCCTTCCTGGCCGCGAGGCGGCTCGTCGACCATGAGATCGCCGCCGCCCGCCTGCACCAGCTCCTCGAACCGCTCGACCGCTTCCTCCATCGCCGTCACGTCGTCGTTCGAGTCGCTCGCTCGCACGTCCACCCCGCGCGTGAAGAGCCGGCCGGCCATGTCCTGCGCCACGCGATCGCGCTCGGCGTCGTCGGCGCTCGGCCTCGTGTTCCTGTCGTCCATCATCTGATCACCTCTGCATGTACGTATGACGCGCGGCCGAGCCTCCGGAGCAGCGAGGAAGCGACGCATTTCCGGTGCCGGGTACCGATCGCGACGATGCGGAGGCGCGTCGCACATGGCGAAAGCGGCATGCTCGTCGTAGATCACCGCATCCATCGCCCTGCGCTCCCCATGGCTCTCGCTGCTCGTCGCATCGTCGTCGGATGTTTTCTCTTCGCCACGAGCTCCGTGCTCGAGGCGCAGACACTGCACGTGCCCGATCCGGACGTCGCGGCGGAGGTCTACACGGGTGTGATGGGCTGCCGGATCGCCAACCGCACGGCGGGCTGGATCGAGCTCCACAGTCCGGGCGGGTTCTACGTGCGCGACCCGTCCGGCGTGGTGTTCGACGTCATCCGGCGCGACGCCACGGACTGAGATCTGGGCGCCGTGGCATGCGGTTCGCCATTCGTGGTGATCCCGGCGAGCGCGCCGGTCAACGCCTTCCCAGGACCGCGACGCATGCCGACCATCTCCCCCGCCGACGCCGCCGCCATCGTGCGCAGTGCCGTGGCCGCGCTCAGCGAGCGCCTCACCGGCGACTATGGGGAGCTCGTCCCCGATGCGAGCACTGACCGCACCGCCGCGCTGGTGTCGAAGCTGTCCGACGCGTCGACGGCGAGCACGCGCGGCATCCGCTTGACGGACGATCACGTCGCTACGCTCGACGCCTGGATCCGTCTCGCCGACAACGCGGTGCTGCACGACGACACGAGCGAGGCCGCCGAGCGCACCGCGATCGCCGACCGCCTCCGCGCCGTCCGCGCCCTTGCGGCACCGAGGTTCGACTCGCTCACGGAGGACGAGCGCGAGACGGAGTTGGGGGCTTGAGGGGACTGCTACTCTAGTACCCGGTACGACTGACGTCCCACGTACCCGGACCCAGGGGGACGCTCCCGGAAATCCGGTCGGCCACCAAGCCGTGATGGTGCAGCTCCCTCGACTGCGCTCGGGATGACCGAAGTGCGGATCCCTCGACTGCGCTCGGGATGACCGAAGCGCAGATCCCTCGACTGCGCTCGGGATGACCGAGGCCGTCATCCCGAGCGAGCGCAGCGCCCGTGTTGTCATCCCGAGCGAGCGCAGCGAGTCGAGGGATCTGCACCTCCCGAGGGCGATTTCCGGGAGCCTCCGACCGGTACCGGGTACCCGCTACGTCAGTGTTATCGAGTACTTGAGTAGCAGCTCCAGCTCACCTCAGCGCCTGTATCACCGGCAGCCTCGACGCCCGTCGCGCCGGGAAGAACCCGCCGACCACGCCCATCACCACGGCGAACGTCAGCCCGGCCAGCAGCAGTTGCGGCGTCACGCGGAACGCGAAGGCGATCTCGCTGAAGCTCGCCCAGTTCGTCGTGCTCGTGACCACGCCGTTGATCGGGAGGGCCAGCAGGCACCCGAGCACCCCGCCGACGAACGCGATCACCGCCGACTCGGCGAGGAAGCTCGCGAGCACGCTCCGCGGGTGGAAGCCGAGCGTGAGCAGCACCGCGATCTCCGGCGTGCGCGAGCTCACCGCCGCGTACATCGTGTTCACCGCGCCGAACACCGCGCCCACCGACATGATCCCGGTGATCATGATGGCGAGGAAGCGGAGGATGTTGCCGAGCAGCTCGGACTGGCTCGCGTAGAACTCGGACTCGCGGTGCGCGTCGATCTGGACGCGCTGGTCGGCGAGGAAGGCGCGCTTCGCGTCCTCGAAGCCGGCCGGATCCTTCATCCGGAACGCGACGTCCTGGAACGCGTTGCCGCGGAACACGTTCAGGAACTGCTCGTTCTCCCCCCAGATCTCCGACTCGAAGCTCGAGCCGTCGGCGGTGAAGCGGCAGACGACCTTCCAGTCGCGGTTGGCGAAGCGCAGGACGTCGCCGACGTTCACGTTGTTGAACCGCCCCTGCAGCTTCGAGCCGACGCAGATCTCGCTCTGCCCCGAGGCGAAGCGCTGGCCCTCGATGACCTTGATGTTGCGGCGCAGCTCGAACGCCTTGTCCGACACGCCGCGCACGACGACGTTCGCGACCTCGAACTCGTTCCCGCCCAGCCGCGGGATGTTGATCACGAGGTAGGTCTCGGCGCTCAGGAGCGGCCGGCCGTCGGCGCCGGTGGCGATGTGCGGCGACGACGCGAGGATGCTGATCGCCTCGCGCGGGATGCTGCTCGCCATCTCGTTGTCCGCGCCGCGCCGCAGGAGCAGCACGTTGTCGGACGACCCCGTCTTCACCAGCGCGGCGATGAAGCCGTTGGCCAGCGCGAGCATCGCGACGAACACCGCGACGACGAGCGCGATCCCCAGCGCGGTGAGCATCGTGGAAACGGGCCGCTGCGAGACGCTACGGATGTTGTAGATCAGCGGGATCTTCACTCGACCCTCCGCAGCGCCTGCACGACGGGCAGCTTCGCCGCCTGCCACGCTGGGAAGATGCCGCTCGCGACGGTCAGCAGCAGCGCGACGAGCGCGCCGAAGAGCACCGTGCCCGGCGTCACGTGGAAGCCCGGCAGGAAGCCGCCGTCGCCGAAGCCCGTGATGATCGGCAGCAGGATCGCCGCGCCCAGTCCGAGGATCGCCCCCGTGACGGCGATGACGGCGGCCTCGACGATCACGAGCCCGAACACGCGCCGGTCGGAGAACCCGACGGTCTTCATCACCGCCACCTCCGACCGCCGCTCGCGCTGGTTCATCATCATCGCGTTCGCCGTGACGAGGAGGATCGCGAACACGACGGCCATGCCGATGGTGCTCATGAGCAGCTTCACGTTCCCCCACATGCTCGCGAAGCCGGCGGCGAACGCCTTCTCCGTACCCGTCTTCGTCGGCGCGGTGGAGTTCCGGAACTGGTCGTCGATCGTCTTGGCCACCGTCGGCGCGGCGTTGGGATCGTCGATCTTCATGATGTACCAGCCCGGCGTCACGCGGGTCGGCTCGCGCTCGTACAGATAGTTGTAGTGGAACATGAAGGAGTCCTCGCCGTACTCCTTCAGCGTCGGCTTGTAGGTGCCGCGGATCGTGAACGTCCAGTCGCCGGGGAAGATCGTCCCCTGGAGCGTCACGTTGTCGCCGACCTTCCAGCCGAAGTCGCGCAGCAGCTTCTCGCCGACGAGCGCCGCCGAGCGTTCCTTCATGAATGCCTGCCGGTGCTCCTCCGACACCTGGATCTCGGGATAGATGCGGAGATACGACTCCGGATCGATCGCGAACTGGGCGAAGAACTTCTTGCCGTCGCC
The DNA here is from genome assembly GCA_035760455.1 of Gemmatimonadaceae bacterium. Lineage (GTDB taxonomy): Bacteria > Gemmatimonadota > Gemmatimonadetes > Gemmatimonadales > Gemmatimonadaceae > AG11. The sequence continues at coordinate 1,111 of DASTSX010000041.1, read as the reverse complement.
GTACTTGCCGCCGAACCAGTTCGCCCACGTCACGTCGGTCACGTGCGGCACGGACCTGAGCCGTTGGGCGTAGCTCATCGGCAGCGGGATCACGAACGCCGTGGCGTTCTGGGTGATCATGCGCGACGCGCTGCTCACCTGCGAGCCGGCGTTGAGCGTCGTGACCACGGTGCGCAGGGACGCGAACAGGAACAGCGCGAGCGCCACGCTGCACATCGTGAGGATCGTGCGCAGCCGATGCCGCCGCAGGTTCGCCAGCACGAGAGGCAGGAATTTCATCGCATCGCCTCCCGCTCCGCCGTCGTCGTGAGACCGCCCTCCGCCTTCACCGCCGCGCCGCGCTCGAGCAGCACCCCCTTCTCGAGGTGGAGCACGGTCTTCGCGCGGTCGGCGGCCTTGGCGTCGTGGGTCACCATCATGACCGTCTTCCGGAACTCCTCGTTGAGCCGCCGCAGCAGCTCGAGCACTTCGTCGGAGCTCCTGGAGTCGAGCTGGCCCGTGGGCTCGTCGAGCAGGATGAGCGTCGGGTCGGCGACGATGGCGCGCGCGATGGCGACGCGCTGCTCCTGCCCGCCCGAGAGCTGGCGCGGGTAGTGGTCCAGACGGTCGGACAGCCCCACCACGCCGAGGGCGATCGCGGTGCGCTCGGCGCGCTCCTTCTTGTTCAGGTTGGTGAGCAGAAGCGGCAGCTCGACGTTCTGCTCCGCCGTGAGCACGGGGAGCAGGTTGTACGACTGGAACACGAAGCCGATGGTGCGCGCGCGCCAGGCCGCGAGCTGCGAGGGGCTCATCGCGCTCACCTCCTCCCCCGCCACGCGCACTGTGCCGCGCGTCGGCTTGTCGAGGCCGGCCACGAGGTTGAGCAGCGTGGATTTCCCGGATCCGGAGGGGCCCATCAGCGCCGTGAAGCTGCCTTCCTCGAAGTCGATCGAGAGGTCGTTGTAGACCTCGACGGTCTGCGCTTCGCGCTTGAAGGACTTGTCGACGTTGCGGATCTCTACGAGGGGCATGGTGAGGGAACCAGTTGACGGTTGTCGGTTGTCGGTCCACGTCAGCAGGCAGGAACGGCGACGGCGTGATCAGCAGGGTGTGCCCGCCGATCACCGATGAC
>DASTSX010000040.1:0-11821 GCA_035760455.1 Gemmatimonadaceae bacterium | reverse complement strand
TCACTCGCCTGGGTGCGTCCGCGTCGTGGCGTCGTCGCCCCGATCGCGGCGGTCGACGACCGGCCCGCATCGGCGGCGGAGAGCGCACCGACGGACATCCCGATCGTGCGGAAGGAGCCGAGTCGTGCGCCGCGACTGGTCGGCGCGCTGCTCGCGCTCCTCGTGCTGGCGGGTCTCGCGTACTGGGGGATGGGCGTACTCTCGCGCCGTCGCGCCGTGCAGCGCGCGGCGGCCGATTCCGCCGCCGCCGTGGCGGCGGCTCGCGTTCGCGTCACGGACAGCATTGCGCGCATCCGGCGCGACAGCATCGCGCGCGACAGCATCGCGCGCTTCGGCGCTGACTCGTTCCCGGTCTACTCGCCGGCCAATCCCCGGGATTCCGCGGCGGCCGTCGGCTACTCGATCCTGCTCTCCAAGTACAACACGAAGTCGGGCGCGATCCTCGACCTGTTCGGCCGGTTCGCGCGGCTTCCTGCGTCCACGTACGGCATGGAGACGCCGTCGCGATTCTATCTGCTGCTCGCGGGCGCCTTTTCCTCGCGAACGGCCGCCGAGTCGCTGCTCGTGCGGCTCCGCGTGCAGGGAACGCTCGCGCGCGACTTCGGCAGCGTCGATCGGTATCCGCTCGCGTTCCTCGTCGATTCGGCCGTGGCGCCGCGCGATGCGCCCGGACGCTTGAACCGCTATCACGCGCGCGGACTGCCGGTCTACGGTCTGCGCCAGCCGAACGGCGTGGTACGCCTCTATTTCGGCGCGTACGCCACCCCGGAGCAAGCCTCGCTCGCCGTGCCCCAGGTGCGCGAGGCGGGGATCCGCCCGTTGCTGATGTATCGAACCGGGAGAGCCTTCTAGTGCGTCTCACCAAGCTCGAGCTCCACGGCTTCAAGTCGTTCGCCGACGCGACGAACCTCGTGTTCGAGCCGGGCGTCACGGCGATCGTCGGCCCGAACGGCTGCGGCAAGTCCAACGTCTCGGACGCCGTGCGATGGGTGCTCGGCGAGCAGCGCGCGCGCCTGATGCGCGGCGCGAAGATGGACGAGGTGATCTTCCAGGGCTCGTCGGCGCGGCGCCCCGTGAACGTCGCCGAGGTGTCGCTCCACTTCTCGAACGACGACGGCATGCTGCCCGTCCCGTTCCGCGAGGTGGTGATCACGCGCCGGCTGTCGCGCTCGGGGGACAGTGACTACTTCCTGAACCGAGCGCCCTGCCGCCTGCGCGACATCGCCGACCTGTTGAGGGGCACGGGTCTCGGAGCAGGCACGGGCGTCGTGATCGAGAGCAAGATGATCGACGCGCTGCTCTCCGACCGGCCGGACGATCGGCGCGAGCTGTTCGAGGAGGCGGCGGGCGTCGGACTCTATCGCGACCGGCGCCGCACGACGGAGCGGCGGCTCGAGGAGACGACGGGCGATCTGCAGCGTCTGGACGACCTGATCAACGAGGTGGCGAGTCAGGTGCGCAGTCTCGCGCGCCAGCGCAAGCGCGCCGAGCGCTACGCCGAGATCATGACGCGCCGCTTCACGGTCGAACTGTCGCTCGCCGCGCGTGAGATGGAGGCATGGCGCGAGGAGCTGGCGCGGCTCGAGACGCGACTGACCGAGCTCCGCGAGCAGTTGCCACTCGCCGAAGCCGCGGCGCTCGACGCGGAGGCGGCGCGCGACCAGGCGCACGGCACGAGAGCGGCGGCCGAGGCGCAGCGGAACGAGCTGTCCCGCCTCGTGAGCATGCAGCGCGAGCAGGTGCAGCGCATCCGTGGAGAGATGGCCGTCGCCGAGGAGCGTCAGCGCAACGCCACGGCCCGCCGGCAGCGCGCCGAGGCCGAAGCGACGGCGGGCGAACAGACGGGCGTGCAGATCGCCGCGGAGCGCGAGCGCGCATCGGAGGAGCGCTCGCGCGAGGAGGCCGAGCTCGGAGCCGCCGAGGCGGAGCTCGCGCGGCATCAGGAGGCCGAGAACGAGGCGCGCCGCGTCGTCGCCGAGGCGCGGGCCACGGTCGAACGTGCGGAGCGCGAGCTGCGCGAGCTGCAGGACCGCGTGCGGCGCGTGGAGCACGATCGCGAGCGTGCCGTGCGCGAGCTCGACGAGCTGCGCCAGCGCGCCGACGCACTCGCGCAGGAGCGCGCCCAGCTCGACGACGCGCTCGCGATGTCGCGCCGCGAGCACGACGAGCTGCAGGCGGAGGTCGATGCGGCGCAGACGGCCGCCGCCGCCGCCGCGAGCGAGATGGATGAGGCGCGGACCGCCGACCGCGAGACCCGCGAGCGCGAGGCATTCGCGCGCGCCGAGCTCTTTCGCGCCGACGAGGCGCTGACGTCGCTTCAGGGACGGGTGAACGCGCTCGCGCAGCTCGAGCGCGACCGCGTCGGGCTCGCGCCCGCCGCGTCGCGCCTGCTCCGCGAGCGCGAGCGGTTCGGCGAGGGAGCGGTGCTCGGCCCCGTCTCCGATTTCATCGCCGCGGATCAGGCGTCGGCGCTGCTGGTCGAGAAGTTCCTCGGCAACTCGGTGCACGCCGTGCTCGTGCGCGACCGGGACGTGGCCGACGCCATCCGTCGGTGGCACGCCGAAGCGAACCCCGGCCCCCTGCTCCTGCTGCCGCTCGATGCGGCGAGGGACGATGGTCGCGGCGAGGGAGAGGGCGAGGGGCTGGAGGCCGTCGTCGGCGCCGTGAGCCCCGGGCAGCCGTGGGTGCGCGCGCTGCTCGGTCACGTGCACCCGCTCAACGGCGGCAGCGCCTTCGTCGACGCGCGCGGCGCGGTCTGGCTTCCCGGCACGACGACGGGCCCCGGCCCGCTGCGCCGCCGCGCCGAGCTCGCCGAGCTGCGCCGCGAGCTCGCGACGCTGGAGACGGTGCGCCAGGAGGCGTCGCGCACGGCGGATGCGATGCGGGAATCGCTCGCGGCGAGCGAGCGCCGCGTCCTCGAGGCCACCGAAGCCGCCGCGGTCGCGCAGCAGCAGGCGCGCCACGCCCTCGAGCGCCAGACGGAATCGGCCCGACGAGTGGCCCGTGCGGAGCGCGAAGCGCAAGAAGCGGCGACGCTGGCGGAGCGGCTCGCGGCCCGCGCCGGCGAGCTCGGCGAGCGGCAGCGTGCGCTCGACGCCGACGCGGCGGCGCTGGCCGACCAGCTCGGCGCGCGCGAGCAGGCGATCGTCGACGCGCGCGAGCGCGCCGCCGTCGCCGAACGGAGTCAGGAAGAGGCGCGCGAGGTGCGCGGTCGGTGGCAGGTGCGCCAGGCCGAGACACGTGCCCGCGTGCAGATGGCCGTCGACCGTGAACGCCGTCTCGCGCAGGAGGTGTCGAGCGCCACGCAGCGGCTCGCGCAGCTGCGCGAGGAGCTCAGCGAGCTCGCGCTCTCCGACAGCGCGCTGGCCGAGCAGATGGCGGCATGGACGATGGACCTCGAGACGCGCGAGGCCACGCTCTCGGACGGCGAGGCGAGCCTCGCGGCCGCCGAGGCGGCCGTCCGCGCCGCCGACGACGCGCTGATCTCGGCGGAGCATGCCGTGAGCGAGCAGCGGCGCCGGCTCACCGTCTCCAGCGACGAGCTGCACCACGCCGAGCTCCGGTTCACCGAGCTCTCGGGGCGCCGGACCGCGATCCGCGAGCGCCTGGAGACCGAGTGGAAGCGGCCGCTCGAGGACATGATCGCCGGCGTCCCGCCGCTGGACCTCGACGACGACGCGCTGCGCACCGAGGCCGCGGAGCTGCGCCGGCAGCTCGAGCAGCTCGGTCCCGTCAACGCGCTCGCGATCGAGGAGCACGACGAGACGATGAAGCGCCACGACTTCCTCGTCGCACAGCGCGCCGACCTCGCCGATGCGAAAGCGTCGCTGCTCCAGGCGATCAAGGAGATCGACGCGACCGCGCGCGAGCTCTTCCTCGCGACGTTCGAGCAGGTGCGCGTCAACTTCCGGGAGATCTTCATGTCGCTGTTCGGCGGGGGCGAGTGCGACCTGCGTCTCGAGAATCCCGAGACCCCGCTCGATTGCGACATCGAGATCCACGCGTCGCCGCGTGGCAAGAAGACCCAGCGCATCCACCTCCTGTCGAGCGGCGAGCGCGCGCTCGTCGCCCTGTCGCTGCTGTTCGGGATCTTCCTCACCAAGCCGAGCCCGTTCTGCCTGCTCGACGAGGTCGATGCGCCGCTCGACGACGCCAACGTCGGCCGCTTCGTCCGGATGCTCAACCAGTTCAAGAGCCGCACGCAGTTCATCGTCATCACGCACAATCCGCGGACGACGACGGAAGCTGGCGACGCGGTGTACGGCGTGACGATGCAGGAGCCCGGCGTCTCCTCGCTGGTGAGCGTGCGAATGCGGGCGGCGTCCACGGAAGCATCGGTCCCGATCGAGTCGGTGGCCGAGGAAGCCGCCGCCACGTCGTGAGACGCGGGACGCCGTTCGGCGTCGCGCTCCTGGTGGCATTGGCGGCGTCGCTGGCGCCGTACGTCGCCGGCGCGCAGGGCCAGATCCAGATCGGTGTGCCCCCCGAGGTGCCGCTGCCCGCGGCACCACGCATCGTCGTGCGGGCGACGGGATTCCCCGCGTCGGTGCAGCCCGTGCAGATCCGGCTCCGCCTCGCCCTCGGCAGCAACCTGGGCCTGATTCTCTACGATTCGACGAAGACGGGCACCGACGTCGCGTTCACCACGGTGCAACTCCTCCCCGAGAATCGGGAGATCTTCGCCGAGGCCACGGTGTTCGACGCGCGCGGAACCACGATCAGCTCGCTCATCGCGCCGATCGGGAGCACGGGGCCGCGCCTCCAGCTGCTCGACCCGACGGGGTCCACCAGCGTGGCGCTCAACACCCAGCAGCCGCGCTTCTCCTGGCGGAGTGCCGCCGTGACCACACCGCCGGGACCGTGGGTGTACGACCTGTACATCACCAACGTCGCGACCCAGGAGACGATCGTGCGGCGGGGGATCGCCGACACGGTCTACTACTACCCGGACACGCTCCAGGCCAACACGTCGTATCGCTGGCGCGTCGTCGCGCGGCTCGTCAACGGCATGCCGGGCGACACGGTGGGGGTGAACAGTCGGTCCAGCTTCGTGATCTCCCCGGCGAACCAGCCCCTCACGACCCTGCTCTATCAGAACTTCCCCAACCCCTTCCCCGCTCCGTCGTCGTCCACCACCTGCATCTGGTTCGACCTGCGCACGGCGGCGGAGGTCGTTCTCACGATCCACGATCTCCGGGGAAACCCCGTGCGGCGGATGATTCCTTCCTCGCAGGTGAGCGGGACGCTGGCCGCGGGCCGGTACGGGCGGCTGCGCGAGATCGACTCGAGCGGCTGCGATCCGCGATTCGCGTGGGACGGCACGGCGGACGACGGGCGCGTCGTGCCCCCCGGTGTGTACCTCGTGCGCTTCCGCGCCGACGGGTACGAATCGCTCAAGAAGATGCTCTTCCGGGGGCGCTGATGCGGCTCGTCACGCTCGGCACCGGCTCGGTCGCACTCACGGGCGCGCGCGTCTGCGCGGGGCACTACGTGGAGGCCGGCGCGACGCGGCTGCTCCTCGACTGCGGGAGCGGCGTCACGCACCGTCTCGCCGGCTACGCGCTGCCCTGGCGCGAGATCACGCACGTCGCGATCACGCACTTCCACACGGATCACTTCTCCGATTTCGCGACGCTCGCCTTCGCCTGGAAGTACGGCTCGCTGCCCGGTCGGAGCGCGCCGTTGGTGCTCGTCGGGCCACAGGGGATCGGCGCTCTGCTCGAGCGGCTCGTCGCCGTCTTCGGCGACTGGCTGCGCGATCCCGGCTTCCCCCTCGAGGTGCGCGAGATCGCGCCCGGCGATGCACTGGACCTCGGCGACGGCACGACGCTGCGCGCCACGAAGGTGCCGCACACGGAGGAGAGCGTGGCCTACTCCGTCGAGCGCGGCGGGCGGCGTCTCGTCTACACGGGCGACACGGGCTACGATCCGATGCTCGGCGAGTGGGCGCGCGGCTGCGACGTGCTGCTCTGCGAGTGCTCGCTTCCCACGGAGATGGCGATTCCCACGCACCTCACCCCCGAGCAGTGCGGCGCGCTCGCCGCCGCGGCGCTTCCGAAGCACCTGGTCCTCACGCATTTCTATCCACCGGTCGAGCGCGTCGACATCCGGGCGCTCGTCGGTGCACACTACGCCGGTCCGACCACGCTGGCCGCCGACGGGTCCACGTTCGAGATCGAGGAAGACTGATGCTGGTGGTGATGGAGCACGGCGCGTCGGACGCCCAGATCGCGCGCGTCGTCGAGGTCATTCGCGAGATGGGTTATCAGGCGCTGCCGATGCCGGGCGCGCAGCGGACCACGGTCGGGTTGGTCGGCAACGACGGTCGCGTGGACGGCTCGCAGCTCGAGGCGCTCGACGGCGTCGCCGAGGTGATCCACGTCTCGAAGCCGTACAAGCAGGTTTCGCGCGAGTGGCGGCCGGAGAACACGCTGGTCACGATCGCGCCCGGCGTCACCTTCGGCGGACCGAGCATCCCGATCATCGCCGGCCCCTGCTCGGTGGAGAACGAGCAGCAGATCGTGCTCGCGGCGCAGCAGGTGCGCGACGCCGGCGGCGCGGCGCTGCGCGGCGGCGCGTTCAAGCCGCGCAGCTCGCCGTACTCGTTCCAGGGTCTCGGTCGCAAAGGGCTCGAGCTGCTCGCGCTCGCCCGCGCCGAGACGGGGCTGCCGATCGTCACGGAGGCGCTCGACGAGGAAGGCGCGCATCACGTCGCCGAGGTGGCCGACTGCATCCAGATCGGTGCGCGCAACATGCAGAACTACGCGCTGCTGCGGACGATCGGCCGGCTGGGCAAGCCCGTGCTCCTCAAGCGCGGCATGGCCGCGACGATCGCCGACCTGCTGATGAGCGCGGAGTACCTGCTCGCCGAAGGCAACACCCAGGTCATCCTCTGCGAGCGCGGCATCCGGAGCTTCGACAGCGCGACGCGCAACCTGTTCGATCTGACGGCGATCCCGCTCGTGCAGAAGCTGTCGCATCTGCCGATGGTCGCCGATCCGAGCCACGGGACCGGCCTGCGCGACAAGGTGATCCCGATGGGCCGCGCGGCGATCGCGGCGGGCGCCGACGGGCTCCTCGTGGAGATGCACCCGAATCCCGACAAGGCGATGTCCGACGGCGGCCAGTCACTGTTCCCGGAGCAGCTCGCGCGCCTCGTTCGCGAGGCGCGCGCGATCGCCGACGCCATCGGGCGCACGGTGGCGCCGCCGCCCGGAACAGGCCGTACGCCGCGCGGGTAGCACCTCTCGGACGGCGCACGCTGCGCCCGACACACTGGAGCTCGAATGCAACTCGGACACTTCCGCGCGCTCGCGCTCGCGGGCGCGCTGCTCGCACCGCTCTCGCTCGCCGCCGCGCGCCCGCGCGCCCAGGCGGATCTGCTCGACCGCGCCGTCGCCGCGTGGGCGAAGGTCAGGACCGCGCGCGCCACCTTCGAACAGACGATCACGAACCCCCTCACTGGGCGCACGCTCACCGCGACGGGCGAGTATCAGCAGCAGCGCCCTGGCAAGCTCTCCGTTCGCTTCTCCGATCCGGCCAACGATCGCATCGTCGCGGACGGCACGCGCCTGTGGCTCTATCTGCCGAGCACCACGCCCGGACAGGTGATCCGCACGTCGGTCAAGAACGGCGGCAGCGGCACGGTCGATCTGACCGCGCAGTTCCTCACCGCGCCCCGAACGCGCTACACGATCACCCCCGCAGGCTCGGCCCAGGTCTCCGGCCGCGCCACGCACGCCTTCGGGCTCGTGCCGAAGCAGAAGGACGGCGCCGCGTTCCAGTCGGCCACCGTGTGGATCGACGACGCCGACGCCACGATCCGGCAGTTCGAGGTCACGGAGCCTTCGGGCGTGCAGCGCCGCGTCCGGCTGACGTCGTTCCGCCCCAACGCGCCGGTCGACGCCTCGGCGTTCAGGTTCGTCGTTCCGGAGGGGGTGCGGGTCGTCGAGCGCTGATCGTCGCTCGTACCGACGCTCGGGATCGCCAGAGGGCCGCGCACTGCGCGGCCCTCTGCGGTCGTGGGGTGCCGCCGGCCGCTCGCGCTCGGTCGCGACGACGACTGGAAGCGGCACCGGCGCGGTGCCATACTTGCCCCGCCCCGCTCCGCTCCGTCTCCTCCGTCCCGAGAGTTCGATGATTCGCTCGTTCGTTCAGCGTGGTGCCGTCGCGCTCGTCCTCGTCGCCTCGGTCTCACCGCGACCTGCCCTCGGGCAGGCCGCCGCCGAACGCGGCGCCGGCACGCCGGCCGCTCGCGCCACCCGGTCGGCCCTTCGCGCCATTCCCGATTCCACGCGGTCGGTCGCCACCTTCTCCTTCGATACCACCGAGCGCACGAACTGGTTCTTCACGCCCGTCGACCGGAAGGGGCTGACGCTGGAGCGCATGTCCGCCGAAGCGCGTGCCCGCGTCGACTCGCTGCTGCTGACGGCGCTCAGCCCGCGCGGCTTCGCCACCGCGAAGAGCATCATCCGTCACGAGGCCATCCTCCACGCGATCGAGGCCGCCGGTCCTCCCGAGGCGCGACGCTGGGTCCGCGACTCCAACCGCTATTACCTCAGCGTGTTCGGCGAGCCGGATGCGTCGGCCGCGTGGGGCTGGCGCGTCGAGGGACATCACCTGTCGGTGAACTACACGGAGCTCGGCCGCTCGGGCCACGTGATCTCGCCCGTCTTCTTCGGCGCGAACCCGGCGCGCGTGCCGTCGGGACCGCAGGCCGGCCTGCGCATCCTCGCCGCGGAGGAGGACCTCGCGCGCGCACTCGTGCTGATGCTCGACGCGAAGCAGCGTGCCGTCGCCATCTTCTCCGACACGGCGTACGCGGAGATCGAGACGCGCAACGATCCGAAGGCGCGCGCGCTCAAGGCCGAAGGCCTGCGCGCCGCCGACATGACCGCGGGGCAGCGCGCCCAGCTGCGACGACTCGTGGAGCACTACGCCGGCCGCGTCACCGCCGCCGCGCGCGCCCACGCGATGCGTGATCTCGAGGAGGGCGGATTCGGCCAGCTGCGCTTCGCCTGGGCGGGCGGCACCGACGTGGGTCAGGCGCACTACTACCGGATCCACGGACCCACGATCCTGATCGAGTACGACAACCAGCAGAACAACGCCAACCACATCCACACCGTGTGGCGGGACCTGCGCCACGACTTCGGCGGGGATCTGCTGGCCGAGCACTACCGGAAGCACAAGCACGCCAAGCCCGCGCGCTGAGCCGATGCCCGCACGAGGCGACCACCCGGGATCGGCGATGCGACGCATCGCGCGCATCGCCGCGCTCTCCGGCGCGCTCGCGCTCGTTGCGGCGCCGTCGCGCGCCGTCGCGCAGGCGGCGCGCGCCGTACCGTCGTCGCGAACGTCACACGGATTCGCCGCCGATCGCCTTGCACGCATCGACCGGTTCCTGCAGCAGTACGTGGATTCGAATCGCATCGGCGGCGCGGTCGCGCTCGTGCTCCGCGACGGACAGGTCGCCTACCAGCGCGCGGTCGGCTGGACCGATCGCGAATCGAGTCGGCCGATGACGGCGGACGCGATGTTCCGCATCGCGTCGCAGTCCAAGGCGATCACGAGCGCGGCGATCCTCGTGCTCGTCGAGGAGGGCAAGATCGCTCTCGGCGATCCGGTGAGCCGCTTCATCCCGGCCTACGCGCGAACGACGGTCGCGTCGCACGCCGACAGCGGCCGCACCATGGTTCCCGCGCGGCGGCAGATCACGATCCACGACCTGCTCACGCACACCGCGGGCATCTCGTACGGCGGCGAGGCGCACGTCGCCGCACAGTACCAGGCCAGTGGCCTCGGCCGCGCCGCGGGCAGCGGATGGTACACCGCGGACAAGTCGGAGCTCGTCTGCGAGACGATGGAGCGGCTCGCCACGCTTCCCTTCGTCGCTCAGCCGGGCGAGGCGTACGTGTACGGCTACAACACCGACATCCTCGGCTGCGTCGTCGAACGTGCGTCCGGGGTGCCGCTCGACGAGTTCATCCGGACGCGAATCACCGGACCGCTCGGCATGAGCGACACCTATTTCTTCGTGCCGAGCGCGAAGGCCGCGCGCCTGGTCACGCTGTACATGAACGACAGCACGGGCCGGGTCGCTCGCGCGCCCGAGGGATCACTTGGGCAGGGGCACTACGTCGACGGACCGCGGCGCAACTTCTCGGGCGGCGCCGGCATCGTCTCCACCGCGCGCGACTACGCGCGGTTCCTGCAGATGATGCTCAATCGCGGGGAGCTCGACGGCGTGCGCATCCTGTCGCCGCGCATGGTCGACCTGATGACGACGAATCAGAGCGGCACGCTGTACTCTCAGAACGGCATGGGCTTCGGGCTCGGCTTCGAGACCGTCGAGCGGCTCGGTGGCAAAGGCGTCTACTCCGTCGGCAGCTTCGGCTGGGGCGGGGCGTACGGCAGCTCCTACATGGTCGATCCCGTCGAGCGCCTGGTTCTCGTCTTCATGATCAACCAGATGCCGCTCCGTACCGACGTCGCGTCGAAGTTCCCGACGCTCGTGTATCAGGCGCTGACCGACCTCGCGCCGCGCTCCGGCTGGCCGACGCGGCTCGCGCCCCCGTAGCGTCGGCGAAGGCCGCGGCCGGCGTTCGGTCCACGTCGACTGAGGCGGACCGATCGTCTGAGCTCATCGCTGCTCGCCGTCGTCGGAGCGGCGGGGTATGATACGAAGTCGCATGCGGTCGCGGACGCCATGTGCGCGTCCACGGTCCTCGCCCCACGTTCGGTCGCCATGCCGTCAACGCCCTCGCTGGTGCGCGCCGCCGCGCTCGTCTCGTCGCTCACGCTCGCCGGTGCCGCGTGGAGATACGCCGGTGCACAGACGCTCGGCGGCCAGGTCGTTCAGCTCGATACCAGGAAGCCGCTCGGCGGCGCCGCCGTCGCCCTGGTGGACGACAGCGCCCAAGTCGTTGCGACGGCCACCGCCAGCGCGGAGGGTGGCTTCTACCTCGATGCGCCCGCCGCCGGCTCGTATCGCCTCGTGCTCTTCGTCGCCGGTGCGTCGTTCGTGAGCCCGAGCGTCCTGCTCGCCGCCGGCAAGACCGTCGAGCGGGAGTTCGCCGTCCCCGATGTGCCCGAGTCGTTCGCGTCGACGCGCTTCGCGCGCGACGTCACGACGCAGGCGACGCCCGTCCCGGGGAGTCGCGGGCCGGTCTACCCGCCAGGGCTGGCCGAGGAGGGGATTCGCGCGACGATCAGCACGATGTTCGTGGTGGACGAGGTCGGGCAGCCGGACCTCGCGACGTTCCGCGTGCTGAGCGTCACGCCCAACGAGCGCTTCATCGACGCGATCCGCGAGGCGCTGCAGCGCACGCGGTTCGTCCCCGCCAAGAAGGATGGCGACTGGGTGCCGCAGGTCGTGCAGTACACGTACGACTTCGGCCTGCCGGGCGATCCGGATCGCGGCGACGTCGTCATCCGGCCGCCCGTGCAGATCGTCCGCGCCGACCCCAAGGCGCCCGTGAAGACGATGTACGTCGTGACGGCCGACGAGCTCGCGAAGCCGGAGATCGAGCAGATGAACCTCGCCGAAGCGCTCCACCGGCTCCGGCCGCGCCTCTTCGGCCCGCTGCGCAACTCCATCACCACCTCGTCGAACGAGGCGCCGGTGTTCGTGAACGGCGTGCGGGTGGAAGGGATTGCCTCGCTGCGGAACATCACCGCCGGCCACGTCGAGGAGGTGCGCTACTGGAAGCGCGAGGAGGCAGCGATGCGATTCGGGATGGAGTTCCCGTACGCCGTCACGGTGAAGATGCGCCCGGACCGCTCCTGATCCGTCCCCGCGTCCCGCCGGCGTGGGGGGCCG
>DASTSX010000039.1:0-4125 GCA_035760455.1 Gemmatimonadaceae bacterium | reverse complement strand
GAGCGCCACGCCGAGGGACGCGCACCGCGTGGCGCGCGCGCGGGTCACTCGACGCGGATCGCGCGCCACTTGCCCTGGTCGAACCGGATCACGCTCAGCGCGCAGCGCGTGGCGTGGCCGATGAGGATCGCGATCCATATGTGGATGGGCTCGAGCGTGGACACCCGCTGTACGACGAAGCAGATCCCGAGCGGGATGAGCACCTGCGCGATGATCGAGATGTAGAGCGGGCTCTTGGTGTCGCCCGTGCCCTGCAGCCCACCCGTGAAGGTGAGGGCAACCGTGATGAACAGGCCGGAGACGCTCAGCACGCGGAGGAGCAGCGTGCCGATCGAGACGACGTCCGGGTCCTGCATGCCGAACACGGCGAGGAGCTCGCGCGGGAAGATGAAGAACGCGGCGCCGACGATACCGGCGACGAAGAGCCCGAGCCGCGCCGCCGCGTACACGGCGCCGACGGCGCGATCGGGCTTGCCGGCGCCGAGGTTCTGGCCGGCGACGGCGGCGGCGGCACCCATCAACCCGATCGACGTCCACGTGATGAGGGAGAACAGCTGCGAGTACACGATGGCGAACGCCGCCTGCGCCGCCGCGCTCTGCGCGAGCGAGCCGATGAAGCCGAGCATCAGCAGCCCGCCGACGTTCATCGCGATCCCCTGCACCCCGCTCGGCAGACCGAAGCGGAACAACGAGCGGATGATCGACCAGTCCGGCGCGAAGCTGCCATGTCGCGGGAACGACACCACCCAGCCGCCGTGCCACAGCTTGAACAGCGCGTACACGGCGACGATCCCCGAAGCGAGGCACGTGCCCATCGCGGCGCCCTTGGTCCCGTACGACGGGATCGGCCCGAGCCCGCGAATGAACACGACGTTCAGCGCGATGTTGAGCAGCGTGCTCAGGATGCCGAGGATCATCGGCGTGCGCGCGTCGCCCGCCGACCGCAGCGCGCCCCCGAGCATGTAGAACACGAGCATCGGGCTGCTGAACACGAACATCAGGCGCAGGAAGGGCAGCGCCTCCTTCTTGACGGGCGGCGCGGCGTGCACCAGGTCCAGCAGGTACGGGGAGAGCACGTAGCCGAGCGGCGCCATGATGAACAGCGCGATCCCCGACGCCGTGAGGAACGCCTGATAGACGGTGCGATCGACCTTCTCCTCCTCCCCCGCGCCGGCGAATCGCGCGACCAGCACGCTCATCCCCGTGAAGAGGGAGTTGATGAAGACGATGACGATGACGAAGATCTGCCAGGCGACGCCGATCGCGGCGTTTCCCGCATAGCCGACCAGGTGTCCGACCATGATGTGGTCGACGAGCCCCTGGAGCCCGCCGATGATGTTCCCCACCATGGTCGGCCACGCGAGCTTCCACACGGCGGGCCGCAGCGGCCCCTCGACGATGGAGCGATCGTAGCGCGGCGCCGGGCCGCGCGGAGCGCCGGCCGAGAGCGCACCGGCGCCCGCGGGCGTGGAGGAAGACTGTCCGACCGCGGTCGCGTCGCTCATCGGGCGGAAGCTACGGACGCGCGCCGACCGAGTCGAGCACGACGACTATTTCTTGGCGACCGTGAACGGCGCCGTCGCGCTCACCGTGCCCCACTCGATCCGCAGCCGCTGGCCGGCGCCCTGCCGATCGATGCTGATCGTGAGCTGCTCGACGGGCTTCTGGAGCTTGGTGACCGCCATCGGCGTGCGGGCGATCTCGAGCGCCGGCAGATACGGGACGCCCCACTGCCCTTCCTTCTCCAGCTTGCCGAAGATCAACTGCCAGCTCGTCGCGCCGGGCTGGGTGTTGATCGTGTACGACCCGGGCTGCAGCACGACCTTCCCGAAGGTCAACGTCCTGTCCGTGGTGATCACCGTCGCCGCGTCGGCACCCGTGCGCCACGGCTGGCCCGGCGGCATCAGCGTCGCCTCCGGACGTCCCTTCAGCGTGGGGCGCCCGTACGCGATGGCGATCCTCGCGCCGGCGATCGTCCACTCGGTCTTCACGTGCGCGCTTCCGCCGCGGCCCGTGCCGAGGTCGGTGGTCTTCTGAGCGAACGCGGAGGAGCTCAGGAGCGTCGAAGCGATGGCGACGCCGATGAACCGTCTGGTCGAGATCATGTTACCCTGGATGACTGGTTGATTCTCCCCACGCAGCGCGAGGATGAACCCCGACGGCATGGCCCGGGTTCGCGGACTAGTCTGCGTGGACGAAGTATCATCACCTCCACCAGGAGAGTCCAATGATCGGGACGACTGGCGCCCTCTGGAGCGCCCTCGCCGCCGTGGCGCTGCTCGCCCCGGCCAGTCTCGCCGCGCAGGCCAAGAAGCCCGCGCCCAGCACCGCCGCCGCGTCCGCCAAGACGATCGACGTGCAGATGATCGGCGACGCCACCGGCTACCGATACGCCCCCGCCACCATCGCGATCCAGCGCGGCGACAAGGTCCGCTTCACGCTCGTCTCCGGGCCGCCGCACAACGTCGTGTTCTGGGCGGACAGCATCCCGAAGGGCGCCGCCGCCGCGCTCGCGAAGGGGATGCCGAACACGGTGGACAAGCTGACCAGCCCCTTCTTCCTGAAGACGGGCGACACGTATGTCGTCTCGTTCGCGGGCGCGCCCGCCGGCCGGTATCGCTACTACTGCACGCCGCATCTCATGCTCGGCATGGTGGCGACGATCGTGGTGAAGTAGCGCCCGAGCGCCTCGCCTCACGCGCGCAGCAGCTCGATGCGGAAGCGGCTGCCCGCACCGGGCGTGCTGTCCACGGTGAGCTCGCCGCCCATCCCGCGGACCAGGTCGCGGCTGATCGACAGTCCGAGCCCGGTGCCCTCGACGCCGCTCGACAGCCCGCGGCCCAGCTGCACGAAGGGCTCGAAGATGGTCTGCTGCTTTTCCGGCGAGATGCCGATCCCCGTGTCGATCACGCACAGCTCGGCGCGGCCCTCGTCGCGCGGGTGCGGCGCGAGCTCGAGGCGCACCTGCCCGCCCGCGTTGGTGAACTTCACCGCGTTCGACAGCAGGTTGAGCAGCACCTGCGCGAGCTTGTCGCGGTCGGCGCGCACGAGCAGCGTCTCGTCGGCCGAGCGACCCGCGAGGTCGACCTCGAGCGTGAGCGCGCGCGCCGAGAGCTGCGGCTCCATCAGCCCCGTCACCTCGGTCACGACTTCGGCGACGTCCGTGGCGCGGACGTCGTACTCGACGCGTCCCGCCTCGAGGCGCGCGAAGTTGAGGATGTCGTTGATGAGGCCGAGCAGCCGCTCCTGTGCCCGCCCGATGCGCACGAGCGCGTTGCGCTGCGCCTCCGTGACGGGTCCGTGCAGCTCCATGTCCAGCAGTTGCACGTAACCGGCGATCGCGTTCAGCGGCGTGCGCAGCTCGTGCGACATCGTCGCCAGGAAGTCGCTCTTCGCGCGGTTCGCGTGCTCGGATTCGGCGCGCGCCCGCTCCGCCTCACTGAGGACGAGGAGAGAGTCCAGCGCCAGCGCGGCCCGCTCGGCCAGTGATTCCGCCAGCGCCGCGTCGAGGCGCGAGAAGCGCCGCCCGGAGCCGTCGTTCGACCGGTGCGCCATCGCGAGCACGAGCGCGCCGAGCGCCCGCCCGCGCGCGATGAGCGGCACCACGATGCCCGAGCACGGGTTCAGCGCCTCGACGAGCTCGTGGTAGCGCCGATCGGGCGCGGGCGCGCGCAGCATGTCGAGCGTCATGGTCGGCATGAACAGCGTCTCGTGCGTGCGCATCACGCGCGCGGCCGGCACCTCCGACGAGGGCGCCAGCGGGAACTCGCGCTCGAGCGCGTCGAGCACACGCAGGCGCGCCTCGCTCGCATGCGCGCGGGCGACCCGGTGGATCAGTCCGTCCCCGCCAACGCGATAGACGATCGCGTAGTCGGCGAACATCGGGACGGGCAGCGTCGCCAGCCGCCGCAGCGCCTCGTCGCGGTCGAGCGGGATGGCGAGCGCGCGCGACGCGTCCGCGAGGAACTCCGCGCGCCGGGTGGCGGCCGCCTGGGCGTCGCTGAGCCGCGCCCGCTCCGCCGCCAGCTCGGCGCGCTCCATCGCCTGCGCGCACTGCGTCGCGATCGCCCGCGCGAACTCCCGATCCGTGGGGCCGAAGGTGCACGGCTCGTCGAACGCGAACGC
>DASTSX010000038.1:0-2205 GCA_035760455.1 Gemmatimonadaceae bacterium | reverse complement strand
ACGTCGAGGTCGACCCAGAGCGTCCCTCCATCGGGGCGCTCGAACGCCTCGCGCAGCTCCTCGAGTGGCAGATCGCGCGTGATCTCGCCGGTGGCCCGTCGGAAGACGCTGTGCGGAGGTGTGATGGCCAAGCGTTTCAGTGGATGAAGGAGTCGAATGGGCGCGGAATATGTCAGGACGCGCGCTCGCGCGCCGGAAGCGGGCGCGACGGCCCCGGACGGTACGTGTTTTGACCCGATCGGGACAGTCCATCCAATCGAGGAGTCACATGCCCGATCGCGACACGAAGCCCGACACGAACGCCCCTGGCAGCTCGACGACGCCACGCACCGACGATCAGAACGCCCCGCAGCACCCCGACCTGGGGCAGCAGACCGATCCCGACTCGCAGAAGAGCACCACCTCGCGCCCCCGCGGGCACACGGAGGAGCCGGATCGGACGTTGTAGGGGCGGGATGCGCGGGTGCGCGGGTGAGTAACGGCAACGGCCTCGGGAAGCTTCTGCCTCCCGAGGCCGCTGCGCACCCGCGCAGAGCGCACCCGCGCACCCGCGCACCCGCGCACCCGCCGTGGATAACCGCTGGAAAGCACGCGGGCTGCGTTGTGGCGGGGTATGCCCCTCCCCGCCCGCTTCGCCCCCATGCTCGCCGCTGCCACCGGCACGCTGCCCGACCGGCTCGCCGGCTGGACCATCGAGCCGAAATGGGATGGCATCCGGGTCATCGCCGAGGTCTCCGCGCGCGCAGTTCGGCTCTGGACACGCAACGGCAATGACAAGGCGCCGCAGTTCCCGGAGGTGGTCAGCGCGCTGAAAACGCTCGCGGCCGATGGCGGCTCCCTCGTGCTCGACGGCGAGATCGTTGCGCTGGACCGGAAGGGACGCGTGCTGCGCTTTCAGGCGCTCCAGGGCCGCATGCACGCCGAGAGCGAGGCCACGCTGACGCGCAACGCCGCCGTGACCACGGCGTTCGTCGCCTTCGACCTGCTGGCCGAAGGTGATCGTCCACTCACGTCGCTGCCGTGGACCGAACGCCGCAAGGCGCTCGAGGCACGCGTGCCGGCACGGCGCTCGGGAATCGTGCGGCGCGGGGAATCGGTGCGCTGCGGCACCGTCGCCGCACGGAGGCTGTTCGACCGCGCCCGCGCCGAGGGGTGGGAGGGCGTACTGCTCAAGCGGGTCGACGCACCGTACGTCGCGGGCCGTCGCACCCCTGACTGGCGCAAGGTGAAGCTCGAGCGCGAGCAGGAGTTCGTGATCGGCGGCTATACCGCGCCGACACACGGCGCCGCGCGCGACCACCTCGGCGCGCTCCTCGTCGGCTACTACGACGAGCGTGGCGCGCTCCGCTATGCCGGGAAGGTCGGCACGGGATACACCGTCGCGACGCTCGGGCTGCTCGCGCGCAAGCTCGCGCCGCTCCGCCGCCCGTCGTCGCCCTTCATCGACGCACCGCGCGCGGGCGCGGCGCGGACGACGTGGGTGAAGCCCGTGCTCGTCGCGCACGTGCGGTACAACGAGATGACCGCGGCCGGGATCCTCCGCCAGCCGAGCTTCATCGGCCTGCGCGACGACAAGGAGGCGCACGAGGTGCGGCTCGAGTCGCAGGGCAGCGCCGCCGGCGCCGTGACCAACGGGCTGCGCTGTGCCTCGTGAGCCGTACGAGCGCCCCGTCCCGCAGCCCAGCGCCTCGCCGGAAGGACTGCCGCGCACGACGCACGTCGACTACCTGCTGCGCTTCGTCCTCGATCGCAGCACGAGCGGCGCACGGGGGATCGGAGGTCGGCTGGATGCGCTCGAGCGCACGCTCGTCGCGCTCACGCGCCCGTGGCGCGCCGAGACGCCGCTCGCTCCGGCGCGCGAGCTCCGCGTCTCGAGCGAGACCCTCGACACGCTGCTCGCGTGGCTCGAGCGCGACGAACGTCCCGAGGCGCGCGACCTGGAGCGGCTCGGCGTCTACGTGTCCGGCGCGGTCACCGACCGCAGCGTCCCCGATGGCTGGCTGAGGATTCGCCTGGCTTCGTGATCCAGCGCACGTCGTGGATCAGTCCGACGGTCGTGGAGTAGGAGTAGGCAGAAGGCCGCACCCCTGCCCCGATCCGCTCCACGCCCACGGAGGACCCTCCATGCGACGCCTTGCGATGTTCGCATTGGCCGCGACGATGGCCGGCTGCACCCTCGACTCGACGGGCCCCAACGGCTCCGTC
>DASTSX010000037.1:0-4118 GCA_035760455.1 Gemmatimonadaceae bacterium | reverse complement strand
ACGGTGCGCGGGTGCGCCGAGGCCGGCATCCAGAAACGGGGCCTGATTTAGAGGAGGCTGATTGGACGGATGCGAGGGCGACTGCACGTGGGATACGGAGTGCATCCCCCGGCTCCGCGCTCCGCTCGCAGCGAGTCGAGGGATCTGCACGCCGCCGTCATCCCGAGCGGAGCGCGGAGTCGGGGGATGCACTCCGTATCCCACGTGCAGTCGCCCTCGCTTCCGTCCAATCCGCCTCCTCTACTCAGGCCCTCCGTTTCTGGATGCCGGCCTCGGCGCACCCGCGCACCGTTCCACCCTCACTCTCGCTCTCACGATGCAGACACGCACCTCCACACGCCGCGCAGTCGTCGCGCTCCTGATCGGCGCCGCGGTTCCCGCCGCGGTACATGCGCAGCAGTCGTCGCGCCCGCCGCTCCGCCCGCTCGGTCGCGCGCTCGCCACGTCGGACGCGATGGGCGCCGTCGTCGCGGTGCATCCGCTCCCCGGCGGACGCCTGCTCGTCAATGATCCGATGAAGCGCCAGGTCGTGCTGCTCGACTCGTCGCTGAAGCAGCTCGCCGTCGTCGCCGATACGACTGCCGCCACGCGCAACGCCTACGGCGCGCGCAATGGCGGTCTCATTCCCTTCCGCGGCGACTCGGCGCTGTTCGTCGATCCGACTTCGCTCTCGATGCTCGTGATCGATCCGGCGGGAAAGATCGCGCGCGTCATGGCCGCGCCGCGCGCGAACGACGTCATGTCCCTGCTCGGCGGCCCCATGGGCAATCCGGGCTTCGACGCGAAGGGACGCCTCGTCTACCGCTCGATGGCGCTTCCTGACCGACGGCCTTCGCTCCCCGTGGCGGGCCAGCCGTTCACGCCGCCGCTGTTTCCCGACACCGTGCCGATCGTTCGCTACGACCTCGCCGCGCGAAAGCTCGACACCGCGGCATTCGTGAAGGTGTATGCGCCGAAGTGGAACGTCCTGCAGCGGGAGGGAGGCGGGTTCAGCATGCAGACGATCTCGAATCCGATGCCCGAGGTCGACGACTGGGCCGTGCTTCACGACGGGACGATCGCGATCGTGCGCAAGGACTATCACGTCGATTTCGTGGACGCTGATGGGAAGCGCACGTCGGCGCCGAGGATCCCGTTCGACTGGCAGCGTCTCACCGATTCGGCGAAGAGCGCGGTCATCGACTCGGCGAAGGCCGCGTCTGAGCGTATGCGCGCCGGTGGCCCCGGTGCTGGCTCCGCGGGGGGTCAGATGATCATTGCGCAGGCCGGTCCTGGTGGACCGCCGCCGGGAGCGGGCGCGGGACCCATGATCATGATCCGTGAACGTGGCGCCGAGGGTGCGGCGCCTCCGTCGCGCGCCGCTGCTCCTTCGGGAGCCGTCGCCGGTCCGTCGCCCCAGGCGTTCGTCTCGCCGAGCGAGCTGCCCGATTACCGGCCTGCGTTCGCGAACGGCTCCGTGCGTGCCGACGCGGAAGGGAAGCTGTGGGTGCGCATCATGTCACCCAAGCCCGCGTCGGGACCCGAGTACGACGTGATCGACCGGACAGGGAAGCTCGTCGATCGCGTCGTGCTTCCGGCGGGGACGACGATCGTCGGCTTCGGCCCTGGCGGCACGGTCTACCTCGGCGTGCGCGACGCGTCCGGAGTGCACGTCGTGCGTGCGCGCGAGAAGTAGCGCACAGGATCGTTCGGCCGGCGCACGCCGCGGCGGGTGGGGCGAACGAGTGCCGCACCCGCCGCGTCGCCTTCGGGGTGACTGCGCGGCGGCGCCGTGGGTTGAGCGGAGTGACCGTACGCCTCTCACCCGACCCGGCACATGTCCTTCCGCATCCACCCGCGCGTCGCCGCCGCCGCCATGCTCGTGCTCGCCGCGGCCTGCTCGAACAGCACGGAGCCAGACTCCGGCAAGCCGGGCCCCGTGCTCGACGCGCTTCCCCGCGCGCTGACCGCGGGCGAGCAGCGCGTGATCGGCGCGGCGAACGACTTCTCGCTCGCGCTGTTCCGCCGGCTCGGCGCGGCGCAGAAGGACACCAACGTGTTCACGTCGCCCCTGAGCGCGTCGACGGCGCTCGGCATGGCGATGAACGGCGCCGCCGGCGCGACGTACGATGAGATGCGGACCACGCTGGGCTTCGGCACGGTGTCGGAGACCGAGATCGGCGAGAGCTACAAGTCGCTCATCGCCCTGCTTCGCGGGCTGGATCCGACCGTCGACTTCCGCATCGCGAACTCGATCTGGTATCGCGCGGGCTTTCCCGTCCACCAGACCTTCCTCGATGCGGGCCGCAACTGGTTCGACGCGCGGGTGAGCGCGCTCGACTTCGGCAGTCCCACCGCGGTGCCGACGATCAACGACTGGGTCAGCACGGCGACCGTCGGCAAGATCCCGACGATCCTCGAGACGATCCGGTCCGATCAGATCATGTTCCTGATCAACGCGATCTACTTCAAGGGCGCGTGGCGCACCAAGTTCGAGCCCTCGCGCACGATCGACGCGCCCTTCCACGCGATCGGCGGCGATCAGCCCGCGAAGCTGATGCACCGCGACGGGATGATGCGTCTGCTGCGTACGGCGCAGTTCAACGCCGTCGACCTCCCGTACGGGAACGGCGCGTACGCGATGACGATCGTGCTGCCGAACGACGGGGCGAGCATCGACGCCGTGACGGTGTCGCTCCAGAGCGCTGCCTGGGCGGCATGGATGAGCCAGTTCAACGAAGCGGACGTGGATCTCTACCTGCCGCGGTTCAAGCTGGCGTGGGAGCGCGGACTCATCCCCGACCTCGAGGCGCTCGGCATGCGCGAGGCCTTCGTCGCGGGCGGCGCGGACTTCACGCGGATGTCCCCGGCGGGCCGGGATCTCTACATCAGCGTCGTGAAGCAGAAGACCTACGTGGACGTGAACGAGGAGGGCACGGAAGCGGCTGCGGTGACGAACGTCGGCATCTCGGTGACGTCGCTCCCGGTGCGCACGCCGTTCCGCGTCGACCGCCCTTTCATCTTCGTCCTGCGCGAGCGGCTCTCCGGCACGATCCTGTTCATGGGGAAGGTCGTGCGGATGCCGTAGCACCGTTCGGCCCGACGGACGTCTCACCGTCCTTCTCTGCCCACACCCCCAAAGGCATCTCTTGGGCTGCGGCGCACGGATCTCGCCGCCGAGACGAACGAATCCGTGTCATCCGGGTTCGTCCGGGCGATCCGGGTTCGCGTCGTTCGAATGCCACCAGAAGCGGCACGCAACGAGCACCGGTCCGCGCCTCTCGTCGTGCATCACGCGATCGCGAACGAGCTCATGCCAATCACATCACACTCTTCCGAGCGTGGTGTGCACCGGCCTCGTCCGTGTACATGCGCGTGACCCGATTTTCATAGGGAAATCGGACGAAACGATCACAACTGTGATCTTCGGCACAGCGCATTGTTTGCGCGCCAACTATCGTCATATGCGACCGGTACCTCTGCGCGATCGCGATCGCGCATGACGTCCTCCGGTACTGAGTCGCCGCGCCCACCCACAACTGACAACGCAACATAGTCGCGTCGCTCCCTCGGAGTGGTGTGCACTCGCGCGTTCGTCGCCACTCCGACGAAGGTTCTGTTCCTTGATGCGTCCACCCCAACGCTCGCTCCGGCGCGCCCTCGCACCGGCTGTCGTCGCGCTCCACACACTCGTTCTCGCCTCCTGCGAGCCCGTCCAACCGCTGCTGGTGCAGCCGCCAACGTCCTCGGTCGGGATCGACAGAGGTGAAACACTGAACGGCAACCACACCCGCGACCTCACGCTCACCGCCCCGGACTCCTCGATCGCCGTGGGCGCGCAGGTTCAGATAGTCGCCATGGCGCTCGACAATCACGGCGCGGCGCTGCCCCAGGTCGCCGTGCAGTGGTCGATCACCCCGACCGCCGTCGCCACGATCTCGAGCGCGGGGCTGATCACCGGCATCGCCCCGGGCACCGCCACGGTTTCGGCGACCGCCGACCGCATCACGCGCACGATGACGATCACGGTGGCCGCCGACGGTGCGACCGGTGGTGCGGACACCACGGCGACGGCGGACGGCGCCACGAGCGGCGGCGCCGCCGACTCCACCGTCGCCGCGCCGTCCGGCGCGGGGCCC
>DASTSX010000036.1:0-12106 GCA_035760455.1 Gemmatimonadaceae bacterium | reverse complement strand
GACGTGCCGCGTGACGGTCTGCGCACGACGATCAACGGGATGGACGTCGTCGTCGAGAAGGTGGAACGCCGCGCCGTGACCAGCGTCGTCGTCACGCCGCGTGCTCGCGCGCGCGGTGAAGAGCGCGAGGTCGGCGATGCGTGACGTGATCGTCCCGACGCTCATCTGCACGCTCCTTCTGCTGTTGAACGCTCTGTTCGTCGCCGCGGAGTTCGCGATCGTCGGCGCGCCGCGGCCGGCGATCGAGCGCCGCGCGCAGGGTGGCGACTGGCGCGCGCGGCTCGTCGCGCGCGTGCTCGGCGATCCCATCGCGCAAGACCGGTTCATCGCGACCGCCCAGCTGGGAATCACCGTCGCCAGCCTCGGTCTGGGCATGTACGGGGAGCACAACCTCGCCGCGTGGCTGGCGGCGCGGCTCGACGTCCTCGGTTCCGCGCGCTGGATCGCCGCGCACACGCTCGGCAGCGTCATCGCCGTCGCCGTCCTGACCATTTTCCACCTCGTGATCGGGGAGATGGTGCCGAAGTCGATCGCGCTGCAGTACGCCGAGCGCACTGCGGTGTGGGTCGCGCCGATCATGCGGGCCATCCAGTTCGCCGTGCTGCCGCTGGTCGTGGCGCTGAATGGGCTCGGGAACGGCGTGCTGCGCCTGTTCGGCATCCGGCGCGATGTGGATCACGGGGAGCATTACCGCACTCCCGAGGACCTGGCCTACATCATCGAGGAGGCCCAGCACGGCGGGCTGCTCCGCAGCGAACAGGCGAAGGTGGTCGCCGAGCTGCTGGACTTCGGCGAGCTGACCGCGGGCGGCGTGATGGTGCCGCGCGTGACGGTCGTCGGCATCCCGCTCGGCGCCACGCCCGACGTGCTGTACGCGATGCTGCGCGAGCACCCCTTCACGCGCTATCCGGTCTACGAGCTGACGCTCGACCGCGTCGTCGGGATGCTCCACGTGAAGGACATCCTCCGCTGCCTGCACGGCGGGGTGGACATCGAGCGAGCGCAGCTCCGCGAGGTCCCGCACGTGCCGGCGACCGCGCGCATGGACGCCGTCATGGGCGCGCTCCGGAGCGCACGGTCGCAGATGGCGGTCGTGATGGACGAGCAGGGGGGAACGGCCGGTATTCTGACCGTGGAAGATCTGTTCGAGGAGGTCGTCGGCGACGTGAGCGGCGAGACCCAGAGCCGTCCGGAGATCGAGCGTCAGGCCGACGGCACCGTCCGCGCCGCGGGGGTCGCGCGGCTCGAGGCGCTGGGCGATGCGCTCGGCATCGAGTTGGAGCACGAGGAGGTGGAGACGGTGAGCGGCCTGTGTCTCAGCCTGCTCGGGCGTCCGCCGCGCGCGGGCGACGAAGTTCGCTACGCCGACGTCCGGCTGCGCGTGCTCTCGGTGGAGGGGAACGGCGTGACCGAGGCGCTCGCGACGCTGGAGGGCTCGGGCCTCGCCCCAGAGTCCGCGGCGCCTCGGTCCGGACGGTGAATCAAAAGGTGTGCTGCCAGCCGATCCTCGTTCCGTTCTCGTCCGCCCCGATGTACGGGCCCGGCCGGCTCGCCGTCTCCACCACGGTGGCTCCCATCTTCTCGCGCTCGAGGCGACGCTTTTGTCGTCTCGCGACCTCGCGTCCGACGGCGTAGCCGAACGCCACGCCGACCACCTGGTCCGACAGCCAGTGTCCCTGGTCGGCGAGGCGTCCCACCCCCATCCCGGTCACGAGCACGACGAGCATCGGCTCGACGACCCCCATCTTGAACCGATGACTCAGGAACGTGGCGCAAGTCGCCATCGTCGCGACGTGGCCTCCGGGGAAGGAGTGATCGCCGTAGCCGCTCGCCGGAAGGCGGAACTCGTACTGATCGCCCTGGGTCGCGCCAGGAGGCACGTACCCTTCCGGTCGATCGCGCAGCGTGTCGGGCCGGTTGCGGCCGATCAGCCGATAGACCACCTGATGGCGGATCGTCGTGTTGGCGCCGTAGGCCGCGGCGCAGCCGAAGATCCCGTCGCGAATCCCCCGGTGCTTGGTGGCGAGGCCGACGAGATACAACCCGCCCACGTACGGGGTGGCCTTGTTGAGCGAGTAGAACTCGCCGCCGCGCCGCAGCGGTCGGATGGCGTCGAGCACCCCGCGGTCGCGGTTGCGCACGGCCCACCGATCGATGTCGTCGTCGAGCGGGGAGAGCGCCGCGGCGCCGGCGAGGACGCCCCCCGCGATGAGATAATCCTTCCCGCTCCCCCGGAACGGCGAGATCCAGATCGCGCCGAAGTCGCGCGCGGCGTTGGTCACGTCGTCGACGACCATCTTGCCGACGCTCTGGGCGCCAACGGCGGAGGACGGGGCGAGTGGGGCGAGCAGGGCGAAGAGCAATGCCCGAATCACGCGAGCTGTGGGCCGAGCCATCATTCGATCTCCGGTGAGAGCACTGCCCGAAGAGCAAGGGCCACACCCGAGCACGATAGGGTGGCGAGCTCGACCACGGCGACCTGATCGTCGGCGTGTTCGGAGCGGCTCCATTGCCGTCTCGCACGAGGCGCTGGCGGGCCATGCGCATCGACCGTATCCTACCGCCCGCTCGTCCCCGCGCCGCGGCGCACTGCACCCCCAGACCGTCCACCGAGAGGCAGCGCGATGGCGCAAGCCACCCTCAAGAATCAGCAGAAGATCCTCGCCGGACACCGCACGATCATCTCCAACCAGAAGCGGATCCTGCGCAATCAGGAGCGCCTGCTGCTGATCCTGGGCAACGAGGTGATCATCATCCGGAACCAGGAAGCGATCATCAAGAACCAGAAGAAGATCCTCGCCAATCAAGCCAAGCTCGGCGCGCGCTGACCGCGCGGCGGGTCAGCCCTCGATCACGCTCTCCATCGCGCGCGCGTAGCGACGCCACGCCTCGATCTCGTCGCTCAGCGCCGCTCTCCCCTCGGGCGTGAGCTGATAGTACCTCGCGATGCGGTTGTTCGTCGTCGTGCGCCAGTACGACGTGACCCAGCCGCGATCCTCCATGCGATGCAGGGCAGGGTAGAGCGAGCCCTGGCCGATCCTGAACACGTCCCCCGACAGCTCCTGGATCCGCGCGCTGATGCCCCACCCGTGGAACGACTCCACGGAGAGCGCCTTGAGGATGAGCAGGTCGAGAGTGCCCTGCACGACGTCGAGAGACTTCGCCATTCGCTCGTTCGATCGGGGATGGGATCAGTGCGGAAAGCGAGCGGTCGTCGAGACCCGCCGCCGCGCATCAGTGGGGAGAGTCGGTGGCCGTCACGAGTGATGCGCGCTCGGTCGATGCTCCGGCGCTCTCCAGCAGGTCGCGATACCATCGCTCGGTCGCGGCGAGCCGCTGCTCGAGACCGACGCAGCCCCAGATCACGCTCAGCGTCGCGCGCGTCTCGTCAGCGGTCTTCGTGCGCTGTGCGTCGCGTACGGCGTTCGCGCACGGACCTTCGGCGTCGAACACGCAGAGCAGGCCGGCGAGGTCGATCTCCTGACCCGACGCGTTGAACACATAGGACGCGCCTTCGGGTGCCACGCCGATGCGGAACGGCGCGCGCGCACGATCGAGGTCGACGACGCTGATCGGCAATCCGCTGTGGAGCGACACGGCGTTGCACGCGTCGACCGCGGCGTTGATCGGGCCGAGCGCGCCCTCCGTCGCTGCACGCACGAGGTACTCGGACGCCGGCTTCCCGCGGCCGGTCGGCTTGTAGCCCCCCGCTCGAAGGAGGTCGCGCACCGCGCCGCGCACCGTCTCGTCACGCTGCAGCGGCGCCGCTGCGTCGAGCCTCAGCGCGTCGAGTGCGGTCGCGGGAGTGGACGTCTCACCGAGCGGCCGCGCGAACGACGTCGTGAAGGCAGCGACCTTCAACAGCGGATGCGGATCGACGAGAATCGACGTGAGGGACACGGGCGAGGCGAAGCGGGCGGTGGCGCCGACGGTCGCCGGAAGGTGCACGGTTGCTCGCTCGCGCGCGATGGCCGCGATGCGCAACCGCGAAAATAGAAGGGGCGCCGGATCGCCGGCGCCCCCTCTCGCTCGTACTCCATGCTCGCCGCGCTCAGGATCGCGGCTTGGCCGTCCGTCCTTCCGACGAGGATCCGCCCGACGACGATCCGCTGCTCGACGACCCGCTGGACGACGGCGACGGAGAGGACGACGGCGGCGGACTCGACTCGCGGCTCGGCCGCTCGCGTGCCGTGGCGCCATCGGACGAGCCGCCGGTCTGCGTATAGCCGCGCCCCTTCACCATCTGTCCGACCGGCGTGTTCTGCCCGTTGCCGGTGACAATGATGATCGGCGGCGCGTAGCCGCCGTAGTAGCCGTTGTTGTAGCCGTACCCGTATCCGGCGTAGCGGTAGCCGTACGGGTAGCCGTACCGGTAGCCGTAGTCGAGGCCGAGCGTGCCCCAGGCCCACGGATCGTACGGATATGCGGTGGCCACGACGCGCCGCCCGCTTCTCGGCGCATCGGTCGTGATCACGTCGCTCTGCTGCGACTCGCGGGCGAACCGGAAGACGCTGGGGTTGGAGACGGCGACGAGCGCGTCGGTCACGGCGCCGGGCACGCCGGCGTCGGCCAGTTGCACGAGCGTCTTCGCGTCGAGCGAGAAGCGCTGCCCGCGCTCCAGCAGCCACGCCGCCACCACCGCGCTGTCCGCGGCGCGCGACGCTTCGACGACGCCGCTGGCGCCGATCGGCGCGCCGGCCGCGACGCGCGCCGTCTCGGCGCTGCCGCCACGCTCGCGCAGCGCGCTCGCGATCTCGGCCGGAACCGACGCCGGAATGCCCGCGTCGCGATAGCGGGCGACGCGCACGCTCTGGCTGCCGTAGCTCGACACGCCGCGCACGTCGAGCCATTCGCCGGTCGCCGTCATCGAGAGGATCCCCGACGTCGTGGACTTCAGGCCATCGCACGTCGCCGACGAGCGCAGGTAGATCCGCCGCTCGTCCGCCGACCACGATGCGCGCTGGACGCCCGCGCATCCCTTGGCGTCCATCGGACGCTCGGTGCCGCTCGCGTCGATGCGCTGCGTCGACACGACCTTGCCCTCACTGATCGTGGCCACGTCGACCGCGTCGGCACCCTGCGACGACGGTGTGATGCACACCACGCCACCACTCTCCGCGGCGGCCGCGCCGGGCACGGACGCCGTCCAGCACCCCACCCAGCCGAGCCACCTCGGTCCCACGCGTGCCTCCTGCGCCGAAGCCGTCGAAGCGAGCGCCACGAGGCCGAGCGCCGCCGCGCAGCGCTTCATCGAAACGATCATCGTTGAGTCCTCATGAATGAAGCTAGAGCCGTACCGACAGGCCGACCGTCGCGGTCACGCCCGAGAGATCGATCCGCTCGTAGCCCTTGAACGACGGACCGAGGTCGCCGCGCGCATGAAGGTACCGCGCGTCGAACGAGATGCCGAGCTGCGGCGAGACGTTGTAGTCCAGGCCCGCCATTCCCTGACCGACGAGCGTCCATTCCTCGGCGAGGAGCACGGCGGGGAACACACCGTTCGTGACGAAGTTCACGAAATCGCCCTCCTGCTTGAAGCGATAGCGCATCGCGCCGATCCCCGCGCCGACGTACGGCACGATCCGGCTCGGCACCCAGGCGAGGTGTCCGATCGTGCGACCCGGCGCGGCGAGATTCAGACGCAGGTTCGCCGTGACCGGCACGCGCTCGAAGGTGGTCGTCTGCTCGATCGGCTGGTCGTTGTTGTCGACGAAGTCGCGGAACTCCGACTTGTGCTTCGACCGCGAGAAGCCGGCGGAGAACACGACGTCGAGCCGATCGGTCATGTGCGCGTTGAGGTCTCCGCCGACGGTGAAGCCGCTGAAGTCCCCGCGATCGAGCGTGAGGTCTCTCGTCACGTCGTCGAACACGTCACTCCGCGCGTTGGCGAGCGAGTATCCGCCGCGCACGGTGAGGGTGACGTTGGGGCTGTGGAACAGGTAGCCGTCGCCCGCGGATTGCGCGGACGACGACGTGGCGGCGCCGGCGAGCAGAGCGGCGACGACGAGCGCGGACCGGATCGGACGTTCCATGGAGAGTGCCGCCTCTACGGTGCTGAGGGGTCATGATACCACGGCGCGCGGTCGCGCGTTCCGGCGCCGCAACTGTGTTCAACTTAGTATACATATCCCGTGCCCCGGCGCAACGTCGGGCGGAGCACGCGTCGCTGGCGCGCGGCGGTGCTACGCGTATCCTACGCCCCATGGACCGACGATCGTTCGTTCGTGCAAGCGCGCTCTCGCTCGCCGGCTGGCGGCTGCCACGCTGGGAGGGGGGGCCGGGCTCGGCGCTGCCGCTTCCATCTGCGGCGCAGCTGGCGTGGCAGCGCGAGGAGCTCGCGATGTTCCTCCACTTCGGCGTGAACACCTTCACCGACCGTGAGTGGGGCGACGGACGCGAGTCCCCATCCATCTTCGACCCGAAGCGCCTCGACGCTCGGGAGTGGGCGCGAACCGCGAAAGCGGCCGGATTCCGCGCCATGATCCTCACGGCGAAGCACCACGACGGCTTCTGCCTGTGGCCGACGGCGACGACGCGGCACTCCGTAGCCAGCAGCCCCTGGCGGGGCGGGGCCGGCGACGTGGTGCGCGAGTTCGTGGATGCCTGCGCCGCGGAAGGGCTGCGGGTAGGTCTGTACCTGTCGCCGTGGGATCGCAACCATCCCACCTATGGCGACACGCCCGCATACAACGACGTGTACGCCGCCCAGCTGACCGAGCTCCTCACCCGGTATGGCAAGATCACCGAGGTCTGGTTCGACGGGGCGAACGGCGAAGGGCCGAACGGCCGGCGCCAGGTTTACGATTGGCCACGGGTGTTCGGTCTAGTGCGGCGTCTCCAGCCCGAGGCGGTCATCTTCTCGGATGCCGGGCCCGACGTGCGGTGGTGCGGCAACGAGCGCGGCGTCGCGGGCGACCCGAACTGGTCCACGGTCGACCCGGCGGTCGTCAGGTTTCCGGGGCAGTCGGGAAGCGGGATCGAGGCCGCGCTGCAGCACGGCCACGAGAACGGCTCCGTGTGGAGGCCTGCCGAAGTGGATGTCTCGATCCGACCCGGCTGGTTCCATCACCCGGCGCAGGACGAACGGGTTCGGTCGGTCGACAACCTGCTCCAGCTCTACTTCACGTCGGTTGGGCGCAACTCCAAGCTGCTGCTCAACGTGCCCCCGACGCGCGACGGCGTGATCCACGAGACCGACGCCGCGAGGCTGCTCGGCTTCCGCGCGCGGCGCGAAGAGCTGTTCGGCGCCCCGTTGGCTCTGCGCCGGGGCAGGGTCCGCGCACCACGGACGGGCGCCGTGTCGGTGGAGTGGGAGCTGCGACGGCCGTCCGTTCCGCGCGTCGCCCGCCTCTCGGAAGACATCACGCGGGGGCAGCGCGTCGCCGCCTATCGGCTCGAGGGGCTGGATGCCGGCCGCTGGCGCGAGCTCGCCTCCGGCACGACGATCGGCCACGCGAAGCTCGACCGAATCGCCGACGGCCCGCCTCTTCGCCGGATCCGCGTGGTGATCGAGAAGTGGGTCGAGCGACCGGAGCCCGTGAGCCTGCAGGTCTTCGAGCGCTCCTGACGGCGAGGCACGTCAGCGTCCGAGCAACTCGCGCAGCCGGTTCTCTCCGCGGTCGGGCACTCGGCGCGAAGCTGACGGAGCGGCCGGATTCTCGCAGGTTCTGCCACTGGCGCGACCGATGACGACCGCGCCAATTTGGAGCCGAGCTCTTCCGGGAACTGCCGGGTCGGCGCACCTGGGCGGAGATTCGGTGTACCCACCCACGTATGGGGGAACACGTCTTGCCTCTGTGGTGGAGGCCGCCAGTGTACCCATGAGAGCTACCCTGATCCTCTCCCCGTCGTGACCATCGTCGTCGCCGTCCTGCTTCTCGCAGTGGCTGCCGCGGCTGCCGTCTCCTTCATGCGGTGGCGTGCGAGCCGTCGCACCGGGTATGCCCCTATCCCGCTCGTGTTCCCGATGAATGCGGGAATCGCGTGGGAATCGACCATGTCCGCGCACCACGCTCCGGCGGCCGACCCGAAGCCCGCGTCGAGCTTCGCGCCGCCGCCCCCCGCCCCCCCTCGACGGGGTGTGGGCGAGCGCGCGGTGGGCATCCCGACGTCGGTGGACGTCGACAACCACACGCCCGCGACGAGCGAGACGGTGCGGTTCGTCAGGCCGAGTGACGAGGTCGTCCAGCTCCTCCCCGGGCATCTCGAGGTGCTGTCCGGAGATGCGCGCCATCAGGAGATCCGGTTCGTTCGGGTCGCGGGCCAGCAGCCGCAGCTCATCCTGGGTCGGAACCCGGGCCGGTCGCCGCAGCACGTCGCGCTGAATTCGAGCACCGTCAGCCGTCAGCACGCCCGGCTGGCGTACACTGGCGGAAAGTGGGCGGTGGCGAATCTTTCCACGACCAACCCGGTAGTAGTGAACGATCAGGAGCTGACGAACCTCGACGGCGAGCGTCAGCTGGCCGACGGCGACCGCATCGAGCTGGGCGAGGTCGTGCTGCGATTCCACGCACACTGACCCCAGGCCGGAGGCGGATGCAGCGCCTTTCTCCGTCCGACATCCGGCGATGAGCAGCGAACGAACTCCGACGGCCCTCGCCGCGCTCGAGCCCGAGTACTGGATCCTCGGCGAGATCGGGCGTGGCGGCACGGCCATCGTCTATCTGGCGCGCGACCGCGCCACGGGCGAGGAGGTCGCGATCAAGCTGATTCGTCCCAAGTACCTCGAGGACGAGGAGGCAATCGCCCGGTTCGCGCGCGAGGCGCGCTTCGTCACGCAGCTCGCGCATCCCAACGTCGTGAACGTGCACCGCGTGCTCGACCTCGGCGCCTCGGGGATCGCGCTCGTGATGGCGCACGTGGACGGGCGCACCCTGAAGCAGGTCATCCAGGAGGAGCGTCCGCTCTCGGCCGACTTCATCGTGGCGGTCGTGCGCCAGGTCGCCGCGGCGCTCGCGGCCGCGCACCGGATGGGGATCGTGCACCGCGACGTGAAGCCGGAGAACATCTTCATCGACTCCGAGGGACGCGCACTGCTGGCCGACTTCGGCGTCGCGCGATCCATGACGGGGGACACCCAGCTCACGATGCACGGCGTGGCGATCGGCACGCCGTCCTACATGGCGCCGGAGCAGATCGACGGCGGCCAGCTCGATGGCCGCGCCGACGTGTACAGCCTCGGCCTCGTGACCTGGGAGATGTTCACGGGCCACCGCCCGTGGGAGGGGGAGAGCCTGTACGCGGTGCTCTATCACCAGCGCCATCACGAGCTCCCCGACGTCCGCGAGATGCGCCCCGACATCTCCGATCAACTGGCCGACGCGATCGCCGGCGCGATCGAGAAGGATCCGACGGCGCGGTGGCAGACGATGGACGAGCTGATCGATGCGCTCGACGGCGCCGCACCCACACGGCGTGCGCAGGCGCACGTTCCGGTGACGTCGGAGACGATCCGGTTCACGCGGCCGGCAGCGTCGCCCACGACGCCGTCGACGGGCCTCGTGCCGGTTCCGCCGCCACCGCTGCCGGTCGGCGCGGGATCGCACCTGCCGGCCGCGGCGGGCGCGGCGGGCTCCGTCGCGGCATACGAGCCGAGCTTCGTCGGAGCGTACTTCAGTCCCGACGAGCTGGAGGAGGTGCACCCGGCGCGTCGATTCCCACTCTCACGCCGGCAGACGCTGCTCGCCGCCGCGGGCGTCCTCGGCGTGCTGACGTTGGGGATCGTGGCCACGGTGGTGGAAGGCAGGTCGGATGCGCCGGCTGGCGTCGCCGCGCCGGCCACGCGCACCGACGCGCCGGCAGCGGGTAGCCGCCCGCCGGAGAGCCCGACCGCGTTTCTCGACTCGCTGGCGACGGGGATCGGTCCCGGCGCGCTGCCGGACTCGCTGTCGGTGGCGACGGCGCTCAATCCTCCGGGCGCGGAGACGTCGTCCGCGAGCGGGGCGCTCGGAGCCGACGCGCCACTCGGCGTCGAGCTGGAGACGAAGCGACCGGAGCCGGAGCGGCCGTCTGCTGCGGCGAGGACGACGCCGACGCCGGCGGCGGAGGCACCGAAGCCGAGCGTGCCACCATCGCTCTCCGTGGCCGCCGCGATCGGTCCGCCACCGACGCGTTCGCGCGTGAGCATCGTGGCCGGCGGGCTCCACACCTGCCTCGTCGCCTCGGACGGACGCCTCTTCTGCTGGGGCGGCAACGACCAGGGCCAGCTGGGCACGTCCGGAGGCAGCCGGTCCTCGACGCCGTCGGTCGTAGGCAGCGAGCTGCGATTCACGGCGATCGCTCCCGGGCTCGGCCACAGCTGCGGCATCGCGCGCGGCGGCGCGGCGTGGTGTTGGGGCGAGAACGACCGCGGTCAGTTGGGCGATCGTTCACAATCGGCGCGCGGATCACCCGTTCGTTCGGCGGCGGGGCATGCATTTCGCTCAATAGCGGCCGGGGCAGCACACACCTGCGGCGTGGACACCGAAGGCGCCGCGTGGTGTTGGGGCTCGGATGCACAGGGACAGCTGGGTGACGGCGGGTCGGCCGACAGGTCGTCGCCCGTCGCCGTCGCTGGCGGGATGCGTTTCCTGAGCATCGACGTCGGGTGGAACTTCACGTGCGGCCTGACCGAGAACGGTCGGGCGATGTGCTGGGGTGACAATTCGGCCGGACAGCTGGGCGACGGGACGACGGCGGACCGCCGGCAGCCATCGGCCGTGCAGGGCAACATGCAGTTCCAGGCGATCACCGCGGGGAGCGCACACACGTGCGGCATCACTCCCGGTGGCGAGGCCTATTGCTGGGGGCGGAACGCGAGCGGCGAGCTCGGCGACGGCAGTACGTCGCCGCGGTCGACGCCGGTGCGGGTCCGCAGCCAGGAGCGGTTCGTTTCGATCGCCGCCGGTGCCGTGCACACGTGCGCCGTGGCGAGCGACGGCGAGGCATGGTGCTGGGGGCGGAACACGTACGGGCAGCTCGGGAACGGCGGGACGTCGGACAGCGGCGAGCCGGTGCGCGTGGCCGGCGGCCACACCTTCACCAGCGTGCGCGCGTTCGGCTCGCACACGTGCGGGTCGACGGTATCGGGTGAGGCGTTCTGCTGGGGCTACAACAGCGACGGTCAGCTGGGCGATGGCACCAGAACGCATCGCACCCGGCCGGTGTACGTCGAGCGTCCCGGTGGCTGAGATGAAAGGGACAGTCGTTGAGGAGAAGTGCAATGTTGAGCTTTCGGCGAACTCTCGC
This sequence comes from Gemmatimonadaceae bacterium, assembly GCA_035760455.1. GTDB lineage: Bacteria > Gemmatimonadota > Gemmatimonadetes > Gemmatimonadales > Gemmatimonadaceae > AG11. Next base: position 880 of record DASTSX010000036.1, on the reverse strand, counting down.
GGCCGTAGTGGCCCTGGCGAGCTGGTCATGCGGTAGCACGCAACCGGATGCGACCCCACAGGTCGCGGCCATCGTCGTGAACCCGGCGTCGTCGACGTTGGCGCTCAACGCCCAGCTGCCGTTGCAGGCGCTGGTGCAGAACGAAGCGGGAGAGCTCATCCCCGATGCGTCCGTCACGTGGACCGTCGAGAACCCGACGGTGGCGAGCGTGTCCGCCGCGGGCGTGGTCACCGCCCTCGCGCTGGGAACGACGCAGGTCGCCGCGAGCGCGCGCGGGAAATCCGGCATCGCGACCGTCACCGTGCAGCGGACGCCCGTCTCGACCGTCGTCGTGCTGCCGGACAAGGTGAACGCGGCGATCGGGAGCACGACACAGCTCACCGCCGTCGCGTACGACGCCGGGCAGAACGTGCTGGCCGACCGTGCAATGATCTGGACGACGAGCGATGCGACCGTCGCGACCGTCAGCGGGACGGGACTGGTCACGGCGAAGGGCAAGGGGACGGCGATCATCACGGCGACTGCGGAAGGGAAGAGCGACGCGTCGGAGTTCACCGTCGCGCCGGGCGCGGTGTCGAGGGTGAGCGTGACGCCGAGCACCATCTCGATGGCGAGCGGCGACAAGCAGACGCTGGCCGCCTCCGCGCAGGACGCGAGCGGTACGGTGCTGACGGGGAAGACCGTCGTCTGGGCGAGCTCCAACACGCAGGTGGCGACGGTCGCGAGTGGCGAGGTGACGGCGTTGGGCAGTGGCACGGCGAACATCACGGCGACGGTGGAGGGTGTCAGCGGCACGGCGGTGGTCACGGTGGCCAAGCTGCCGGTCGCGAGCGTCTCCGTGGCGGCGGCGACGGTCACCGTCGGCGCCAGGGCCACGCTC
>DASTSX010000035.1:0-3011 GCA_035760455.1 Gemmatimonadaceae bacterium | reverse complement strand
TCCGGATGGCGCTCGGCGCCCGGAGTCAGCAGGTGGTCTGGAGCATCAACCGAGGGGTGGCGGGGCTGATCGTCGTGGCGACCAGCATCGGTCTCGTCCTCACGGTCCTGATCGTGCTCGCGCTGCGCGCGACGCCCGGATCGGCGGACATCGGGATCGGCAGCATGGACGTGTATCGCCCGAACATCGACCCCGTGGCGCTTGTGGCCATCGCGGCCGTTACGGCAGTCGTCGGCGTCGCCGCCGCATTCGTGCCCGCGCGCCGGGCCGTCCGAATGGATCCACTTATGGCCCTGCTCCACGAGTGATGCTACGCTACCCCGCGTGGTCAACGACATCAGGCTTGCCCTGAGGCGGCTCGGGGCCACACCGCTCTTCACTGTCTTCGCGATCCTCTCGCTCGCGATCGGCGTCGCGATCACGACGGCGGTGTATTCCATCGTCGACTCGGTCCTTCTGCGCGGCCTCGGCGTCCGAGAGCCCGGTCGGGTCGCCATCGTCGCAACGCCCTACAGCGGACGGCTGCTCGCAGGCACGGTGTCGGCGCCGGACTTCCACGATCTGCGAGCGGCGCAGACATCGTTCTCCCACATGGCCGCGTCGGCGACGCTCATTCGGCGCGTGGCTCTGCCTTCCGCGACACAGATGCTGATGGGCGAGGCCGTCAGCGGCTCGTACTTCGCGACGCTCGGCGTGAGCGCCGCGCGCGGACGCGCGATTCAGCCGGCCGACGATGACGGCGCCGCGCGCGTGGTGATGCTGGGCGACGCGCTGTGGCGGCGAACCTTCGCGTCCGATCCCCGCGTCGTCGGCACTGTCGTGACGATCTCCAGCGAGCGATACGAGGTGATCGGCGTCGCGCCGCCCACGTTCACAGGTCCGCGCGGATGGCTTGCCAGCACGCAGTTCTGGATTCCGCTCGGCACCCAATCAGACGGAGGGCGCGAGAGCCGGCGGCTCACGATTTTCGGCCGCCTGGCTTCAACAGCGACGATCGCCGCGGCGTCGTCGGAGGTGCGGACGATCGCCGCGCGCCTCGACCAGTCGTTTCCACCGCGGTACCCGGGGAAGAGCCCCACCGCCACGGATCGGCCATGGCGGGCAAAGACGATGGCCGAGATCGCGGACGAGGACACGGCCGTGCGCCGGTTCGGGATGACGCTCGTCGCGCTCGTCGGGCTGGTGCTGGTGGTCGCCTGCACGAACCTCGGCAACCTCGTGCTCGCTCGAGGGACGACACGGCTGCGCGAGATCGCGGTGCGCCGCGCGCTCGGCGCGTCGAGGTGGCGGCTGGTGCGGGAGCAGTGCCTCGAGAGCGTGATTCTCGCGGCGGGCGGGGCGATCGCGTCCTACGTCGTGTTCGAGCTGCTGCGCGCCGCGATAGACACCGAAATCAGCCTCGCGATGCCGTTCGGCGGACGGACGACGCTGTCGTTTCATCCGGTGCTGAACGTGACGGCGTTGGGCGTCGCCGTGTCGTCACTCCTCGTGGCGCTGGTCGTCTTCGGCCTCGAGCCGGCGATCCAGCTGACGCGCACGATCGACGTGCGCGGCGCGCTCGCCGCCGGATCGACCCCCGGGCCGCCGCGCCGCCGGCGCCAGCGCGCCCTGCTGCGGTGGCAGGTCGCGATCGCGGCCGGGTTCTTCATCATCGCGACGATGTTCGTGAAGTACTCGATCGCGGAAGCGCGGCACGACTCCGGCGTCGATCTGGATCGGATCGGGGTCGCGGTCCTCAATCTCGACGGGCCTGAGTGGAGCGAGGCGCGCGCGCGGCGGACGCTCGATCGTCTGCTCGGCGAATTGCGCGGCCATCCGTCGATCGAATCGGCGTCGCTCACGGGCGGACTGCCCTTCGGCGTGTCGAGCGCGCTGCGTCTCTCGATGGCGCCGGCGGAACAGGCCGGCGCGGCGGACACGCCGCCGCGCATGGTCACCGCGGTCGCCGCGACGCCGTCGATCTTCCGGACGCTCGGAGTCGAGATCCTTCGCGGACGCGGCTTCGACGATCGCGATGGGCCGGGCGCGCCGCGCGTCCTCATCGTCAGCGAGTTCACCGCGCGGCAGATTTTTGGAACCGCCGACGCCGTCGGACGGCAGGTCGCGCTCGCCGGCCAGCCGGCCGCGCGCGCGACGGCCACCATCGTCGGCATCGCGGCCAACACGGACGTGGGCAGCCTCTTCGCGGATCCGCGGCCGCTCGCCTACGCGCCGTTCGAGCAGTACTATCAGCCGCTCGTCACGGTCGTCACGCGCGCATCCGGATCGGTGCCGACCGCCGTGGGCGCGATGCGCGAGGCGATCCGGCGCGCGGATCCGGACGTCGCGATCGACAGGATCGGGACGGGACGCACGGTGCTCGCCGGACCGTTCCAGGTCATGCGCGGGTTCGGCCTCACGGCGATCGGCCTCGGCGCGATCACGCTCCTTCTCGCGATGGCGGGCCTCTACGGCATCCAGTCGCACGTCATCGCCAATCGCACGCGCGAGATCGGCGTGCGGATGTCGTTCGGCGCCACCTCCAGCCAGATCAAGCGCATGGTGCTGCTGGACGGGTATCGTCCCGTGCTCGACGGGCTCCTGTTCGGTTTGTCGATCGGCCTCGTCGGCCGGGCGATCGCGCGCGCGTACCTCGAGCTCGACGTCGCCATCGTCGATCCCTGGATCCTGGTCGTGACGCCAGTTCCGTTAGTCGGGGCCGCGTTTTTCGCCTGCTACCTGCCCGCCCGCCGCGCCGCGGCGGTCGATCCCAATGTGGCGCTCCGGTGCGAGTGAGGCGATTGGTAGATTTCTGCCCCCGTCCTGCAAAAACTTACAGCGAGCCTGTCGGCGCAGACGGTGATCAAGCTTCCGAAGAAAAAGTACACGCCGAAGCAGGACGTGCAGCTCGGAAAGGAAGCCGCGTCGGAAGTCCGCAAGCAGTACACGAGTTCGCCGGCGCCGCGGCGACGAGGCGGGGGGAGCCAATCTGCGTGAGGTATTTCGCGATGTGCTGGTCCTCGATGATCTGC
>DASTSX010000034.1:0-3590 GCA_035760455.1 Gemmatimonadaceae bacterium | reverse complement strand
TTGAAGTACAGCGCGTCGACGCCGGCGCCGTACGGCTCGTCGAGATCGTCCCACTCCCAGCCCGAGCCGAGCGCGGAATCGGTGAACGGGGAGGGCGCGGCGACGACGCGCCCGCGGATCCGCGTGATGCCGCGCGCGCGCAGCGAGTCCGCGAGGTCGCGCAGCGGTCCCATCGCGTCGCGTCGCATGTGCGAGCTGATCGACGGATCGCCCTCGCCGCGCACGACGAGGTCGCCCGCGAGCACGCCATTGCGGATCGGCCCGCGCGCGAGCAGCGTCGTCGACCAGCGGTGCTCCGCGCCGAGCTGGGCGAGCGCCACCGCTCCGGTGAGGATTTTCTGGTTCGACGCCGGCACGAACAGCTTGTCGGCGTTGCGCGTGTAGAGCGTCTCGCCCCGCGCCGGGTCGACGATCAACACGCCCCAGTGCGCGCTGCGAAACTCCGCGGTGCCCACGAGCGAGTCCACGAAGCCGCGGAGCGCGGCCCTCGCGTCGGGCGCAACGGGCGCGGGAGACGACGCCGGGGTCGCCGGCGCAGGCACGCGAGCGCCCGAGCAGGCGGCGAGGAGCAGTGCGATCGTCGAGCGGAGTGCGCGCATTCGGTGGACCGAGTCGTTCGTCGGCGCGGCGGGCGCGCGTGGGCGAGGTCCGAAAGATGGTCGCGCGCGCCGTCAGCGTCGAGCGGTGTCCTCGCCGTCGGGCAGTCGGCCGCCGAGCATCGCGAGATCGTCGAGGGTATCGACGCTGAGCAGCAGGCGAGCGGGATCGCCGAATGCCGAGAGCGCGGCGCCACCCAACGTGCGCGCGCCGGGAAGCGCCTCGTGCAGCGCGGCGGCGCGCCGCTCGCCGCGTGCCAGCAGCGCGTCGCACGTCGCGAGCGCGCCGGTGCCGTAGTACGCGCACAGCGGCTCCACGCGCGGCACCTTGCCGCCGATCGGCACGACGGCCGGCGCTCCGGCCTCTCCCTCCGATCGCAGCCCGCCGAGCAGCGCCGCGGTGACGAACGGCATGTCCCACGCGACCACCACCACCGGCTCCCCATCCGCCGCGGCCAGCGCGGTGCGGAGGCCCTGCAGCGGGCCGAGCCCTTCCTCGGCGTCCGCGACGACGCGCATCCCCGGGAACCAGTACGCCGCGCGCGCGTCGTTCGCCACGACGATCTGCCGGTCCGTGGCGCCGCGCAGGGCAGCGAGCGCGCGGTCGGCGATTCGCAGGCCGTCCACGAGCGCCAGCCCTTTGGGCATGCCTCGAAAGCGGCGGGCGGCACCGCCGGCGAGGAGCACGCCGACGCACCGCATCGCGCTCATCGCTCGCTCAGATCCGCAGGCCGCGGTGCTCGGCGGCGAGGTCGAGCTCCGTCGTCAGTGCCCGCTCTACGATGAAGCTCTCGATGCCGCGCCGCGGGCGCTCCTTCAGGAACCGGCCGCACCCGTTGCACATCACGAGATCGTAGCCGAGGTCCGCGTTCGTGATGCGCGCGATCGTCGGCTCGTCGACCGTGCGGCAGCTCAGACATCCCTGGTGCGGGGTGCGCCACTGCGAGTCGCAGCGCGCGCACACGAGCGTGCGGCCGGCGCCGCGCTCGCGCAGCGCGATGTCGGGAAAACCGCCGCAGCAGGGGCAGACGATGCGCGACCAGTCGCGCCAGACCGCCGTGGGCTCGATCAGCGCGCTCGCGGCGCGCAGCAGCGCGTTGCCGACGACGATCGCCGCCTGCCGGGCGACGCGTCGCGTGGGATCGCGCGGCGTGCGGTCGCCCGTGAACCAGCCGCTCACCAGATCGTCGACGTCGAGCTCACTGTCGAGCAGCGCGCGGCGGTCGTCGTTGGAGAGAAAGCCCGCGACCTCGAACGCATCGAGCACGCGCGCGTAGCGGGGCATCGGGTCGCCACACGAGCGCAGCACGCGCAGCGCGTCGTACCCCACCTGTCCGTTGTGGATGCGCGACTGCGCATGCTCGACGTCGACGAGCGGCATGCATTCCGCGCGGATCTCGTCGTGCGCGTGCAGCACCGGCCCGTACTGCTCGGCGAGCGTGCTGCGAACGGTCGTGGGGCGAGGAGGATCGAGAGTGGGCACGGCGCGCGAAGAGGCCTCGGCGTCGACGGCGGGCGCGATGCCCGCACGACGCATCGTTGCTAGCACGAACGAGCGCCGTGAACGTCACTTGGCTCAGTCTGGCTCGTACACCGCCGTGAGCGTCGCGTCCTCCGACACCGTCACGCGTGTCACGCGCGTCAGCTCGCCGAGCGCGTGCTGGACGCGCTGATAGATGAACCGCGCGAGCTCCTCGCCCGTCGGCATGAGCCCGCCATCGCCGAACTCGGGCACGTCGAGGTTGATGTTCGCATGGTCGAACCGCGCCCTCACCTCGCGTTGCAGCACGTCGTCGAGCAGCCCGAGATCGACGATGAACCCGGTCGCGGGATCGATCGCACCGCTGACCGTGACGTCACAGACGTAGCTGTGCCCGTGGAAGTTCGGTCGCGCGCACGCACCGAACACGGCCGCGTTGCGCTCGTCGCTCCACTCGGCGATGCGATAGCGATGCGCGGCGGCGAAGGTGACGCGGCGGGTCAGATAGGAGGGCATGCGGGAAGGTAGCGGAGTGATCGGTCATCGGTCATCGGCCGACCTCGGGAAGCTGCTGCACCCGAGGCGGGCCGAACGCGGACGACCGACAACCGACAACCCTTCCCAGCCGCTAGTGCCGCTCCCCGAAGTCCGTCGGCCCCGCGTCCGTCCCGGACAGCCCCTCGGGGGTCGGGCTCTCGGGCGGATTCCACGATGCCGCGCTCTCGATCGCGTTCTGCACGTCGGTGGTCCCCGCGAGGTCGGTCGCGTCGTCGGCGGCGAGATGCTCGGCCTCCGGGCTCAGCGGCACGGCCCGATCGCCCAGCAGTAGTCCCGCCGACCGATCCTCCTCCGCGAGATGTTCGTCGATGTCGACCGGGCTCTCCGCCCGCCGGAGGGTATCGACGACGAGATCGTTCGTGAACTCTTCCACGCCGAGGACGTCGGTCAGGATGTGATCGGCGATCCGCCGTTCGCCTTCCGTGCCGACGCGTCCGGAAAGGGTGATCGCGCCGTCCTTGACCTGAACGAGGATGTCGTCGATGTCGAGTCCGTTGTGCGCCGCGAGCCGCTCGCGCACCAGATCGCGAATCTCGCGATCGTCGAGCTGGTCGAGGTTCTGAAGGTCTTCGTAATCGCGCGCCATCTGCACCGCCGGGCTGAAGGTCTCCGGCGGCTCGCGCTCAGCGATCGAAGAGGAACGAGACGCCCACCGTGAGGAGGCTGTGACGTGTCCAGACCGATCGCGGGGTGTCCGTGAGCACCGCCGAGTTGTCACTGGCCGGCCTGTAGAACGCGTCGGGGTACTTCTGCTTGAACAGCCGCTCGGTGACGTCCGCACGCAGCTGGAGCCGGCCCCTCGACACGAACTTCAGTCCGCCGCCGAAGGTGATTGCAAAGGGGGTGCCGAATTTGTATCCCGACGAGTCGTCGGCGGTCTCGCTCCGGACCACGCCGAAACCCGCGCGCACCTGCGGCACGATGTGGTGCCAGCTCTTGCGGCCCGTGAGCCCCAG
>DASTSX010000033.1:0-9625 GCA_035760455.1 Gemmatimonadaceae bacterium | reverse complement strand
CACGCCCTCCGGCGCGCGCGGTGGCTCGGCGAAGGTCGAGAGCATCGGCGTGGGCGAACGCCGAGCGCGCATCACGACGGTGCTCGCGCTGAGCACGACCGCGAGCATCCCGACCCCGACGACGACGAGCAGCTTCCTCATCGGACGCTGTTCCAGAGCACGACCGCTTCGGGGAAGAGGCGCATCCCCTCGCGCAGCGACCATTCCAGCCTCGCGCGTACGACCTGGCGGAACGTCGCGTCGAAGTCGTGCGGCACCTGCGCGGCCAGGTAGGCCCGATCGGCGCGCGAGAACTTGCGGCCCGGCTCGAGGTAGTCGGCCATGTAGAGGGCGCGGCCGAGGCGCCCCCACTGCGCCGAGCCGACCGTGTGGTAGCGGACCGCGTCGAGCAGCTCGGTGCGGCGCTCGCCGTCGCGCCGCATCTGCTCCGCCGCGGCGGGCCCGTGCAGCATCTCCGTGGCGTAGTCGGGCGAATCGCCGGCGAGCGAACGCAGCACGGCCTCCGGTGCGTCGCGCAGCGCGTCGTGGAGCCGCCCCGCGTCGTGCCACGCGCGCGCCTCGTCGGCGGGGAGCGCGAGCTTCGCCGCCCACTCGTCCAGCATCGCCGTGACGCGCTGGATGTGGCCCATGCGCTTCTCCGTCACGCACGTCCACGCCGGCATCGCGAGATGCGTCATCACCGTCGCGCTCACGCGGCCCGTTCCATCGCGCGCACGAGCTCGGCGAGCTCCCGCTGCCAGAAATCGCGCGCACGCAGTCCGGGATGCGGCAGCTCGAGCGTCGCGGTCCGCACCTCGCGATCACCGTATCGCACGAGGTCGAGGTCGATCGTGCGCGCGCCCCAGCGGAGGCCGCGCACTCGACCGAGCGATCGCTCGATGCGGTGCAGCGCGGCGAGCAGCGCCTCGGGGGGCAGCGTCGTGTCCAGCGCGACCATCTGGTTCAGGTAGGGCGGCTGGGCCATCCCTCCGAGCGGCGCGGTCTCCTCGACCGACGACACGGCGACGAGCCGGCTCGCCGGCAGGAGCGACAGGGCGACACGCGCGCGGTCGAGCTGCGCGAGGCGGTCGCCGAGGTTCGATCCGAGCGCGACGAAGGCCCGCTCACGCATGCGAGCGCTCCACGACGATCTCGGCGTAGGCCAGCGGTCCGTCGAGCATGACGTGCGGCTTGCGGACCGCGACGCGTACGTGCGTCACGCCGCTCAGGGCGACCGCACCGTCGGCGATCTGTGCCGCGACGTCCTCGAGGTACTCCAGCGGCTCCCGCGCGCACCGGTCGGCAGCGAGCGCGTACAGCGAGCGGTAGTCGAGGACGTCCGTCGCCTCGGGCGAGCGCGTGACGGAGAGATCGATCTCGAGCGGCTGTGCGTGCACGCGTTCGTGCGGCAGGATGCCGACGCGCACGTGAAAGCGCATGCCGACGAGCGAGATCACCACGGTGCGGGAGGGAGGACGGCGGGAGGGAGTGAAGCGACGACGGACCGCATCGGCAACCTAGGCCGGTCGCGATCCGGGGTCAATCAGCGAACGCTGGTGATGCGGCGCGTGAGGTCTTCCAGATAGATCGCGACGGCGCGGAGCTCCTGCGTGGCGCCTTCCAGACCGCGGAGCGCCGTCGCCTGATCGCGCGCGCTGGCCGTCACCTGCTCCGCGCCGTCACGGTTGCGCCACGAGATCTGTGCGATGCGCCGCACGCGATCGCTCAGCTTCGAGAACTCGAGCTCCTGCTCGCGCGACGTCATCGCGATGCGCTGCGCACCGGTCGCGGCACTGGCGGTCGCCTCGACGATCATGTCCAGCGCGCCGCGCGCCTGCTCCGACAACGACTCGACGTCCTGGACGACCGCTTCGCCACGCGACATCTGGAGCGCGACGCGACGCATCTGCTCCTCGAAGGTCAGCACGATGTCGCCGGCCTCGTCGGAGGCGACGGCGCTCTGCTCGGCGAGCTTGCGCACCTCCTCCGCCACGACGGCGAATCCCTGCCCCTGCTCGCCGGCGCGCGCCGCTTCGATCGCGGCGTTCAGGGCGAGCAGGTTGGTCTGGTCGGCCAGCTCGCGGATGACGGCGATGAACTCCGTGATGCGCCGGACGCTCTTGGCGAGCTCCTGGATCTGCGCGCCGCTCTCGCCGACGAACACCTTGGCGCCGACGAGCCGCTCGATCGCGGTGGCGATCGTGCGGCGATGCTCGGTGGCGATCTCGGTCGCCCGCTGGCTCGCCTCGGCGGCCGAGGAGCCGTCGTGGACGACGCCCTTCGTCGCGGCGAAGAGCGACTGCGTCACCTCGAGCGAGCGCCCGACCTGCTCGCCCTCCTCGGCGATGCCGCGCGTGATGTCGCCGATGGTCCGCGCCACCGACTCGCCGCCGCCGCGCAGCGCGCGCGCGGAATCGGTCAGCGTGTCGAGCTGCTGGCTCACGCGATTCATCGCTTCGAGCAGCGGACGGCGCAGATCGTAGATGTGGAGCGTGGTCGCGAGCTGGTTGGCGAAGCGGCGGATGAGCGCCACTTCCTTCGCCGTGTAGGAGTCGGGCTTGTGGTGCTCGAGCTCGAGCATGCCCACCGTGCGCTCGCCGAACCGCAGCGGAATGACCACGACACTGCGCGCCTTGGAGCGGCCGGCGAGGATGCGTGGATCGCGCAGCGTGTCCGTGACGAGGATGATGTCGCCGACATGGAGCGCTTCCTTGCGCAGCGTGGCGAGCTGTCCATCGGGCACCTCGGGCGGATCGAGATAGCCCCGCTTCCCCTCCCAGACGTGCATCAGCGCGCCGTCCTCGAGCCGCGCGATCCGGAACGACTGCCAGTCGACCAGCCGGTGCGCCAGCTCCTGGATGCGCTGGAACGCGTCGCTGATGTCCACGTCCGACGAGACCACCTGTTCCATCGCGAGGATCTTGTTCAGCTCCTCGGCGGCGATCGACTCTTCGAGGATGCGCTTGAGCAGCAGCCCCGCCAGCACGAGCACCACGCCGACGACCGCCCAGCCGACCGGTCGCAGGCTGGTGACGGCGACGAGGACGATCGCCACGCCGATGGTGCCGGCGCCGAATGCGATGACCTCGTAGCGGAGGATCAGCGACTTCTCCTCGTCCACGAGCTTGTCGCGCACGAGGAGGGTGAAGTACAGCAGCAGGCGGCTGGTGACGAAGTACGCGAAGATGAACAGCGCGAGCGCCGGCAGCGTCTCGGCAGTGAACCCCGCACCGCCGGCGGCCATCGACACCGATGCCCAGGCGTAGGCGCCGTACGCCGAGACGAGCGCGACGACCTCGCGGCCGGCGTTGATCCACGCGATCACCGCGCTTCGCCGCAGGAAGGCGACGTCGGCGAACAGCACGCCGACGTAGATCGCCAGCGACGCGGCGGGCGCCCCGAGGATGAGCGCTCCCGACACGATCGGCAGCGCCAGGAGGTTGAGGGCCCCGTACTTCGTCAGCGGGATCTGCTGGGCGCGCAGGAAAACGATCGTGCCGAGCATGGCGACGATCCCCCACGCCTGGCCCGTCCAGCGTGTGTCGAGCAGGAGGGCGGCGAGCAGGAGGCCGAGCCCCAGCAGGCCGACGGTGCGCGCGTACGTCGTGAGGAACGAGCGCATCCTATTCGCCGTCGATGCCGCGGCGCAGCGACGCGGCCAGCGTGACCGCCGCCTCGACGCTCTCGTCGGCGGCGCGCACGATCGCGCTGCCGACGACGACGCCGTCGGCAAGCTGCGCGACCGCGCGGGCCTGCTCCGGCCGCGAGATGCCGAACCCGATGCAGAGGGGCAGGTTCGTCGCGGCACGAACGCGGGCGGCGGTCGCCGGCAGATCCGGCGGCAGCTCGGTACGCTCGCCGGTCACGCCCAACCGGCTGATGAGGTAAACGAAGCCGCTGCCGGTGCGGGCGATCGCGCTCATGCGCTCCTGCGGCGTCGTGGGCGCGACGAGCCGGATGAACGCCAGCGGACCGTCGGCGAACCACGCCTCGCGCTCGGGGTCGGCGCCGAGCGGGAGATCGGTCACGAGCACCCCGTGCGCCCCGGCGTCCGCGGCGCGCTGGAGCGCGTCCGCGCCGCCGCGCAGCAGGGGGTTGAGATAGCTGAACAGCACGACGGGCACCTCGAGCGCGGCACGGGAGACGATCTCGAGGACCTGGTCGAACCGCACCCCCTGCTCCAGCGCCTTCTGCGAGCTCGCCTGGATCACCGCGCCGTCGGCCATCGGGTCCGAGAACGGCACTCCGACCTCGATGACGTCGGCCCCGACCGACTCCAATCCCTGGAGGAGCGCGACGCTGCGCGCGACGTCCGGGTGTCCGGCCGTCACGTAGGGCACGAACGCGCACCGACCCGCCGCGTGCAGGTCGGCGAATCGTCGCGCGATGCGGTCAGAGGAAATAGTCACCGACCCGGATACCATACCGATCGGGGTTCTCCGTCTTGATGATGGTTCGCAGGTACATCCCGTCCTCCAGCTGCTCGGCGAGATCGACCAGGGTGCCGGGATGCAGCAGATTGCCCTGCGCATCACTGATGACGCGTACGATCGGTCGAGACAACATTTCCGGGATCGGATTCACCGCGTGGACGATGCCCAGCTCGAAGGTATCGAGCACCACCAGCGTGCCCACCGGGTAGATCCCCGTGAGATTGATGAACGCTTTCACGACCACCGGGTCCATGCCTCGACGCGGGTTGTCGCGCATCTCGAGCATCACCTGGGCCGGATTGAGCGGCGTGGTCTGATAGGAGCGCCGCGACGTCGCCGCGTCGAACCCGTCCGCGACCGCCACGATCTTGCTGAACATGCTCAACGTGCGCGGGCGGATCGGCCGGGGGTAGCCGGTCATGTCGAGCTTCATGTGGTGCTCGTGCGCCACGACCATCGCCCGGTACGGCAGGTCCTGCTGGCCGCGAAGCTGGAACAGTGCGAGGGCGCCCATCCACGGATGGGCAGCGATCAGGCGCCATTCGTCCTCGTTGAGCCCGTCCGCCTTGTTGATGACCTCCGCCGGCACGCGCGATTTCCCGATGTCGTGGAACAGCGCCGCCATCCCCAGATCGTAGAGCTGGAGCTTGTTGAATCCCAGCCGCTTGCCGAGCGCCACCGCGAAGATGCAGACGTTCACGCTGTGCGTGAACGTGTACTCGTCGTAATCGCGGATGGTCGTCAGGCCGATGAGGGACGTCTCCTCGTTCAAGATCTGATCGACGATGCCCTGCACGACGCGCTTGATCTTCTTGATGTTCGGGCTGCGCCCCATGCGCACCGACGTCATGAGATCCTTCGTGACGGCGACGGACTGCGAGTAGGTCTTCTTCGCGACCTCCTTCGACTTGGCGCGCTCGTCGTCGTCGGCCGACTCGCGCGGCTCGCCGAGCTGGAAGATCGTCAGTCCCTGCTGCTCCAGTCGGCCGAGCAGCTGGTGGAAGCGCGTTGCCGGCGGGTCCTGCGAGGGAATGAGAACGAGCGCCAGGAAGCGCTGCCAGTCCTTCACCTGCGGGCGCGCGTGGAGATGCAGCGAGCCGATGCCGGAGGAGCGGAACAGCGACAGGAGCTGGCTGAAGCTGGCGTAGTTGTCCAGGTCGAGCCGCAGCCGCACCGTGTTGATGAACACGAACTCACCGGAGACGCGGATCTCGAGCTCGTGTTCGTGCTCGATCAGCGCGCCGGACACCTCGGCGAGCTCCGCCACCGCGTTCTGCACCGCCGCGTTCTCGAGCGGGTACAGGCGGATCGCGCGCAGCGCCGCGTAGAGCGAGATGATGAGGCCTCGGCCGGTGCGGCGGATGTACGCGTCGCCGCCGGCGTCGCCGAACGTCGACGACGCGCGCATCGCCGCGCGGTCCTGCACCGCCATGCCTCCCGCCGTCCGGTCCGGCGCCGTCACACGCTGCCTCCGCGCAGGGCGCGGTTCACGGCGTTCCGCACGATCACGTCCTTCTCGCTCGACGCGCGACGGAGTGCCTCCTGCGCGCGCGACGTGTTCACTCGGCCGAGGGCGACCGCCGCACACGCCCGCAGCTCGGAGTCCTCGCGCCGGCCGAAGAGCGACTTGCCGTTGAGCATCGCGTCCAGACCGGAGATGCCGTCTTCGCCGCACAGGGCACCGTACGCCTCGAACACGGCCATCTTCTCCGTCAGGTTGGCCTCACGGATCGCCTTGCCCTTGACGATCGCATCGAGCTTCGCCAGCACCGGGCGGTAGCCGCGCGTCGAGAGCGCCCGCACGGCGGCCACCCGGACGTCGCGTTCCGCGTCATCGAGCCCGCGCTCGAGCGACTGCAGCGCGCCCGGCGACCCGATCTCGCCCAGCGCCTGCACCGCCACCACGCGGAGCGGGACGTCACCGTCGGACAGGGCCCGCGTCAGCGGACCGACCGCCGCGGGCGTCTTGAGCGCACCCGCGCGCGTCGCCGCCTCGATCGCGACGGCGGGCAGCGGCGAGGCGATCAGCTTCACGAGCTCCGCCGTGTTCTGCGACGCCAGTCGCGACGCGGCCTCCTCGAGCAGCGGGCGCACCTTCGCGTTCTGCAATCGCGACAGCCACTCGAGCACGGTCGCGAGCGCCTGCCCGCGCAACTGCTCGAACAGCTGCAGCAGGTCGGCCGTCGGCGGAACGACCTCCGCTTCATCCAGCGATTGCAGGAGCTGCGCGACGGCGTCCGGCGTGCTCAGACGCGTCGGGATCTGCGCGAGGCGCTCGGCGTGCGCCGGCGCGAGCTCGGGGGCCCGCTTCGCGGTGAGCTGCGACTCGCGGATCAGATAGGCGACGTTCTGGAACTGTCCGGCCGACAGCATGTGCACCATCAGGACGTCGAGCAGCTCGATCACCTCGTCGCGCACGCCGGTCGCCGACTGCTGCTCGAAGATGTCGAGCAGGATCGCGATCACGTTCTGGCGCAGGTCCGCACGATACTCGCGATCGACCTCCGTCTGCAGGTACTCGATCTCCCGCTCGTCGAGGAAATAGAGCGTGCCGTCGAAGTCCGACATGTTGACGACGCCGGCTCGCGTCGGCAGCTCCTCCTCGGGCTCCGAGGCCGACTCCTCCTCGTCGCTGCTCCGGACCCGCTCACCTTCCGCGAGCACGGGCGCGGTCTCCAGCGTCAGGTCGACGTACCGGTAGCGCAGGAAGACGAAGTCGCCCTCCCACAGCAGCGTCAGGAGGTCGTCCTCGTCCGGAGAGGCCTTGCGCACGCGCTGCATGATGCCGAGCAGCTTGTCCAGCTCCTCGACCTCGAATCCGCGCAGGAGCCGCAGCTCGCGCACGCCGTCCTTGTAGAACAGCCACGGAAGGCTGTCGCTGCCGCGCGAGGCCTCCGAGAGCACGGTGAGCCCCTCCCACCGCACCTCGCTCTCCGTGAACGCGAGCACGAGGTCGTCGGTCTCCTCCCACAACGGGGCGAAGCCGGCGCGAAGCGCATCGTGCGCGCTCTTGTAGATCGGATTGTTCGGGAGGTACAGCTGGTGGGCTCGTGCGGCTTTGCCGAAGAGGCGCAGGAGCTCCTCGACGAGGGCGGGTTCGAACGGCGGAGGCGGACGATCGAGCTCCCCCGCCTGCGGCAGCGCGGTGGGAATCGTCACGGGCCGAGGATACCCATTTCCATCACCTGGGCGACGTCCTTGTCGCCGCGGCCGCTGATGCACAGCAGCACGACGTCGTCGGGAGACCAGCGGGCACGCTCACGCTCCACCCACGCGACGGCATGTGCCGTCTCGAGCGCGGGGATGATCCCCTCGAGTCTGCTCAGCAGCTGGAAACCGGCCATCGCTTCGTCGTCACGCACCGCTACGTAGGTCGCGCGACCGCTGTCCTTGAGGAAAGAGTGCTCCGGGCCGACGCCCGGATAATCCAGACCCGCCGATATCGAGTGCGCGGGATGCACCTGCCCCGTGTCGTCCTGCAGCAGATAGCTCAGCGCGCCGTGCAGCACCCCAGGTGTCCCTCGTGTCAGCGACGCCGAATGCCGTTCGCTCTCCAACCCTTCGCCCGCCGCTTCCACACCGATCAGCTCCACCTCCGCGTCCGGAACGAAGGCGTGGAACACCCCCATCGCGTTGGAACCGCCGCCCACGCACGCGACGACGGACCGGGGCAACCGCCCCGTCCGCTCGAGCACCTGCGCACGGGCCTCGACGCCTATGATCGCCTGGAAGTCACGCACCATTCGAGGATACGGCGCAGGGCCGACGACAGATCCGATGATGTAGTGAGTATCAGTGACGTTGGTCACCCAGTCGCGGATGGCCTCCGTCGTCGCATCCTTGAGCGTCCGAGTGCCGCTCGACACCGGTATCACCTCGGCTCCCATCAGTCGCATGCGGAAGACGTTCAGCGCCTGGCGCCGCATGTCCTCCTCACCCATGTAGACGACGCACTGGAGCCCGTATCGGGCACATACGGTCGCGGTCGCTACACCGTGCTGACCCGCCCCCGTCTCGGCGATGATCCGACGCTTGCCCATGCGACGGGCGAGGAGCACCTGGCCCACCGTGTTGTTGATCTTGTGGGCGCCCGTGTGGTTGAGATCCTCGCGCTTGAGGACCACCCGCGCCCCGATTCGCTCCGACAGCCGCGGCGCATCACTCAGAGGCGACGGACGGCCGACGTACGTGAAGAGCATGTCGGACAGCTCGGCCCGGAACGACTCGTCCCGCAGCGCGGCCGCGTACTCCGCCTCCAGCTCGTCGAGCGCTGGGATGAGCGTCTCGGGAACGTACCGTCCACCGAACACGCCGAACCGGTCCGTCGCCTGGCTGCTGGTCATGCGTTGTCTCCCGCTGATCGTGCCGCGGCGATGAAGGCGCGCAGCCGTGTGTGATCCTTGATGCCGGCCGACGCTTCCACTCCCGACGACACGTCCACGACGTTGGGGGCGACGAGGTCGATCGCCTCGGCGACGTTGTCTGCCGTCAAACCACCGGCGAGAACGATCCTCGGATGATAGTCGAGCGCATCGAGCGACTCACCGAGCCGGTCCCACGGCACCTGGACGCCCGAGCCTCCAAGCTGGCCCGGCACGAGGGCGTCGATGAGAATCGCGTCCGCTGCCTCGCACAGGTCCTCGATCCCGTCGGGGAGCGTTCCGTCGGCGGTGCGCACCACGGCCCAGACCTCGGCACCCGTGGCTGCACGGACCCGCGTCACGCGGTCCGCTTCGGCCCCACCATGGAGCTGGATCACTTGCAGGCCGACCGTATCGACCAGCGTCGCGATCGCGTCCTCCGTCTGGGAGCCGAAGACCCCCACCTTGCGGGCGCGTCTTCCAGACAGCGTGTCGCGCGCCTGCTGTGGCGTGCGCTCGCGCGAGCCACCGGCGAAGATCACGCCGAGATATTCGACTCCCGCTGCGTCGGCGAACTCGGCGTCGACCGCTCTCGTCAGTCCGCAGATCTTGATCTCAGTGGCCACGCGGGCGCCTCGGCACGCCGGCGATGGCGCGCGTCGCCTGCACCGGGTCGGCGGCCGCGGAGATGCTCGAGCCCACGAGCACGGCGTCCGCGCCGCACGCCGCGTAGCGCTCCACGTGTGCGCGCGCGCTGATGCCGCTCTCGGCGATCGCGACGAGCGCCGGCGGGATGTGCGGGATCAGCTGCTCGGCGGTGGAGGGGTCGATGACGAGCGACTCGAGGTCGCG
>DASTSX010000032.1:0-16555 GCA_035760455.1 Gemmatimonadaceae bacterium | reverse complement strand
GCCGCTCGCGGTCCGAATTGGCGACGACGTCACCACCGAGTCCTCGCTGGTGGACGGCACGTTCCTGTTCAACGTCGATCCGCGGGTCGACCAGGTGCTCCAGCTCGGGAAGAACCGCGTCGTGCTGCCGGCCAACTCGGTCTGCGCGATCGGGGTGTCGGGTTACGGTCCGACCATGTGGGACAAGGGCTGCAACGCCGAGCGGAAGCCCTTCACCATCACGGTGACCATCGCCAGTTCTGGCACGGAGAACGCCGGGATCGACTTCCAGCCGGCGATGCGGTTCGACCCGGACGCGGCGCCGGTGATGATGTACCTCGACGTCCCGGGGCTCAGCGTGTCGGCGCCGCACGACTGGACGATCTTCTACTGCCCGACGCCGAGCGGCCAGCCGGGCGCGCGCCTGGGCACGAGCCTGATGCGGGCCGACCCGACCTGCGTCGACGAGTCGCTGACGGACGCCAGTCTCAAGGTCGTCCCCGACTACGAGCACGGTCTCCTCGCCCGGCGCCTCAAGCACTTCAGCGTCTATCAGCTCGAAAGCAGCGGGTACACGCTCGCCGAGTAGCCACCCGTGACCCCGATCATCCGACGAATCCCGAAGAAACAGGGGCCGGTGGTGATGCGTCCCTGACGCAGCGCCACCGGCCGTCGCGCACCTCTCTCGGGGCGCCGAGGCCGGCGTCCCACCCCTCCCCTGGCGTATCCAACTCGTGACCTCGTCCGCCGACGGCACCGCAGCGCGTGCCCCGCACCTCAGGCTGGTGGATCCGGCAGCGGACCACCCGTCGGCGCGCGCGCTGATCGACGAGGGGCGCTCGCTCGACAAGCTCGGGCGGCGGAAGGAGGCGCGCGCATGCTACGAGCGGGCGCTCGAGGCGCTCGACCCGCCGGCGCCCAGCGTGGCGTCGATGCTGCTGCGCTGGATCGCGCGCACGCACGAGGTCGACGCCGACTACGCCGCCGCTGCGTCGTGCGCCGAGCGCGCCGTGGCGCTGGCGGAGCAGGGGGACGACCGCAACGCGCTCGGCCACGCCCTGAACGTGCTCGCCGCGGTGCGCTGGCGGCAGGGCGACCTCGACGAAGCCGAGCGGCTCTTCCACGAGGCGCTCGAGCGCGGCACGAGCACCACCGATCCGCGGCTGCACGTCGACGTGATGACCAACCTCGGATCGCTGGCGAAGATCCGTGGCGATTTCCGCGAGGCGCTGCGCTGCTACGAGGATGCGCTCGCGCACGGCAGGCTGCACTCGCTGCTCGACAACATCCTCGGCACGCTCAACAACCTCGGCATCGCCAACATGTCGCTGCACCGGCTCGACGCGGCGGAGGACGCGTTCGCCGAGGCCCTCACGATCGCCAACGCGCTCGGCGGGCTGTCGATCCGGATCCAGCTCGAGGTCAACGGCGCGTCGCTCCAGATCGAGAAGGGCGACTACGCCGAGGCGAAGCGCCGCTGCGACCGCGCCATGCAGCTCGCGGCGCATCTCGGCGACTCGCGCGCCAACGCGGAGGCCGAGAAGGTCTACGGCATCATCGCGCGCGAGACGGGCGATCTCGCGCTCGCGGAGACGCATCTGGCGCGTGCGCGCGAGATGGCGAGCGCGGTGAACGATCTCGAGTTCGAGGGCGACGTGAACCGCGAGCTGGCGGAGCTGTTCGACCGGCTCGGCCGCAGCCGGGAGACGCTGCAGGCGCTCAACCGCGCGCACTCGTGCTTCACGCAGCTCCGGGCGCGCCACGAGCTGGCCGACGTGAGCCGTCGCATGGCGCGCCTCGAAGGCGACTTCCTCGACGTCGTGCGCCAGTGGGGCGAGTCGATCGAGTCGAAGGATCAGCACACGCAGGGGCACTGCGAGCGCGTGGCCGATCTCGCCGGCGCGCTGGCCGTGAAGGCGGGGTTCGACGCGACGTCGCTCTTCTGGTTCCGCATCGGGGCCCTGCTGCACGACGTCGGCAAGCTCATCGTGCCGGCCGACGTGCTCAACAAGCCCGCGCAGCTCACCGACGACGAATGGGCGCTCATGCGCCTGCACCCCGCGGCCGGTGTGGAGATGCTCGCGGAGGTGGCGTTTCCGTGGGACGTCACGCCGATGGTGCGGAGCCACCACGAGCGGTGGGACGGGCACGGCTATCCCGACCGTCTCGCCGGCGACGACATCCCGCTCGCGGCGCGCATCCTCTGCATCGCCGACGTGTACGATGCGCTGACGACGGAGCGCAGCTACAAGCAGGCGTTCTCGCATCTCGAGGCGATGGAGATCATGCGCCGCGAATCGGGCCGGCAGTTCGATCCGCAGCTGTTCGCCAAGTTCGAGGAGCTGGTGCGCCGCGGCACGCTCAACCTTCCCCGCACATCGGAGCGCAAGCGCGAGAAGCGCCGCACCGGCGCGCAGACGGCGGTCACCGTCTCCGAGGAGGACGACCTCACGGGCGTGCTCGTGCGTCGCGCGTTCGTCAACGTCACGTCGGCGGTGCTGGCCGAACGACGGCGCACCAACGCCACCGTCTCGCTGCTCGTCATCGACGTCGACCAGTTCAAGTCGGTCAACGACAACTTCGGCCACCTCACCGGCGACGACGCGCTGCGCCTCGTCGCCGGACTGATCCGCGAGCATCTCCGGCCGGGGCAGTACGTCGGCCGGTACGCGGGCGACGAGTTCGTGGCGTTGCTCCCCGGCCTCGGGGGCGACGCCGCGTTCGCGCTGGCCGACAAGATGCGCGCGACCGCCGGCGCGATGGCGATCCCGCTGCGAGAGGCCCCGGGGCAGTCGATGCACGTGACGCTGTCGATCGGCGTCGCCACGGCGCCGCTCCACGGCGAGTCGTTCGAGACGCTGTTCACCGCGGCCGACCGTGCGCTGTTCGACGCGAAGCGCGATGGACGCGACAAGGTCGTGCTCGCGGGAGCGGCGACGGAAGGTCCGCCGGAGCTCAACTTCACGCGGTTCGTCGGTCGCGGCGCCGAGATGCGCTCGCTCGTGGCCTCGCTCGACCAGAGCGTCCAGGGATCGCCGCAGCTCTACGTCGTGATCGGCGAGGCAGGAGTGGGCAAGTCGACGCTGCTGCGCCAGCTGCTGCCCGAGGCGCGGCTGCGGGGCGCGGTGATGGTGACCGGCCGCTCGCTGGAGACGGAGAGCCGCGCTCCGTACCGCGCGTGGGTGGAGGTGATCCAGGCGCTGCTCGACCAGGGGATCGGCCCGGCACGGTCGTGGCCGATGCTCGAGCGTCTCGTGCCGTCGCTGCAGGGCGAGGCGGGACGAACGCCGCCGCCGCCGCTCGACGCGACGCAGGGCTTCGTCCTGACGCAGGAGATCGTCGCCTTCCTGCGCGGCGCGAGCAATCTGCGGCCGATCGCCCTCGTGCTGGAGGACATGCACTGGGCCGACTCGGCGAGCTGGGACGTGCTCGAGCACGTGCTGGCGCAGCTCACCACGGAGCGAGTGCTCATCGCGCTCACCGTCCGCAGCGAGGAGGCGACGTTCGGCGCCGTGCGGGAGCGCCGGCAGCGGCTTTCCCGCGACGAGCGGACGCGGGAGCGCCGCCTCGAGCGGCTCACCGCGGACGAGGTGCGCGAGTGGCTGCACGGCTCACTGCACCGCGCCGAGCTGGGCGACGACCTCCTCGACTTCGTGCTCCGGCGCACGGAGGGCAATCCGTTCCTCGTGACGCAGCTCATGCGCGCGCTGGCCGAGGAGAACGCCTTCACGCACAACGGCAGGACGTGGGTCTGGACGCTGCCGTCGGTACTCCAGCTTCCGGCGGGCATGTCGGATCTCGTCGGCCGGCGCCTCAACCGGCTGCCGCCGGAGGCGCTGCGCATCCTGGTCACCGCGGCGGCGATCGGCCGGACGTTCCCCATCGGACTGCTCGCCGACGCGGCGAGCGTGTCGGTGGATGCGGTGCTCGACGCGGTGGACGCGGGGCTCGCGGCGTCGGTGCTGGAGCCGGCGCGCGAGCTGGACGACGACAGCTACCAGTTCGCGCACGTGTTGCTCGTCGACGCCGTGCTCACGTCGGTGAGCCCGGCGCGCCAGCGGCTCACGCACGAGCGCGTGGCCGACCTGCTCGCCACGCGCACCCCCGACGCGGTGGATCGGATCGCGTCGCTGTACGCGCGCAGCGGGAACTCCGCCAAGGCGTACGCCTGGTGCTCGCGCGCCGCGACGCGTGCGCTGGAGCTGCACGCGCTCGACGTCGCCACCGACTTCCTCAAGCTCGCGCTGAGCCATGCCTCGACCGACGAGGAGCGGTTCGCCGTCCACCACGATCTCGCCGTCGCGGCCGAGCTGTCGGGGCGATGGGCGGACGTGGAGCGGTCCTGCGACGCGATGCTCGCGATGCCGAGCGTGCTGGAGACGCCCGAGCGCGCGCTGCCGTTGCAGCAGCGCCGCGCGCAGGCGCGCTTGCGCATGGGCCAGGGCGTGCGCGAGATGGAGAGCGAATGCCGCGAGCTGCTCGCCGCGGCCGAGCGCCTCGGCGCGCCGGCGGCGATCGTCCGCACCCGATCGCTGCTCGTCCAGACGCTGCAGCGGCTCGGTCGGATGGACGAGGCGATCGAGATCGCCGAGGAGGCGCAGCGCCTGGCGCAGCAGAGTGGCGACGAGGCGCTGATCGCGGAAGCGATGCACCGGCTCGCGCACACGGTGCTGGGCGTGCGCCCGCGCGACGCGATCGAGCTGATGCTGCAGCTCATCGCGCTCGCACGCCGGCGCGCCGATCCGCTGATGGAGGCGCGCGGATTCCTCGCGCTCGGGGTGGCGCGCATGCGCACGCGCGACGACCTCGCTGGTGTGGAGGCGTTTCGCACCGCGCTCAAGCTCGCGATGGAGTCGCAGGCGCTGGAGATCGCCGCCGCCGCGTCGATGAACCTCGGCGTGATCGAGCTGCGGCGCGGAGACTTCACCGCCGCGCACCACGCCTTCCACGAGGCGCTGCGCCTGTACACGACGCTGCGGAACAACTCGAACCGGCTGGCCGCGCTGTACAACCTCGCGAACCTCGAGGGCGAGCGGGGGGACATGGATGCCGCGACGTCGCTCTACCGCGAGACCGCGACGCTCGCCGAGCAGCTCGGCGCCGACGACATCGCGATCGGCGCGCACGCCGGGTTCGGCCTCGCGGCGCTTCGGCTGACCGACGTCTCGGGCGCCCGGACCGCGCTCGCCGCGGCGCACCGCATCCTCGGCACGCGCGAGGAATGGTGGTTCCAGGGTCGCGAGCGGCTGGAATCGCTGCTCATCCGGCTCGCGATCCAGGATGGCGCGGGCACGCTCGCCCTCGCCCGATTCCGCGCGGCGGTCGAGCGGCTCGAGGCAATGGACGTCTACAGCGCCGCCTGGCTCGTCGGCGACTGCGGCGCCGAGGTCGCGGCGGGCGAGTCCGAGGTGTGGTCGATCGTCGACCGGTTCGGCGAGCACTCGATGGTGCGGCAGTTCGCGCCGCTGGCCGCGCGCTTCACCGCGCTGCGTGACATGGCGAACCGCCAGCAGACCGACCGGCTGCGCCAGGGGCTCGTGGCGGAGTGCACCGGAGAGCTCGGCGCGGCCGACGACTAGGCGCGCACGCCGCTAGCGGCGCGCCTCCCAGTCCACCAGCGGCGCGTCGCGGATCGACGACTGCACGGCGTCGGTCACGTCGCGGCGGAGCTGAACGTGGCGCGTCGCCTCGCCGCGCGAGTTCACCCGATTGGTGAGCAGCACGACGAACAGCCCCCGCTCCGGGTCCACCCACATGGACGTGCCGGTGTAGCCGGTGTGGCCGAAGCTGCGCGGCGAGAAGTACCGGCCCGCGCTCGAGACGGCCGACGGCGTGTCCCAGCCGAGGGCGCGGCTGGATGCCGGATCCTGCGACGTGGTCCAGCGCGCGACCGTGCTCGGCTTGACGATGCGCGTGCCCGCGTAGGTGCCGCCGTTGAGCAGCATCTGCGCGTACACGGCGAGATCGCGCGCCGATCCGAACAGCCCCGCGTGTCCCGCCACACCGCCGAGTGCCCACGCGTTCGGGTCGTGCACGCTGCCGTGCAGCTGACCACGCAGCGTGTCGAGCGCGGTGTACACGACGCGACCCATGAGCGCCGAGTCGGTCGTGTCGGGGGCGAAGCGCGTCGACGACATGCCGAGGGGCCCGAACACACGCGTCGCGGTGAACGCGTCGAGCGTCGTGCCGGTGATGCGCTCGATGATCATCCCCATCAGGACGAAATCCCAGTCGCTGTAGACGACCAGCGAGCCCGGCGCGCCCTTGAGTGGGCGCGCGTTGATCTGCGTGAGGTACTCGGCGCGTCCCTTCGCCTGGCGCCAGAGTGGCGCGAACGCCTCGAGCCCGCCGCGATGTGTGAGCAGCATGCGGACGGTGATCGCTGCCTTGTCGGGGGCGTCGAACTCGG
The DNA here is from genome assembly GCA_035760455.1 of Gemmatimonadaceae bacterium. GTDB lineage: Bacteria > Gemmatimonadota > Gemmatimonadetes > Gemmatimonadales > Gemmatimonadaceae > AG11. Next base: position 10,167 of record DASTSX010000032.1, on the reverse strand, counting down.
GCAGGTAGCTCTGCACCGTGCGCGAGAGATCCAGCTTTCCTTCCTCCTCCAGGATCATCGCCGCCGTCGTGGTGGCGACGACCTTGGTGAGCGAGGCGAGGTCGTAGATCGTCGTCGGGTCCGCGGTCGGCGCGCCCGCGGCGTAGTCGATGGCGCCGTATCCCTTGAGGTGCACGAGTCGGCCGAACCGTCCGACGGCGAGCGCCGCACCGGGCGCGGCCCCTTGGTCGAGTCCCGCGCGGACGATGCTGTCGAGGCGTGCCGGCAGCTCGGGGTCGAGCCCGACGGCGATCGGCGGTGCGGGCACGAGGGCATCGACGGCGGCAAGGCGCGGCGCCGGGGCGGGGGTGGCGCGCGCGCCGGCCACCGGCCGGGGCGCGGTCGCGACCGGGCGCGTGCAGGCCGCGGCGAGTATGAGGACGAGAGCGACGGACGCGAATCGCATGAGTCGGGTCGAGGGTGAGGAGCCGGCGAGCGGAAGCGTCGATGCAATGGCTGCTCCACCCGCCGAACCGCGCACACACTGGCCGATCGACGCCCCCGGCGGAAGATGGCGCACAAACTGCGGAACAAAGTTTTACGCCACCGTCCGTCTTCGACAGACATCGGCGCAGAGTCCGCCGGGAGCCCCCTCCTGGCGGATTCGCTTTAGGGCGATGCGCTTTTGCGCGATGCGCGATGCGCAGCGACCTCGGGACGCCGTGGCCTCCCGAGGTCGCTAGCTCAACGTGCCAAGCGCACAGCGCACCCGCGCTACCGGAACAGTTTCACGTACTCCCCGTACCCCTGTGCCGCGAGCTCGCGCACCGGGATGAACCGCATCGACGCGGAGTTCATGCAGTAGCGCAGCCCGGTCGGACGCGGGCCGTCGTCGAAGACGTGGCCGAGGTGGGAATCGGCATGCGCGGAGCGCACCTCGGTGCGCGCCATGCCGAGCGTGCGGTCGGTCTTCGTCTTGATGTTCTGCGGTACGAGCGGGCGCGTGAAGCTCGGCCACCCGGTGCCGGAGTCGTACTTGTCGAGAGAGCTGAAGAGCGGCTCGCCGGAGACGACGTCCACGTAGATGCCGGCTTCGTGGTTGTCCCAGTACTCGTTGCGGAAAGGCGGCTCGGTGCCCTCGTGCTGGGTCACGCGGTACTGCATCGGCGAGAGCTTCTTCTTGAGCTCCTCATCGCTCGGCTTCGTATAGGTCGTGGTCACTTTGCGATCTCGGTTCACGCTGCGCGCGGTCGCCTGCGCGGAAGCGCGCGGTGCGGCGGCGGCAGCCACGGATGCCAGGAGGGCGAGCAGCAGGGCGCGCGTGGCGCGGCCCGGTCGGTGTGACATGGCGATGCTCCTCGAGAATGGACGCCGCACGTCGTGCCGGCGGAGAGTATACCCGGATCGGTCCCGAGTGGTGCCCATCGTCCGGATACACCCTTCATACGTCCGAAGCGCGGGAGCGGATTGCTCGGCGCCTTCACTCGCCCGCGCGCTCGATCGCCTCCATGCCCGGAAGCTCGGCGGGCGATTCCGGGTCCGAGGGCGAGCTCCAGGTCGACACGTTCACGTCGAGCGGGAGCTTGATGTCGGCCACGGTGCGCGCGACGTCGATCACCCCCTGCCAGACGCCCGCGAAGGCGAAGCCGACGTCCTGCGGCGCCTTGCCCTCCTCCCAGCCGCGACCGCTGGCGACCCAGATGCGTGGCTCCTCCGTGACGCCCGCGGCGGCGAACTCGGCCTTCACGTCGTCGTAGACCGTCTGCGCGTTGTGCGCATGCACGTACACGCCCGGCCGATAGCGTCCGTCCTCGAGCAGCCGCCGCGTCCAGGCCCGATAGTACTGGCGCATCACGGGCGGCATCTTCTCCATCCGCTCGATGTCGAGGAACACGATGGAGCGCAGGGGAAATCCCTCGCGCTCCGTCGCGACGATCGCGTCATCGGCCTCGATGCGTCCACGTGCCGCGGTCACGAAGTCGGCGTTGCACGACTTGCCCTTCTTCATGAGTGCCGCCACGCGGGCAGCCGAGAGCGGGCGCGGGTTCCGTCCCCAGGTCTGCTGGCCGACGTAGACGACGGCGAGCCCCCAGCCCATGTCCACGAGCGTCTGGCGCTTGCCGCTCCACGACCGGTCGCGATGGCAGGGCGCGGGGAGATAGAAGCCGACCCAACGGTACGGCGCACCGGGCGCGGCCTTCCACGCGGCCATCGTCTTGTCACCCGGATAGGTATGGGTGTCGAACCCCATGACCTTCCCTTCCTGCTGCGCATCGGCCATCGGCGCATCCTGGCCCGTCATCGCGGCCGCGACCTGGGCGACCTGAGCCGCGACGGTCGCCACGCGCGACTCGGCGGGATCGACGTTGGGCTCGGTGCTGCTCCGTCCGCACGCCATGGCGAGCCCGGCGATGCCAATGATCGCCGACGCCGCGCGGCGCGCGATCGGAGTTCGAAAGGGGTGCGCCATGGCGGGCGGGGATGCAACTGTCGTACGCGGACGGCGGTGAGTTGGTGAGGTGGATGGTGGGCTCGTTGGTCGGCTTCTGAGTGAGTTGAACGGCACCTGCCACGAACCAGTCTGGAGACTCCGCTGAGAGATCTCCGCGCCGGTTCGTGGCCGTTCGCGGTTCAACCCACCAATCAACCGACCAACCAGCTCCCTATCCAACTCACCAACTCACCGATTTACCCTCGCCGTCGATCGCTCACGATGATTGAAAGCACGATGTACAGCGCCAGCACCGCGGCGATCACGAAGCCCGCGGTGCCGAGCGTGCGCCAGTAGGGGAGCAGCATCGCGCTGGCGATGAGCAGTCCGGCGAGGACGAGGCCTGAGAACACGCGGTTCGCCACCTTCTGCAGGGCGACGATGAGCGACGGCAGCTGCGGGACGTCGACGCGCGCACCGAGATCGTTGTCGGCCAGCCGCTGCGTGATGCGATCGAGCCGGTGCGGAAGCGCGGCGAGGAGGTCGCCGCTCTCCATCGCGATCTGATAGACGCGGCGCGGCGACATGTCGCGCTGCGCGCGGGCCATGGCGATCTGGTTGCCGAACTCGCGGATCGTGTCGAGCGGCGTGTACGAGGGCTCGAGCGCGCGCGTGACGCCGTCGAGGTTGAACAGCGCCTTGGCGAGCAGGGTCATCTCGGCGGGGAGCCGGAGCCCACTGCGGAACGAGACGTCGATCACGTCGAACAGCAGTCGTCCCGCCTGCACCTCGGCGGCCGTGAGCTCGACGTTGCGCGCGACGAGCGTCGCGATCTCGCGGACGTACCCGACGCGGTCGAAGTCGGCGTTGGGTTCGCCCATCTCGATCAGCGTCGTGGCGACGTCGTCGCCGCGATGGTCGCCGAGCGCCATCAGCAGCCGCGTCGCCTTCTCGCGCATCGTGCTGGAGAGGCGGGCGGTCATGCCGAAATCGACCAGCGCCAGCCGCGCGTCGACGTCCTCCGGCTCCGGGGTGGCCGCACGCACCGCTTCGGCCTCGACGCGCGCCATCGGCGTGACACCGGGGCGCTCCTCCCCGCGGCGATCGTCGCGTGCCACCTGGGCGGGCGTGCGCGGATTGCGCATGCCGGGCAGCACGACGAACACGTTGCCGGGATGCGGATCGGCGTGAAAGAAGCCGTCGATCGTGATGCCCTTCAGATACGCGCGCGTCAGCTCGTCGGCGACGGCGGTGAAGTCGTGCTCGAGCCGCGCGACGCGCGGCACGGCGTGCACCTTGACGCCGTGCACGCGCTCCATCGTCAGTACGCGCTCGGTCGTGTATGCCTCGATCACCTTGGGGACGAGCAGCCGGGGGAACTCGGCGAGCGACTTCCGGAGCGACGCGGCGTTCCGCGCTTCGACGCGGTAGTCCAGCTCGTCGGCGAGCGCGCGCTCGAGCTGCTGGATCACGCCGATGACGTCCACCCGCGAGCCGACGCTCGTGTGCGCCGCCATGAACGACGCGAGCTCGTGGAAGAACTCGAGATCCTCGGCGAGCGCGGCACGGATGTTCGGGCGCTGCACCTTCACGATCACCTCGCGCCCGCCGCGCAGCTCGGCCGCGTGCACCTGCCCCAGGCTGGCGGTGCCGAGCGGCGTGGGTTCGAACCGGTCGAACAGCTTGCTCAAGCGGCCGCCGAGCTCCTCCTCGATCGTGCGCTCGACGTCCTCGAGGGCGATCGGGCCGACGTCGTCCTGCAGGCGCTCGAGCTCCCGGATGTACGGCTCCGGCAGCAGATCCGGACGGGTGGAGAGAACCTGGCCCAGCTTCACGTAGGCCGGTCCGAGCTCGACCAACCGCTTCCGGAAACAGACGGCCTGCTCGTGCCGCTCGGTGGCTTCCTCGGGCGGCAGCTCTGCTGCGTCGCTTCCGAGCACTGCGAGCAACCCTTGCTGACGGGCCACGTCGCGCAACCCGTAGCGCGTGAACAGGCCGACGATGGCGGCGAGCCGTGGCAGGTACTTGGGGGAGAGCAGCATGGAAGCGGACGGAGGCATGAACTGCGCCGGCGCGCATTCGCGTGCCACTGCGTCGCCCGACCTGCAGCGGACTCTCCCCGAGCCGGAGAGCGCCGTTAACTTCGTCGCATGTCCGCACCCCCCGGCCGCACCGTGCTGGTCGCCGACGACAATCCCGACCAGCGCGCGCTCTACGTCGACATCCTCACGAACGCCGGATACGCGGTGATCGAGGCGTGCGACGGCGCGGAAGCGATCGCGCGCGCGCGCACCGACCGGCCCGGTCTGATCCTGATGGACGTCACGATGCCGGGCACGAGCGGCTGGAACGCGGTCCGGGCGGTGCGAGACCAGATGGAGACGCGCGACATCCCGGTGATCGTCGTCACGGGGCTCGCGGGGACGGGCGATCGCGATGCGTCGTTCGCCGCGGGGAGCGATGCCTATCTCAGCAAGCCGGTCTCGCCGCGGAGGCTGCTCGAGGAAGTGCGGCGCTTCCTGGCTTGATCGCCGGACACCTCGGGGTCGCGGGCGCCGCGTACGCGGGCCGGCGCGACGGCTCGCTCTTCTGGCTGCTCGGCGCCGCGATGGCGCCCGACGGGGTGGACGCGCTCTTCGTGCTGGCCGACGTCTGCAACCCCTACGGGCTCTACTCCCACACCGTGCCGGCCGCGATGCTGATCGCGGTCGTGACCGGCGCCGTGGTGTACTTCGTCACGAGCCACCGCGCGACCGGCCTCCTGGCGACGGTGCTGGTGTTGGTCCACCTCCCCCTCGACTTCGTCACGGGGCGCAAGCTGTTCTGGCCGGGCGGGGAGATCGTGGGGCTGGGACTCTACCGGTATCCTGCGCTCGACTTCGCGCTCGAGTCACTGATGGCCGCCGGCGGCTGGTGGATCGTGCGCAGCACCGGTCGCGCGCCCCGCTGGGCGACGGGCGGACTCGCGCTCGCGGCGATGCTGCTGCTCCAGGGGACGCTCGACGTCGTCGGGTGGCAGCGCGGCGGCGTGAAGCCGACCGCCTGCATGCAAGCGGAGCCGTTCACCATTCGCTGAGACAACCGGCGCGCGAAGATTCACTCTGGTCCGCTCGCCAGGAACTCCGCATCTTGGGATTCCCCCTCATCCGCGAGATGCCGATCCCGTCCGACGACGATCCGCTGGCGAACTTCGAGCTCCCGCCCGACGTGATGAGCTCGACCTTCGAGCACGCGATCAGCGATGCCGCGGCGATCGCGCACGAGCGCGGTCACAGCGTCGCCGCCGGGCTGCAGCGCAAGCTCAAAGGAAGCATCGTCGAGTACGGCTTCTCGGGGCTCGTCACCGCGCATCTGCGCTCGGGGGCGGTCGCGCGCTGTGGCGGCCCATCCGTCGGCTGGCGTGTGACGGTGGAGCGAGAGCCCGGCGCCGAGCCGACGCTCGTCGACGCCGATCTCGCGCCTGGCGAGACGGACACGAAGCTGATCGTCGAGCGGTTGGCGAAGGTCCTCAAGCGATGGTGAGTTGTGAGTTGGATCGTGGGCTCGTCGGTCGGACCAACCGACTCGCTATCCAACTCACCAACTCACTGCCTGCGATAGACCACCGACAGCCGCGCCGTCGCGCGACGCTCCTCCTCGTCCCGCTGGCCGAGGAACTCGCCGATCGCCGCGAGCGACTCGATGTGGTCGCAGAAGATCTTGAGCGACGCGAGCAGTGGCACGGCGAGAAAGGCGCCCGGCACCCCCCAGATCCAGAAGAAGAACGCGAGCCCGACGAAGATCGCGACCGGGTTGAGCGTGAGACGATGGCCGAGCAGCATCGGCGACACCAGGTTCGCCTGGAGCAGGTTGATCGCCAGGAAGCTCCCGGGGATGAGCAATGCGCGCGAGAGCTCGGGGAAGGTCGTGAGCCCCGCCACGGTGAGCACGATCGTCGCCGCCAGCGCGCCGAGATACGGCACGAACTCGAACAACGTCACGAGCGCGCCCCACAGCAGCACGTTCGGCATGCCGAGGAGCCACAACACCCCCGCCACGACGGCGCCCTCGACGAGGTTGACCACGAATGCGGTGGAGAGATAGGCCGACACGGCCGCTTCGGTCGCCCGCGCGATCTCGACCGCCTTCACCTTGTCGCCGAAGTGCGGCAGCACCTTGATCAGCTTCTGGAGGAAGAGGTCGCCCCCGGCGAGCAGGAAGTACAGCAGGATGAACACCTCGAGCAGGCCGGCGGCGATGCGCTGTGTCGTGCCGAACAGTCGCGAAGAGACGCTGGGTCCCGTGTGCACGATGACGCTCGGCGCGCGGTCGCGCTGCGACGCCACGGCGTCCGCGGCGCGCTCGACGTTCTGCGTCACCTGCTGCACCGGCCGGATGATCGACCGGAGTCGCTCCTCGGCGCGGGCGAAGCTCTGCGGTGCCGTCATGGCCCATCGCTGCGCCGGGCCGGCCAGCTGATACGCGCCCTCGGCGAGCACGAAGATGAGCACGAGCACGAGGATCGCCGCGCTGACCGGTGGCTTGATGCGCCACCGGAGCATGCGCCGCACGATGGGGCTCAACAGGAAGTTGAGCAGCACCGCAAAGACGATAGGGACGAGGAACTCGCGCGCGAAGTACAGCGTGTAGAGCAGGGCCAGCGTAGTAAGGATCGTGACCTCGATCGAGCGCCCCCGCCGGCTCTCCACGGCGTCCGCGGTGCGCTGGAGATCGGGGGTCGCCGCCGCCGGATGCGCCGGGCTGGCGTCGAGGCTCGGATCGACGGCAGGCGCGAGCGCCGAGGCGGGAGAGCGCGTCGAGCGGTCGACTGCCTTCGGAACGATCCCCGGATCCTGATCAGCCGTCATTTCCTGTCACTGGATGCACGATGCTTGCCGAACAGCTCGCCGATCCGATCCGGCGCGCGCGAGGTCGACCGGCTCAGGGTGGGAAGTGAAGCGACCCCGGATGGACAGACTACCTTCCATACGGAAATAGGGAAGAGCCCGCAACCGCTCCGCCACCGTGTCCGCATGACCACCACGCCGGATTTCGGGCCGCTCGACGTCAGCGACTTCACGCTCGGCGCGATGCTGCGCACCGGGATCGCGCTGCGCCGTGCCGTGCGCGAGTGCCGAACGCTCGAGTCCGCGGCGGGGACGATCGCTCGGTACTTCTACGATCACTGCGTCGATCTCCGCAGCGGCTCCCGGACCTGCGTGCTGGCGCGGTTCTACGCCACGCAGCGCTACGATGCGCTCGAGCCAGCGCTGCAGCGCTTCGCCGCCGAGGCGGCGCGGATGACGGCGCCCCCGCCGGGCGACATGCGCTGCCTCGTGCTCATGGGCACGGCCGGCGACGAGCCCGCGTGGAACTCGCGGCACCATTCCCGGGGCCACCGCGCCATCCCGTTGCCGAGCGCGGAGATCGTGCGGGCCGCCCCGATGATCGCGCGGCTGATCGAGGATCTCGGGATCGACCTCGAGTCGGTCGTCGCCGGCGCGACGCCGCCGCCCGCCGCCGCCGAGCCGCGCACGTACGACGTGTTCCACGTCGAGCAGGCGCTCGGCAGCCCCGCCATCCCGGCGCAGGACGAGTTCGTGATCCCGTACGCCATCCGCTCGGTCGTCGGGTTCGGGGGCGTCCTGCGGTCGGGGGAGCTGTTCGCGGTCGTGCTCTTCTCGCGCGCACCGATCTCGCCGGCGAGCGCGAATCGCTTCCGCACGATCGCGCTCGACATCCGGTCGGCGCTGTTCACGCTGAACGAGCGGAGCGTGTGGGGTGAGTGAGCCCGTCCGACTCGCGTGGCGTTACGCGTGAGTCGTCGAATCGTCACGCGACACACAACGCGCATTCGGAGCGAGTCGCGATGACTTTGCACTACACGCTGGTGAGCCACGGCAGAGTGCTCGGCTACACGGGCGCCGCCTTTCCGAGCGACGAGCTACCCGCCGGCACCAGTGCGTGGCACCTCGTTCCGATGGCGGCGTTCGACGCCGTCGAGCCGATCATCGCCGAGCTCTCCGCACCCCCGGCGCTCACGCTCGTGGACGAGGTGATCCCCACGCAGGACGCGTATCTCCACCCGACGTGGCGCGAGCACGAGGCGGAGATGGAGCGGCTGCTGGACGAGGCGCCGCGCATCCACCACTTCCGGCTGGTGCTCGAGCGCTACGAGGATCTGAACCTCGAGCTCCGCGACGAGACCGGCCGCCGCGTGTCGACGACGACGCTCGTCGTCACCAAGCAGATGGTCTCGCCCGACGCGCTGCGCACCTACGTCGAATCGGTGGACCCGCAGGAGGCGCATCTCGTCGATACGACGAAGCCGTGCTACCTGCTGATGGCCAGACTCGCGAGCGCGTCGGCGGCATCGGCCGCGTGACGCGGCGTCGCGCGCGCGCCGGCTAGGCGGGCCTGGTGTCCCCGACCAGCGCGAGGAGGTCGGACGTCGAGAGCTGCGCCCAGGCGTCGGGGTAGCGCCAGACGCGCCGCACGATCGAGGGCGAGCTGAAGATCAGGCAGCGATCGCCGTGCGCCCAGGTCTGGGGCGTGGCCACCTCACGGACGATCCATTCGTTTCCGTGCGCGTCCATGACCATGCGGGTCGCGGTCTCGAGTGCTCTCCGCGCGGCGTGGTCGCGGTCGTCCCGCATCGAATGCATCGCGCTCCTCGTACGGCTCGCATGCCGAGCATCCCCTCGATGAACGGCGCGTCGGGGCGCGCTATGCAAGATCGTCACCGCATCCGCCGATCTCGGCGAAGTTTTCGCCGAGCCGCAGCATCGTGTCGCGGCGATCAGGACTTCGCGAGCACCCGTCCGAGATGGGCGAGCGCCTCGTCGCGCGTCAGGGGCTCGTCCGCGCCGAGCCCTCCCGCCACGCGCGCGGCGAGGGCGGCGTCGGGGTCCTTGAGCAGATGGCCCGTGAGCACGGCCACGACACGCTCGTCGGCGCCGATGATCCCGCGCTCCGCGAGCAGCCGGACGCCCGCCACGCTGGCCGCGCTGGCCGGCTCGCACCCGACACCGCAGCCGTCGATCACGCGCTTCGCGGCGAAGATCTCGGCGTCGCTCACCGCGGCGACGTGGCCGTTGGAGAAACGGATGGCGTCGACGGCGCGGTCCCACGAGGCGGGATCACCGATCCGGATCGCGGTCGCCGCCGTCTCCGCGCGCACGCGGCGGCGGGTCGCGAAATCGTCCGAGAAGCCCGCGGCGAAGGGCGCCGCTCCCGCCGCCTGCACCGCGAGCAGTCGCGGGACGCGGTCGATCAGCCCGAGCCCGTGGGCCTCGCGGAGCGCTTTTCCGAACGCGGCGGTGTTGCCGAGGTTGCCCGCGGGAAGCGCGATCCAGTCGGGCGCCTCCCAGCCGAGCTGCTGGAGCAGCTCGAGCACGATCGTCTTCTGCCCCTCGACCCGGAACGGATTGAGGGAGTTGACGAGGTAGACGCCGAGCCGCTCGGAGGCCTCCCGCGCCAGCTCGAGGCAGTCGTCGAAGTCGCCGCGCAGACGGATCATGTGCGCGCCATAGGCGAGCGTCTGCGCGAGCTTGCCGGTCGAGACGCGCCCCTCGGGAACGAGCACGAACGCCGGGATGCCGGCCTGTGCCGCGTAGGCCGCGAGCGATGCCGACGTGTTCCCGGTCGACGCGCACGCGACGGCGAGGGCGCCGATGCGGCGTGCCTGGGTCAGCGCGGCGGTCATACCGCGGTCCTTGAATGAGGCGCTCGGGTTGTGCCCCTCGTGCTTGAGCCAGAGGTCGCGTACGCCGGCGAAG